>NZ_CAXBGN010000015.1:0-132089 GCF_963975415.1 uncultured Kriegella sp.
AATCTTGACTGTGGTCACCATCAGCATCGATTACCGTAACAACTTGGGAATCATCTTCGCTATAATTCATATCATTGCAAGGCACAGCATTAAGTGCCAAGAAATAAAACGAAAGTATGATTGCTATAAATTTCACAGTACAA
Source organism: uncultured Kriegella sp. (assembly GCF_963975415.1). Classification (NCBI taxonomy): domain Bacteria; kingdom Pseudomonadati; phylum Bacteroidota; class Flavobacteriia; order Flavobacteriales; family Flavobacteriaceae; genus Kriegella; species uncultured Kriegella sp. Next base: position 144 of record NZ_CAXBGN010000015.1, read on the forward strand.
AGATAACAGAATTTTTGTGCAACTGTGTTGCAAAATTGGAATGTTCAAAAGTTGATTACACTATCCAAAGCATCATCAGCATCTTTGTGGATGAAATTTGCTTGGTAGCTTATTGTTGTTTTCAGGTCGCTGTGTCGGTAGAGTTTTTGCAGCATTTTAATTGGAATTTTGTCTTCGGATAGATTTCCAAAGCTGTGACGTGCAATGTGCATCGTTACTTTCTTTTTAACTTTTGCTTTCTTAGCAACTTCAACTAAGTATTTATTGAATTTTTTTGTAGCTGTTTTTGTCTTGGCATAAACATCCCTTGCATCGTCCAGGTCAGCCTTTTTCAATTCCGGAAAGACAAAATCGTTGTCGCTACGTTTTGTGCTCTTATAATATTCTAAGATGGATAACGCCTTTTCAGGAATCTTAAGAGAAAGCAATTTTGAATTTTTATTCATTCTATAATGCAATCTTTCGTCATAAATATCGGACCATCTTATTTCAAGAACGTCTGCGGCTCTAATACCTGCAAAATAAAAGCTGAATAACCAAATATTGCGAGCGTGGGTTTCACTATCTGTTAAGTTTTTTACAGTTTCAAAAGCCACTATATCTTTTTTATTGAGCCCGATTTTTTCAGTTTCTGGAAACTTAATCCTAACCTTATCTGAACCGAACGGATAAAGCTTTCTGTCCACTAAGTTCATTTTAATCGCCCTGTTGTAGATAGTTCTTATAACCACTAAGTTGTTTACTATGGACCTGTCAGAGAGCTTAAACTCTTTCTTTAAATAGATTTTGAATTTCCTTAAGAACTGCTCATCAATTTCGGGAAAAGTTAGTTGCTTACTTTTATTGAAGTTTATGACGTGATTCACACGAACTTTGTCTGCGGATAGTTGGGCAAGCTTATTATTTTCTTCAAGTTCAAAAAGAAAATCATTCGCTACATCATAAAAAGTACTTGATTTGGATTCGGAATAAAGAGACTCTTTAATCTGATTTGCTGAATAATCCTTTTTCTCAGACTGTAAATCCACAAGTGCTTTATTGACCTCTAATAATTTTGTTGCTAATAAATTATTCAATCTTACTGAATTGGTATTGGACTTTCTAACTCGCGATTTATTTTCATCCCAATCTTGTAAATCAATATAATGACCTATATAATGGTATGTAGATTTACGATTTTGAGTAATTCTTATTGCCAATGGGTACAGCCCTTCTTTATTTACCTTTTTTCTTACTACGATTTTTGCGTTCGATGCCATACTCTTAAAATTTAGATTATAAAGATAATCATTTTTGGTACAACATAGGTACAACAAATATTGATTTTAGATGATATTAAATGAAATCAATTAAAATTAAATTATTGTTAATCAATTGATTATAAGAGTAGTTAATGAATTTTGGTATTAAAATCGCTGGATTCAAAATCCAGTTCCTTTGGAGTGTGGGTTCGATTCCCACCTCGAGTACTAAGAACTCATCAAATTAAATCAAAACCCTATAAACCTCAATGTTTATAGGGTTTTTTATTTTCAGTGATATCATTTAATAGTATTTAAATTCAACCAAAAGGTGTCTAATTCGGTGGCACTAGTAATATTTAATTTAGTGCAACCGAATTGGTTTTAATTATCTTGTATTCAGTAGTTTATAAGCATGCTCTTTAAGATTTATTTTCTACATTTAAGTGTTTTAAACTTAAATAATCGTGCAAGATTTATTATCCATATTATTTTATATCAGAAAAAAGGGAACTAGCGACCCAACAATGGCCACTATCTATCTTAGAATAACAGTCAACGGGAAAAGAGCAGAAGTGAGTACTATGCACAAAGTACCACTGTCTAAATGGAATGCTAAGGCGAACAAAGTAATCGGTTATAGCATAGAAGCAAGACAATACAATAGACAACTAGATGTTATCAAAAACAGAGTATATGAAATTTATCAGAATCTGTCCAAGGATAATAGTAATATAATTTCTGCAAAAACAATACGTGATGAATACATTGGGGCTAATAAAAAACAGAAACTAATTTTAGAGTTATTTATTGAGCATAATTTGAGAATGGAAAGGTTATTGGGTAAAGATTTCTCTTACAGGACCCTTCAACGCTACAAAACAACTAAAAAGCATCTGGGGAAATTTATAGAGAATAACTATAATTTGAAAGATTTTGCAGTAAATAAAATAGATGTCATTTTCATTAACGCGTTCATCTATTTCTTAAAAACTGAGCAAAATCTTTCGCATAACTCTGCTTTAAAGTACATAGCTTATTTCAAGAAAATTATTAGAGTTGCTTATGCAAATGGATGGTTGGATAAGGACCCATTTTATAATTTTAAACTTCGACCAAATATTATTAACAAGGAATTTTTGAGTAACGATGAGCTTGCGAAACTCATACAAAGTGATTTTTATATTAAACGACTAGAGCATGTTAGAGATGTTTTTGTTTTTAGCTGTTATACGGGGCTTGCTTATGTTGATATTGAAAAACTTAAGGAAGATGATATTGTAATTGGGATTGATGGTGAGCGCTGGATAAAAGTGAATAGAACCAAGACCAAGACTTTGAGTAGTATTCCAATTTTACCTATTGCTGAGCAAATTATAAGTAAGTATTCGGGTCAAACTAAGTTTAATGGTAAACTTCTTCCTGTATTTAGCAACCAAAGAACAAATGGTTATCTCAAGGAAATAGCAAACTTAACGGGGATAAAGAAAAAGCTGACTTTCCATATGGCTAGACATACTTTTGCAACAACAGTAACCTTATCTAATGGAGTTCCACTAGAGTCAGTTAGCAAGATGCTAGGTCATAAATCATTGAAAACTACACAGCATTATGCAAAAATTTTAGATACTAAACTTTCAGAGGATATGAAAAAACTTAGAATAAGGTTTGATTATGAAAATATACACTCTCCTATAAACGGATATTTGAGTAGAGAAATTCACAGTACTAAATAGAAAGTAAATGTCCTACAAAAGGTCAATTAACGAAACTATTAAAAGAGACCAAGAAAAAAAACATCAATTATCCAGAAATTGTTTTTGTAATCCCATCCGTTAAAATGGCCCATTTTTGGGTTTGTACAATAGTATCATTAAGTCACTAGAAACCATTGGTCTTATTGCAATTAGCGGTATAGTTGAAAACTTTCTATTTCCCTAATAGACACAGTCAAGAGCCTTTTGTTTTAAATAAAAGCTCGTAATTATAGGTAAATTCTTAATATATCGAAAATGGTTATTCGGACTATTCTATAAAAATTGAGTGCTTATTATCTGGAACAATTCTAAACAAATTAGAATATCATTTATTTTTTGTTAAATAAATGACATATTACTATTTTAAAGCCTTGTAAAATAAATAACTAATAATTTATGGCAAACGTACTATGGTTACAAGGAGGAGCATGCAGTGGGAACACCATGTCCTTTTTGAACGCTGAAGAGCCAACAGTGGTTGAACTTATCACCGATTTCGGTTTAAACATTTTATGGCATCCAACAACTGGTTTACAGATCGGAGACCAAGTTCAAGATTTGTTAAAAGATATTCTTGACGGTAAAATCCAGATGGATATTTTTGTGTTCGAAGGCTCTATTATTCAGGGACCTGACAATACGGGTACTATGAATCTTTTTGCGGACCGTCCTATGAAGGACTGGATTGATGAACTTTCTAAAGTAGCAGGTTATGTAGTTGCTATTGGCGATTGTGCAACATGGGGAGGAATACCCGCAGTTGCTCCTAATCCAAGTGAATCAACGGGTTTCCAATTTCACAAAAAGAAAAAAGGTGGTTTCTTAGGACCCGATTTTGTTTCTAAAGGTGGTTTGCCAGTAATCAATATCCCTGGTTGCCCTGCGCACCCAGATTGGATTACTCAAATTCTTGTTGCTATTTCTGTCGGAAGAATTGGTGATGTTCTTATTGATGAATATCACAGACCAAAAACTTTCTTTACTGATTTCGTTCAAGATGGTTGTACCAACGTAACCAATTTTGCTCAAAAAGTGGATGGTGGCTTTGGTCGTCGAGGTGGATGTCTCTTTTATGAAGTAGGATGTAGAGGTCCAATGACTAGAGCAAGTTGTAATAATATTCTTTGGAATAGACAATCAAGTAAAACACGTTCTAACCATCCATGTCTGGGTTGTACTGAACCAGGATTTCCTCATAATGATCTTGCTAAGGGTAGTGTGTTGAAGACAATGAAGCATCTAGGAGTTTTTCCAAAAGAAGTTCCTGAAGGTAGAACTAAGTTAGCTTATTATTTGGAAGCTGGCTTTCAAAAGGTCATGCCAACTAATAAGAGAGTTATGGAAACTTCTAAATAAATAGAATTTAAAGAAAAGAAAATGTCAGTTACAGAATTAAATATTTCGCCTGTAGGTCGAGTTGAAGGTGATTTGGACGTAAAAGTATATATCGACAATGGCAAGGTTACTCGCGCACACACGCAAGCGGCAATGTTTAGAGGTTTCGAGAAAATTATGGAAGGTAAAGACCCGCAATCAGGACTCATTGTTACTCCTAGAATTTGTGGTATCTGTGGTGGTTCGCATTTGTACTGTGCATCATCAGCCTTAGATACTGCTTGGGGAACCAAGTTAAGTCCAAATGCGCTGTTATTAAGAGCTATTGGTCAGGCTACAGAAACTATTCAAAGTATTCCAAGATGGTTCTATGCTATTTTTGCTACAGATTTAGCAAATAAAAAATATGCAGATAAACCTTTGTATAAAGAAGTAGTAAAACGCTGGTCAGCTTATGTTGGTGAAACCTTTCAAATTGGTTTAACCGCTAGTGGTTTGCCAGTTCAAGTTTACGCTTTGTTTGGTGGACAATGGCCACATTCAAGTTATATGGTGCCAGGCGGTGTAATGTGTGCTCCTACTTTAAAGGATATCACAAGAGCACATGCCATTATGACTCAGTTTAAAAATGATTGGCTTGAGCCAGTTTGGTTGGGCTGTTCAATCGAGCGCTATTTAGAAATTAAATCATGGGATGATATGTTGGCTTGGGTTGATGAGAATGAGTCACATAAGAATAGTGATTTAGGATTGTTAATTAGAGCTGGTCAAGAATTCGGATTAGATAAATTCGGACAAGGTGTTGGCAAATTCTTGGCGACTGGAACGTATTTACACAAAGACCGATATAACAACCCTACAATTGAGGGGAGAAATGATGCCTTAATTTCATCTAGCGGATTCTTTGATGGCGAAAACTATCATGAATTTGACCATATGAAAGTAAGTGAGCATGTTAAGCACTCTTGGTATAATGACCAAGAAGATGGTTTACACCCATGGGACGAGCCATTACCAACACCCGCCAAGTCACAAACTTTACATGATAGTGACTTTGATGGTCAATATAGCTGGTCAAAAGCTCCTCGGTATGATGGTCACGCTGCAGAAGCAGGACCCTTGTCTAGAGTTATTATGAATGCTAATCCGAATAATAAAGACCATCAAATTAATGACCCTTTGTTTGGAGACATTATGAAAAAGCTCGGACCTAGTGTGTTTACTAGAGTACTGGCGAGAGTTCATGAAGCACCTAGATTATATAAATTTATTGAGCAATGGTTATCTGAAATTGATTTAGATGGCGAATTCTACATCAAACCTGTCGAAAAAGACGGTAAAGGTTTCGGTGCTACAGAAGCTGCTCGTGGTGCATTAGCCCATTGGATAGAAATTAAAGATGGTGTTATCAAAAACTATCAAGTAATGGCGCCAACAACATGGAATGTTGGTCCGCAAGATGGTAATGATAATCCAGGTCCTATAGAAGAGGCTTTATTGGGTACAACAATCGAAGACCCATTAGATCCAGTAGAAGTAGGTATCGTAGCACGCTCTTTTGATTCATGTTTGGTTTGTACTGTACATGCGCATGATGCAAAAACTGGCGTAGAGCTATCACGATTTAAACTATAACTTCTGACATATAGTTTTATATAGACTTTCCTGGGGGCAACCTCGGGAAAGTCTTTTACTTTAACAGGAAATTAAAAAGATATGAAGACGGCAATAATGGGGTTTGGAAATCCGGTGCGAAGTGATGATGCCATTGGTATTTATGTAATTGAGCAATTAAAAGAAAAACTACCTGTTTCTGAAGACATTAGCATATTTGATATGGGTACCGCTGCTTTTGAAGTGCTTTTCAGATTGAAAGGTCATGATAAAATAATTCTCGTAGACGGAGTTTTGAACAGCAATGAACCAGTAGGCACTTTATTTAAAGTACCTGCCGAAGAAGTTATGAAAGCACCACAAGACGACCCTCTGGTTTTTCTCCATGGAATGAAATGGGACCAAGCCTTATCTTATACCAAAAAGATTTTGCAAGACGAGTATCCAGAAGACATTCAGGTATACTTAGTGGCAATTGAAAACACAAAGTTAGAAATTGATATGAGTGATGGGGTAAAGGAAGCTGGAGATAAAGTGGTTCAACATATTCTAGAAGATTTAAATCTATCTATTCATACGTGAGTACAAAAATTACCCTAAAGACTTCCCATATCTATTTGGATAATGAATTGATTGAACCCATTTTTGGAGAAATTCATTACGCCTACGTCACCTATTTGGAAGAAAAAGGGACCATTTTAATTACTCCTGTTTCTAGTCAGTGGTTTGTTAAAATGTACAAACCGACTCAGTTTCTATTAAAATCGCGTAACTTAAAAGGAGATAAAACTCTAGCTATTCGTGAGATATTGATTGACAATGATTTAGACACGACAGATAGAGATTTAGAATATGAAATTATTGAAAAAACAAGTTTGATAAAAGTTAGTATTTAAGACTTAGCAAAATGTCGAAACAAAAGAGCGATTGGTTATTGGATGCGGAGGTACAATACAATGTTACACCAGTCAAAGGGCGTTGGGAAGTTTCTCTTATATTTATAAATACCAAAGACCCAAACCAAGTTTTAATTCAAACCATTGGGGATTACAGAACAGAACGCCTAGCCGAAATATATGGGAGAAGTATGCAGCAGACGGCAGCAAAAGACCCAAGAGGCACACAAAAAGTAGACAAAGATGCTTACGATATTAACAACAACTGATTCATATAAAGAAGTTCAGAAAGCAATTGCTTCTGTGGAACGTTTGGGTGAACTAGTTACTATAACTGAAGATTCGGAAACTATAAAGGACCTAAAAACCTTGGTAGTTGATTCCGATGAAATTACAGTTCCTTTAGATTGGTATGATTTAGAGCCTCCATATGTATTTCCCGCTAATCCATATAACAGAGAAAATTTACTTGCTTTGGTTTTTTATAAACTAGGAAATCAACAGAAAGCTTTTGAGTATGTCTCTGAAGAATATCCCATTTACCATCATCTTTTGATTGCAACACATTTGCAATTCGGGTATGAAATTTCGGCTGATATGATTGATTTTTGTTACAATACATCACCGCATAATAGTGCTATACTTAGTTATTATGGTAATGTCGAAAGTCAGCAAGACCATATGCAACTAAAAAAAGGATTTTTAGATGCATTGAGTAAGACAGAAAATGATGAAGTCAAAGTATTTTCAGCAAAACACTTTCTGAATCTATTACTAGATGCTGGAGAATTACAAGAAGCGAAACAATTAGCAGAAGAACAAAAAGCAATTGCCATTTCCGACGATGCAAAATTTGCAATGAATACTCATTTAGCTGGTATTTTGATGGTGCAATTACAAGTACCTTATAGTAACGAAGAGCTAGAAGAAGTTCATGAGTTACAATTACAGTCTATTGCCCATTTTGAGAGCAAAGGTTTAAAAGTTCAAGCAGGTATGTTATTGGTTGATGCTGCTGAGATTGCTAATTTCAAGGAAGATTTTATTGCCTCCAAAGAACTGATAAATAGAGCGATTCAATATTTTAAACAAGAAGATATTCCTGAATTTTTAGGAGAAGCAGGTTTCAAAAAAGCCATCCTTCTTTATACATGGTCAAAAAATGGTAGTCCGCAATATTACAAAGCAGCCATTAATGCTTTTCAAGATGTGCTAAAGGTTTTTAAACGAGATACACATCCCCAAAAATTTGCAGATGTGCATCATAACTTAGCGTTGATATATTCTGAAATTCCTGTGGGAGCAGAAGAAAAGCCAATGTGGACAGCCTTTTGTGCTTCATCGTTTAAAGAGGTTTTAGCTTTCTATAACAAAGAGCAGTATCCCTATGAATATGCCATGGCAAGTCATAACTACGCTACAGCGTTGATGCATTTTCCACCGGCGAAATTGCATGATAATTTGAAAAAATCATCAGGTCTTTTTCAAGAAGCGCTTGACATACGTACGGTAGAAACATATCCTTTTGAACGTGCTTTAACCTTAATGAATATGCTAGAATTAGGATGGTTAACACATAATGAGGATAGTTCTGATGAATTAAAAAAATACGAGGAAATGAAGTCGAAAGCTGAAGAGATCAAAACATTGGTCAAAGATGCTGATTTGATTTCACAAGCAAATGACCATTTAAAAGAATTAGAAAAAGTAAAAAGTTTAATTTAATGCACGAAACGTCTATTGTGAATAGCATTCTGAGAACCCTTGAACAGGAGTTTGAGACAGAGAAATTGAATAAGATGAAGACCATTCATCTAAAGGTTGGCATTCTCTCAAATATTGAACCCCGTTTGTTGTACAATGCATATGAGGCATCTCAAATGATGAATCCAGAGTACCATCATGTAAAGCTCAAAATAGAAATGACGGAGCTAAAAATAGAATGTGAAGTCTGTGACCATATAACTGATGTGAAAAATTATCGGTTTATATGTGACAACTGTGAAAGGCCCAGTAAGAATGTGATTCAAGGTGAAGAGATGCTAATTCATAAAGTTGAATTTGACGACTAGCCTTGGCGGCTGGTCAGTTTATAAAACTAAAAACTATAAGGTTTCTCAAATAGAAAAAGAAAATGGTAGATAAATCAACAAAAGCAGCACGTGGAACGGTGCAATGTGAAAACACTAATATTAATTTGCTTAAAGCAAATGATTTTGTGGCAGATATTATTAAGAAAGAAATGGCAAAGACCAATACTTTGCTAATCAATATAACATCTTCAGCGGGAAGTGGTAAAACCACTTTAATGCAGAAAACTGCTGAAAAGCTGAAAGACAAAATAAAGATTGCCGTTATGGTCGGCGATTTAGAAACTGAACGCGATGCAGACCGTATTCGTGAAACGGGAATTCAAGCTTTACAAATTGTCACTGGTGGGATTTGTCATTTAGAGGCGCAAATGATTCATCAGGTACTCGACCAATTCGATTTAGAAAATATTGATTTACTGTTTATTGAGAACGTTGGGAACTTGGTTTGTCCATCTTCTTTTGATTTAGGAGAAGACTATCGGGTAACACTCATGGCAACAACAGAGGGCGACGACAAACCAAAGAAATATCCAAAAATGTTTTTGACAAGTGATATGATGCTGGTTTCCAAAGCTGATTTATTACCCTATGTGCCTTTCTCTGTAGAGGCCGTAACAAAAGATGCACGCGAGGTAAATCATGAACTAGAGGTAATTCAAATTTCTTCGCTTTCTGAGGAGGGAGTTGATGAATGGTGTGATTGGTTACTAGAAAAAATCGAACAAAAGAAAGGATAATGCCTAAATGCTGCAAACCTTTCAGATTATAATTTCAGGACAAGTACAAGGCGTAGGTTTTCGTCCTTTTGTGTATGGGTTAGCGCGTAAAAATTTACTAAAAGGCTCGGTTTGCAATAATGCTGACGGTGTTCTAATCCATATAAATTCAACAGAAGAAAAGGCAAAAGAATTCTTGACTTTGATTCTTGATGGTGCGCCTGAAATTTCTGTTATTCAATCACATTCCATTTGTAAGGTTTCGCATGAGGCCTTTGATGATTTTGGAATTATTCCTTCGGAAATAAATAATCAAATTAATATTCCATTAACGCCAGACTTCGCCATTTGTGAGTCTTGCAAAGCAGAAATTAAAGACGCAGATAATCGTCGATATGGCTACGCGTTTACGACCTGTACCAATTGTGGCCCTCGATATGCGGTAACCACAAAATTTCCATTTGAAAGAACAAATACTACCGTTTCAGTGTTTAATATGTGTGAAACGTGTCAAACGGAATATGCCAACCCTATCGATAGGCGCTTTCACTCGCAAACTAATAGTTGTTCTGATTGCGGTATACAATTGAAACTAAGCGATTGTGAAGGTCGGCAACTCATCGGAAACCAAAATGAGCTTATCAAAAAAGCGGCAAACATACTTCGAAAAGGAAGCATTCTCGCTTTGAAAAACACCAATGGTTATTTACTTTGTTGCGATGCAAACAACAAAAAAACTATAGGAAAACTTAGAGAAAAAAAACAACGCCCTACAAAACCTTTTGCTCTACTTTATCCATCCATAAAAAAAATAAAGAATGATTTTCAACTAAGCCAGGTTGAAGAAGAAACACTATGTTCTGCTATAGCGCCTATTGTGATTCTAAATCCGAAAGACAAGATTCAAGACATAGAGCACCAAAGTATTGCGCCGAGATTAAATCAATTGGGAGTTATGCTTCCGTCTTCTGCTCTGCTTACGCTTTTGATGGTTGAACTTCAAATGCCCATCATTGCGACAAGTGGAAATATTCATGGTTCGCCCATTATTTCTGAAGAAACTGATGCTGAGAAAAAGCTATCTGGAATAGCCGATTATTTCTTGCATCATGATTTAGAAGTTTCTTTTCCTCAAGATGATTCTGTAGTTCGTTTTATTGGAGAGAATCAAGTTATTTTGCGGCGCTCTCGTGGATTAGCTCCTAATTATATAGGGACTATACAATCTTATAATGAGAAGGTTTTAGCTATGGGTGCTCATTTAAAAAGCACTTATGCCTTTGTACCTAATTCGCATACTTATGTGAGTCCGTATTTTGGAAATTTGGATAGTTACGACGTTTCAGAAAGGTTTGAAGAAAGTGTAAATCAATTCGAAAAGCTGTTTCAAACTCAAGCTGAAACTGTCTTAATCGATGCACACCCACAATATCAGAGTAGTATTTTGGGAAGAGAACTATCCGAAAGATGGAATGCCAATCTAATTTCTGTTCAACATCATAAAGCCCATTTTGCCAGTGTTTTGGGCGAACATGATTTATTTGAATCCGAAGAAAAAATATTGGGTGTTATTTGGGATGGTACCGGATTCGGAGAAGACCAAGCCATTTGGGGTGGCGAATTTTTCAATTGTGAAAACCATAAAATGGAAAGGCTGACTCACTTTGAATATTTTGACTGGCTGGCTGCCGACAAAATGGCAAAAGAACCGCGATTATCTTTATTGAGTGTACTTCCTGAAACTGAAAAAGAAGCCGTGAAATCCAAATTCTCTGAAACTGAATGGAGAATCTACGGTAAGATGCTAGTTAACAATAGCTTAAAAACTTCATCCGTTGGACGATTATTTGATGGGGTGGCATCTCTGTTAAATATTATTGACAAAACGACTTACGAGGGGGAAGCAGCAATGCTATTAGAAAATGAGGCTAGAAAGTATAAGGAAGATGCATTTGTTGATTTTCTAGAAAATGTTCAATGTGAAACCATTCCCACCAAAGTCCTTATTGAAAATATAATGCGAGCGCAAAGAGAAGAAATGGCTGTAGAAAGATTAGCGAACAGTTTCATCCATACTTTGGTCTTGATTATTTTAAAAGTAGCCATCAAAAATAATTACAAAACTATCGCTTGTAGTGGTGGTGTTTTTCAAAACTCAATTTTAATACAAAAGCTCTCGCAGCTATCCAAAAAACAAGGAATCAAATTAAAAATTAATCGTATATTGTCTAGTAACGACGAGAACATTTCGTTCGGCCAGCTGTGTTATTATCAGCATATAAAAAATTGAAGTATGTGTTTAGCAATTCCAGGGAAAATTAAGAGTATCGAAATGCAATATGACGGTAGGGTTAGAATGGCCAAAGTATTATTTGGCGGTATAATGAAAGAAGCTAGTTTAGAGATGTTACCTGATGCTGATATTGATGATTATGTCTTAGTACATGTTGGGGTTGCGATTAGTAAAGTAAATGAAGAGGAAGCGCAAAAAACTTTCAAATATCTTGAAGAAATTGGCGAATTAGGAGATCTCACTGATGTGGATGAATACTTACCAAAAACCAACTAAAACGTACTATTATGAAGTACATGTCAGAATACCGCGACCCAGATTTAGCAAAAAAATATTTAGAGGAAATAAAAAACACGGTTTCTAGGCCTTGGTCTATCATGGAGGTTTGTGGCGGACAAACACATAGTCTCGTTAAAAACGGAATCATTGAAATGTTACCTGATTCGGTTACTATGATTCATGGTCCGGGTTGCCCTGTTTGTGTAACCCCTTTAAACTTGATTGACAAAGCGGTTTATCTTGCATCCGAAAAAGGAGTAATTCTATGTTCTTTTGGAGATATGTTACGAGTGCCAGGATCTCAAAAAAGTCTTTTGGAGGCCAAAGCAGAAGGTGCTGATGTACGTATTTTATATTCCCCGTTAGAAGCCGTTAAAATTGCTGAAGATAATCCTGATAAAGAAGTAGTGTTCTTTGCTGTTGGTTTTGAAACTACCGCACCTGCAAATGCCTTGTCTGTAGTTCATGCACATCGTAGAGGCGTGAAAAATTACTCGATTTTAGCATCCCATGTACTAGTGCCACCCGCAATAAAAGCAGTTATTGATGATGAAGAAAGTAAGATTGATGGATTCTTAGCAGCGGGACATGTTTGTACAATAATGGGCAACACTGAATATCACCCATTATCTGCTGAATATAAAGTACCTATTGTAGTTACTGGATTTGAACCTTTAGATGTGCTACAAGGCATTTTAATGGTTATTAGACAGTTAGAGCAGAGCAAATCAATAGTTGAAAATCAATATGCTAGAATCGTTCGCGAAGACGGAAATCCCGATGCGCAGAAAGTCATTGATGAAGTTTTTGAAGTACGTAATCAAATGTGGCGGGGTATTGGCGAAATTCCAGATAGCGGTTATGCTGTTAGAGAGAAATATGCTGATTTCGATGCTACCAAAAAATATAATGTTACCATAGAAGAGGCGCCAGAAAATCCGGATTGTATTTCGGGTCAAATAATGAAAGGAATTAAAAAACCTTTTGAGTGTTCTCAATTTGGAAAAACCTGTAAACCTACCAATCCACTTGGTGCACCAATGGTCAGTAGTGAAGGAGCTTGTGCTGCCTACTATCATTTTTCGGGACTGGTTGAAGCTTAATCACTTTTAAATGTCGGAAAACAACAAAATTCGCATGCAGCTGCAATGCCCCATGCCCAAACTTGACTTTGATGTCATCACCCTAGGTCATGGAAGTGGTGGCGTATTAACCAATAAACTACTAGATAGTGGTGTTTTCGAGTTGCTAAGCAATGATATTTTGGATGAACGTCATGATGGTGCCTTTTTAGAGTTGAATGGTAAAACGGCTTTTTCTACGGATAGCTTTTTAGTTTCCCCAATATTTTTCCCAGGTGGAAATATTGGAGAGCTGGCTGTTAACGGAACTGTTAATGATTTAGCCATGTGCGGTGCAATACCCAAATACTTATCCTTAAGTTTTATTATCGAAGAAGGACTTCCAGTAAAGGAGTTCTGGGATATTTTAGTAGCCATTAAATTCGCTTGTGAAAAGGCAGGAGTAAAAATCGTAACAGGAGATACTAAGGTGGTTGAAAAAGGGAAAGGAGATAAAATTTTTATAAACACTTCTGGAGTTGGTCCAATTCATCCAAAGGCAAAAATAAGTGCTAAAAACATTTCAATAGGTGATAAAATAATTATTAGTGGAAATGTTGCTTCTCATGGCATGACGATTATGTCCGTCCGTGAAGGTTTAGAATTTGAATCAGAAATTAAAAGTGACACCACCAATTTGAATCATACTATTCTAAATTTGATAGAACAATTTGGTGAAAATATTCATCTATTGACCGACCCGACGCGTGGAGGAGTTGCAACTGTACTAAAAGAAATCGCTCAATCTTCTGAAATAGGAATTGACTTAGTACAAAGAGATTTTCCTATCGATGATCAAGTTGCAAGTGCCTGTGAATTATTAGGTTTAGACCCTTTGTATGTAGCAAACGAAGGGCTTTTTATTGCTTTTGTTTCTGCTTCGAACGCCGACGCTGTTCTGGCGGCTTTGCAGGAAGAAGAAAATGGAAAAAATGCAAGAATTATTGGGAGCGTGGTTACCGAACATCCAAAACAAGTTATTATGGAAAGTGCTATTGGTGGTAAACGCGTGATAAGTATGTTGCCAGGAGAACAATTACCAAGAATTTGCTAATATGAACTTCGAAACCCTCGGCAAACAGGTTACAAATTCACGTATTTTTAAAGGTTCAAAGCAAATGCCTTTTTTGGCCCCAAGAGGAGTTTTTGTGGCAAAAAATCTTCTTTTTGTTTCAGATACGGGACGCAATCGTGTTTTTATATGGAAGGGAATACCAACTTCTGAACACCAAGAACCTGATATAGTTTTAGGGCAATCAGATGTATCAAAAACAGGACGAAATTCTGGTGGAGATGTAACTGCAAATACCTTGCAATATCCCTCGGGAATATGGAGTGATGGTAAAATTCTAGTCGTTGGTGACGCATGGAATCATCGTGTATTAATTTGGCACACCATACCAACAGAAAACGGACAAGCAGCAGATGTTGTTTTGGGGCAGCCAGATTTCGCATCTAATCAACCCAATGTAACTGGTATTGGCAATGACCCTTCAGCACAGACCTTAAACTGGCCCTATGGTGTTTTTTCTGATGGAGAACGTTTATGGATAGCTGATACAGGAAATAGACGCATTTTGTATTACAACGCTATTCCTATAGAAAATTATGCTGCTGCAGATAAAGTTATAGGCAAACCTACATTTACTACTAGAGATTATAATAATGACGAACCTATTTGGCCGTACTCCGTAAAAATTAATGGTAAGGGGCAAATGGCAGTTGCTGACACTCAATTCTATCGCGTTTTAGTGTGGAATAATAATGAAGATGCATTTTTAAAACCTGCCGATATTATAATTGGTCAAGATAACTTTGATGCATGTGGGCAAAATCAGTTTAGACTTGCCCCTGAGGGAAACACCATGAATTGGACATATGATGCTTGTTTTTATAAAGATGGTATTCTGATAAATGATACGGGTAACAGTAGAATTTTAAAGTTTGATGAAATACCAACTAAAAACAACCCTTCTGCAAATGCCCTAATTGGTCGTGAAGATTTTATAACTAGTAGTGAGTTTAAAGGTAATATGCACGGCACTGATAGTGCAATTTATTGGCCGTTCTCAATAATTACTCAAGGAGACACTTTATTTATTGCCGATACTGGAAATCATCGTTTGGTAATCACGGAGCTAATACCTTAGATGCTAAGG
Source organism: uncultured Kriegella sp. (assembly GCF_963975415.1). Classification (NCBI taxonomy): domain Bacteria; kingdom Pseudomonadati; phylum Bacteroidota; class Flavobacteriia; order Flavobacteriales; family Flavobacteriaceae; genus Kriegella; species uncultured Kriegella sp. The sequence continues at coordinate 15,648 of NZ_CAXBGN010000015.1, forward strand.
TGCAACCAATAAACACCTATTACAATAGCAAAAAGTCCACCTGTAATGCGGACTGTTGTAAAAATAGATGCACTCTTTTGTCCTTTCGAAAAACTGGCTATTTTTCCCAATAAATAGGTGTAAATAGCCATTGCCAAGACAGTTCCTATACCGAAACCTATAATATATTGAATACTGTCTAGCCGATTTTCAAAACCCAAAACTGGAAGCAAAAGGATAAAATGTGCTATTCCAGCTAATCCGTGAAGTACGCCTATTCCAAAAGAAGACCATAAATTTTGTTTCAGTTTTTTATCATGGGTATGAGAATGTTCTAATGTATTAGTTTCATGATTGTGTTCATGAACATGAATATAGGGTTCATTTCCATCATGAACATGCGGATGCTTATGATTTTTACTTTTGTAAAAAATGCTAAATAGCGCCCAGAGACCAACAGCAATTAACACAAATCCAACCAACTGCTCGCTATGTTCAGATATCTTTTCTAATGGAATATATTCTTTAAACAAAAGGAATAGCAACCCAATTAATAGCATTCCAGCTAAATGCCCAAAACCCCAAAATAAGCCTATTTTCCATACTTTACGTCTAGTTTCAATAGCCAAAGGAGTTACTGCGGCCAAATGGTCAGGGCCTGAAACAACGTGTAAGACAGAGGCAGCTAGACCAGCGAATAATGAAAAATTAATCATAAGTAGTAATTCGGAGTCAATGTAGTGAATTATTGTAAAAATTTTAAGAAGGTTATTGATAAAATAAACGAATACATCTAATTGAATTTTAATAACATGTCAGGTGCTAAATTTATATATACTAGAATATCGTTCCGCCACATTCCTTTACATTTCCCCAAAAAAGGGCCTCATTACAAGAAAAGCGGTTCACTACACTATCTTGAACCCAGTCGCAGAAAAAGCGACAGCATTCGCCCAGCAAAAAGAATACCACAACCTATTTCTTCACAAAATTTAAAATTCTGCCCGAGACGAACTGCATAACCGTTCGCCCGCTCACTTTTATAAGTTCTTACTCGCACAAAATTTTAGTGTTGGTTACAGAAAAGGTAACGGCGATGGCGCTATGGGAAGTAAGTGAATTGAATCGCAATCGGTATCATTTCGCTATAAATAAAATCGGTAATTATATGGCAACATAGAATTCAATATCAAAAGAAAAGGAAAACGCTCAAGATATAATAAGTAAGTGTTTAATGCCATTCTGACAACTATTTGACATCATGCTAACTCAAATTATATGGCTTCTATTTTGATGGTAATTATAGTATTGGAATTCTTGAATAGGCTTTTCGATACAAGGTAAGAAGTTTGGAATCCCTGAAATAAAATGAAGGGATGGAAGAGCAAGAGGGTAACCTGCTGGCGCAAGGTTACGTTTGTTAATTATCTAAATATCAGTCGGTTATTCATTTCGAAAAACATAATAAAGCACCTTTTGTGGATTAAAAACACTATAACCCGCTGACTATCAATCAAAATTTGATTAAAAAATGGATAAAAGTTTTAAAAATGAGGGGTTTTCAAACATCAAGATTAAAAACTCCATTGCTATAAAGTTTAGGTCATTTGCTCTTAAAAATAAAGAGTCTAATAGTATGACTTTAGACCAGATGCTTGAGTTTTTTGAAAAGCACCAACTTTCACCTAATGATAAAATTCCAAATCACTTAATTCAAGTAGAAAAGCAGATTTTGAAGAGAATAAATGCAGTGATAGCTATTCTAAAAGATATTGAAAAGACGCAAACCAAACCTACACTAGGTATGCTACAAGCACTTTTTACAGCCGACGAGAAAGAGAATAAATCTCCAATGTTCGTAGAAAAAAAGAGAAGCCAAAGGACTTTAGAGGAAGAACTAAAACTTTGGGAAAAATCTAATGAATTTGAATAACGGGGTAAGAACAAGAGATATGGAAAATGTAAATTATATAAAACACTTGAATGCTGTCTTTGAGCGCTTTAATAGTGATGAACGAATTAAACAAGGACACATAACACTCTATTTGGCATTCTTTCAAAAGTGGAATCGTGAGTTTTTCAAAAAGACCTTGACAATTAATCGAGAACTTGTCATGGATTGTGCAAAAATCAAGTCAAAAACTACGTACCATAATTACCTCAAAGATTTAGATGAATGGGAGTATTTAAAATACTATCCGTCCTACCATCCAGCTCGCGGTTCAAAAATCAAGATGTTCATATTTGGTACAAGTCTTAGTACACAGCAGGTCCAGAATATGGCCAACAGCGTCCCAGAACCAGGCCAAAAAATGGTACCTTCTTATAAACTTAAAACAAAAGAAAACTCTTTTAAACGGCACCCACTAAAATTTAATGAAAAAGAAGTTTTGCTTTTCTTTAAAAAAAACAATTGGGAGGAGGTTGAAGCGAGAAAATTTTATACCTACATAAAATCAAAAAAGTGGAAAACGGACAATTGGCAAATAATAGCTAAAATTTTTGCAAAAAATAATTTTGAATTAAAAGAACCTGAGCGGGCAAGTCCAATTTCTGGCTATGTAAATCGAATGAGTCAAATGAGAGATAAAAATTATAAGGAGCCACTATAGTCTTTTTTATACTATGACGGAATAAACTCTATTTGTAGTGGTTTGGTTTTATTTATTAGAGAGAAAACATAAAATATTGTTAAAGGTGGCAGATTCGGTTGCACTCCAATTATTACCCTTTTGAAAGCCTATGTATACTAAGCTATTGGAAAAAAAGAGCACTCCCACCTCGAGTACAAATAGAAACCCTGTTAATCATCTGATTTTCAGGGTTTTTTTATTTTTGATAATATGCCTGAATATATGCCTCTGTTCTTACTTTCGGAACATAGGTGAACTGCTGCCGGGTACATAGTTTCTTCCTCTTTTTAGTGTATGTACTTGTGTCTTTGAGTGATTGCTTGTCGCGTATATCGTGTTTAGCTGCGGCAAAACTGCTTTCTTGAACATAGGCTCATTTTTTTTGATTATTTTTGGAGTAACCCGCCTATTGTTCGTCTAGTCCTTAGGTTGAATTCAGAAGATTTATGAAAAAATTATTCCTTGCATTGATTGCCTTTGTTTTGTTCTGTAGTCATGATATGTACCTTAAGCTTGATACTTATTTTCTCAAGCCAAACACCTCGGCGACTATTCAATTGTTCAACGGAACCTTTGACAAGAGTGAAAATGTTATTGATCGCGATCGCATGATAGATGCAAGCTTGGTGGACAATGGCAACCGCGCTAAAATAAATCTGGATCAATGGAGCGAAAAAGACAGCATAACCATATTAAGTTTCAGAACGGGGGAATCTGGTACAGGTGTAGCCGGTATTTCAACTGCTCCTAGAACTATTGAAATGACCGCAACGGATTTCAATAAATACCTTGAGCATGATGGTGTACTTGATATGTTGGATTGGCGCCGTAAAAATGATGCCCTTGAGGTCGATGCAGCTGAAAAATATTCCAAACACGTTAAAGCCATCTTTCAAGTTGGCGACAAAAAAACAGAGGACTGGCAAACTATTCTGGGCTATCCCATTGAATTTGTACCTCTGAAAAATCCTTATGATTTGCACACTGGAGATGAGCTGCAAGTCAAGTTACTTTATCATGGGGAACCATTGGCCAACCAATTGGTGTATGCCAATTATAAAGAAACAGGTCATGGTCACAGTCACGACGACGAACAGGAAAACACCAAGGAACACGGCCATACCCATAATAAAGACAAAACTAACGAAACAAAGCAAGCCCATAGTCATAGCGAAGACCATGATAAGAGCGAAGAACATGGACACAGTCATAGCTCGGAGGGTGATAATGTTGGGAAACATGACCATAGTCACGGCGAAGGGCACAGTGCCAATGGGGAACATGGCCATAGCCATAGTAATGAAAATGGTGAAACCGAAGAAGACCATCAGCACACTTCGGGCACACAACTTCGAACAGATGACAATGGAAATTTAACTGTAAAACTCACCGCTGATGGAATCTGGTATTTACGAACCATTAACCTTGTGCAATCTGAAGAACCTGAATTGACCCATGAATCGAACTGGGCTACCCTGACCTTTGAAGTGGTACATGGGCATGATGAGACTACCCATACTCACGTCGATGACCACGAAGAAGGAATTTCTTCATATGTATATTGGATCGGCAGTCTTATACTGCTATTAGGATTGTTTTTTTGGTTTAATCGGAAGCGTTAAATGGATCGATCAAAATTAAGACTTCTCGTAACTTCCGTATTTTTCGTTTGTCCGCTTTTGCTTGCCGCACATGGGGTCAGTTCTTCAGATCAGGAGGTTTTGAATAATGGGGGACTGTTGTCATACATATACGTTGGGGCCAAACATATGGTTACAGGATACGACCATTTGCTGTTTTTGGCGGGTGTCATCTTTTATTTAAGCGGATTTAAGGACATTGTACGTTTTATTACCGTATTTACGGTAGGGCACAGTATTACTTTAATCGGAGCGACTTATTTGGGCATTGCTGCAAATGAACATTTGATCGATGCCGTAATTGCCCTAAGTGTCTTATATAAAGGATTTGAAAATTTAGGGGGATTTGAAAAACACTTAAAGATAAAATCGCCGAATTTATTATTGATGGTTTTTATTTTTGGTTTGATTCATGGCTTTGGGCTATCTACCAGATTGCAGTCTTTTGAAGTCGGAACCGTACAGTTCCTGGCAAAAATAATTAGTTTCAATGTTGGCGTTGAACTGGGCCAAATCTTGGCATTGATACCTATTGTATTCATTATCACTAAATGGCAGTCTAAGAAAAGCTATGATGCTTTTTATAAGGCTGCAAACTATTATTTGGTAATTGCAGGAATAGGGCTGTTCATCTATCAAATCTATGGTTATTTATACGGCCACTAGTTGTGCGCCCTATTGACTAAAGGTGAATTTCGAATATATTTTTGTCGGGTTTTACTATCGCTGTGCAAATCATGTTTTTCATTTGGTTTTTACTTTACCCCAAATATCTCGGTGAATTATTCAAGTCTTTTTGTTGTAGTTTATGCTCTGGTCAAGTAACTTTAGGGGCTGGATTTGATATCCACAAGTATGATGCTGAAACAACTTATTCCAGTACTGGCTCTGATAATGCTTTTAAAGCCCGTTTGGCCTTTGGCGGAATATATGTTGAACTATGACTACATTGTCGAAAATCTATGTGAGAATAGGGCACAACCAATGCTCAATTGTAATGGAAAGTGCTATTTGGCCAAAAAATTGGCAGAAGAATCAGGGGAGGAAGAGCAGAATCCGTTCAATAGTGAAATTTCTAAGTTTGAAATACCGATTATCGACTGGATGGGTGAACAGTATAGATCATTATCCTATTTTGATTTTGTAGTCAATAATCACAAAAGGTATGCTAATATGACCTCCAATTTATTTGCTACCGATATTTTACATCCTCCACGATTTTCTTGATACTTACATTTTTTAGAACTACTTTCATTTATGAAGTGTTTCATACGAATGGCGCATATGCTATATGCATAAACTGTACAATCATAGCTTTTTGTAGACTTGTTCTAATTGGTGTTCTAAATCAGATCAGATTATTTTTTAATTAACGATTAATAGTACCTGTTAGCTATATGAACCAGCGTAACATCCGATACTGAAAAAAGAGATAAGATTTGCCGCAACTTTCATTTTGTTCCAACGGTTTCTATTGACTTAAAACTAATTTTACATGAATATTCTTAACGTGTGTATAGGGAGCATTGCTCCTTTCACATCATATTTAAAATTCAGGGTAATAATACTATTGCTACTGGGTTTCGCGCTTTTTAAGGCAAGTGCAAATACACTTGAAACCAAAACTTTAATTATTCAGCAACATAGCCTAAATGGGATTATACTCGGCGAATCAGGAGAGGCCCTTGCAGGGGCTAATATTGTGGAAAAGGGAACTGCCAATGGAACCTTGACCGATTTCGATGGTAATTTTCTATTGAATGTCGCCCCCGATGCTATTTTGGTAGTTTCTTACTTGGGCTATACAACACAGGAGGTTCCGGTAAACGAACAGAGCACCATTACGATTACATTATTGGAAGATGCCACCGGTTTAGATGAAGTTGTTGTTACGGCATACGGAACTTCCAACAAAAGGAGTTTCACCGGTTCGGCAGCGAAAGTGGCGAACGAAACCTTGTCAAGGACCGCCTCGGCAAGTTTCGAAACTGCATTACAAGGCAACGTTTCAGGAGTTAATGTGTATACCACAGGCCAGCCCGGTGGTAGTTCGAATGTTCAAATAAGGGGCGTTGGCTCTATAAACGGGTTAACCCAACCTTTATATGTTTTAGATGGAGTGGTAATAAATTCTGATAATAATTCTAGAATCGGGGGCAATGGTGCTGTTACGAACATAAACCCCCTTTCTACGATGAATTCTGCCGATATTGAGAGTATTACCGTTCTAAAGGATGCCGCCGCCGCATCATTATATGGTTCAAGGGCAGCCAACGGAGTCGTTGTTATCACTACCAAAAAGGGAAAAAATGGAGAAACCGAACTCACTTTTAGCACAGAATTCGGCCTAACCCATAATTTGACCGAAGAAGAAACCATAACGAACCACCAGTTTAAAGAACTTTGGCAAGAAGGGCAGCTGCACCAATATATTCAGAACAACGAAAATGGGGAATTTACAAGGGTTTATGGTGACAGTAATTTATATGCCAACTATCAAAGCTTGGCAAAGAGCGATTATGAATCTATTTATGGCACTACCGATGTCAATTCAGACTGGCTTGATGCCATTTATAGAACGGGCTCCAATCAAAAGTATGGTCTTTCGGCAAGGGGTGGCAATGAAAAAACAAAATTCTATATATCAGGAGATTATTTAGCTCAGGAAGGAACAATTATCGAGTCTGACTATAAGCGGTATTCCGGTAGAATCAATTTAGAAAATAAAGCCAAGGATTGGCTCACCTTGGGGGCCAATCTATCGGTAGCCAAGTCGGAACGTAACACAGGGCAATATGATGGTTCATATGCTGGCGGATTAAATCCCTTATATATGGCTCGTGTTTTACCTCAGGCCGCACCTATCTATGATGCTAACGGTTACGAAGGTATTGCAGACCTGCCCAACGATATTGAGAAAAACGCCAACCCTATCGGCGTCATTAAGGTCGGACAATATTTAAATAACGAATTTAGGGTGAGGGGCGATGTTTTTGCCGATTTTGCCTTGCTCAAAGGCCTAAGGTTTAAAACCACATTTGGCATTGACCACCAAACCAATGAAGAATCGCTCTATGACAATAAAGAGTTTGGTGCAGGTGGTGGTGTATGGAATGGGGTATTGTACGTTTCCCAAGGGGAGGTATTTCAACATACTTCTTCTAATCTGCTTACCTATAATAAGCAAATAAACAAGCATGGTTTTGGGGGGCTATTGGGGTTTGAGTCACAGGTTTCAAAAATGAAATCCATAAGAAATTCTGGTTATGATATTTTAGATAGTGAGTTATTATCGTCTAGTAGTATAGGGTCGTTGTGGTCATGGTCGGGGTATTCCGAAAATTATGCCCTGCTCTCCTACTTTTCAAGGTTCAACTATAACTATGATCAAAAATATTATTTATCGGCAAGTTATCGAAGAGATGGTTCTTCCCGCTTCGGAAAAGATACACGCTGGGGTGATTTCTGGTCTGTGTCAGGGGGGTGGATTGCCACTGAAGAAGATTTTATCGACCTCGAATCATTAAATTATTTAAAGTTAAGAGCTAGTTATGGTACCAATGGCAACCTACCCCCGGAGTACTATGCAGCATTGGCATTTTTTAATACCGATGGTAAGGGTTATGGCGGGGAATCAGGACTGTCTTACGGGCAATTGGCCAACCCAGACCTTTCTTGGGAGTTGAGCAATAACTTTAACGTAGGGTTTGATGCGGTCGTTTTTGACAAGTTGAACCTAACCTTGGAATACTTCTCAAAAAATACACAAGACTTATTATTGAATATTCCTGTTACCGCAACTACCGGATTTAGTAGTCAACTACAGAACTTCGGTGAAATGAAAAACACTGGCTGGGAGTTGGATTTGGGGTACACGCCTATTTCCTCTGCAGTTTTTTCTTGGAATACAAAGATAAACCTTACGATGCTCTCCAACGAAATAACCAAATTAAAGGGAGATTTGGTGCCTAGCTATAGTTCGCAGTACGGCCAGGATCCCACGATTATTAAAGTCGGGGAAAGCTTAAACTCTTTTTATTTAAGGGATTATGCAGGGGTAAATAGTGCCACGGGTTTGGCTGAATATTATATTTTGGAAGATGGTGAACGTACAGGTGAACTGACTACCGATGCCGAGATTGCCGGTTTTGGTATTTTCGGTACGGCGCTGCAAGATATTCAAGGCGGTTTCTATAATCAACTGAGTTATAAAGATTTTAGTTTAGACTTCCTTTTTACTTTTGGTGTAGGCGGTGAAGCGTATGATCGAACCGCATTCAAAAGAGATGATGATGGGTTCGCACCACAGTTCACCAATACAACTGCTCAATTGAATCCTTGGAATCCAAACAATGTAGATTCCAATGTGCCGATAAGAATCAATGGAAACACAACTTTTTCCAATGATGTATCTACAAGGCATTTGTACAACGCAGATTACCTTAAGTTAAGAAATCTCAAGTTGAGCTATAACTTGCCTCAATACAAATTGATCCAGGGTGGGGCGGTATATATTCAAGGAGACAATTTGTTACTATTTACCGAATTGAACGATTATGATCCAGAGGCGATAGCCAACGGTGTCAACTTTTTTCAAATGCCTACGGCTACAAGCTTAGTAATAGGATTACAATTAAAATTTTAAACGGTTATAAAATGAAGTATATAAAGTATATAAAATCTGTGATTTTGGTTTTTGCGTTACTCTCACAACAGGCCTGTAGTGAAGAGCTGCTTACCCAGACCCCAGATCACGTAATTTCGGAAAGCTTGGTAGTGAACTCGGTCGACAAACTGCAAAACCTGCTTAACGGGGCTTATAATGAAATTTCCAGCGGTTCTTATTTAGGACGTATCCTGTATAAGCGTGCCGCCGTAAAGGGTGCCGATTTCAGGTTTGTAAAGACCATCTATAATCCTAGGGATTATGAACAGACCGAATACAGGTACGAAGAGAGTGGCAATAATAATGGAAGTGCAGAAAATCTCTGGCTACAATGTTTTAAGGCGATCGGGAACCTTAACCTCATTCTCGATAATATAGATACGGCTGAAGGTGATGATAGCGAAAGACAACAGATTAAGGCGCAGGCATTCGCGCTTAGAGGTATGGTGTATTTTGATTTGACACGAACATTTGCCTATCCTTGGATTAAGGATCAAGGTAACGCCCAAGGAATGCCATTGAAGTTGACCTCCTCAGAGGTTGTTGTTGACCGTAGTAGTTTAGAGGATACTTATGGGCAGATTATATCCGATTTAAAGGCGGGCCTGGGCGTTATCAAAGATGATACTTGGGCTGTAGGAAGTACAAAGTATATCACCAAAACGGGCATTAATGCGTTGTTGGCAAGGGTATACCTTTATAAACAAGATTGGGAAAATGCACTCCTATATGCCAAAGAGGTACTGGCGGTTAAAGGGGAAACGGATCTTATGGGTGTAGATTCCTATGTGTTTAATGACTACACCTCCGAATCCCTGTTTGAAATGAGTATCGACAGCGAAAATTCCGTAGGGAGTAATGGCCTTGGTGCCCAGTTTGATTTTCGTGACGGGGGACAAGGCGATGTCATTGCCACCCAAACTTTCGTAGACCTGCTGCAAACCTATGAAGGCGACCCAAGGGCGAGCTTGTTAACAGAAGACAAAGAAGGTACTACTGCTGCTTTTGTAAAATACATCAATAGAGCAGGCGGATCAGGATTAAGTATACATAATGTACCGGTCATACGTCTTTCGGAAATTTATTTGATAGCAGCCGAGGCATGCGCCAATGGCGCCGGCAGTGGTGACCCAGAAGCATTAGTATACCTTAACACCTTGATTGACAAACGAACTACCGATTTTGAGACCTTTAGAGCTACGGAATCAGGCCTCGACCTTAAGGTACGCATTGCGCAAGAAAGAAGGCGCGAACTCGCTTTAGAGGGCCACGGGGTTTATGACTATATCAGAACAGGTGCCGACATTGGTCGACCGGAAACCGACCATGTAAACACCGGGGTCAATATTAATAATCTAAACGTATCGGCAACTTCCCCAAAAACAATATATCCGATTCCAGCGAGTGAAATCGAAGCTTCCGAAATGGAACAGACCGAGGGGTATTAGCAATTTTCAAAGCCATGTGTAAAGATAGCGGAGAGATACTCCGCTATCTTTTTTAACTTCAAGTTCGGCTTATATTGCTAAAAAATGTCAAGCGGCATATAGGCTGTTTTGATAGTAGATGTATCATTTTCAAGGGAAGTCCATGCAAAATATAGCTCATCTCCGATCCGCTCCATTTGTGGAAATCCGGTTTCTCTAGATCCGCTCATTTCGCTAACGCTAATAGACGCTGATTTTGTGCCTGATTTATTTACTTTCATGATTTTTAAGTAGGTTGATTCTTTTACAGTTTCCATCCAGCTTACAATGGCATTGTCTTCATCAAGCAATACAATATCTACTCTTCCCAAGGCATCCCGATTACTTACTGAAATAGGGGTAGTAAAATCGGCGCCACTGTTTTCAGAGAAAGTTACTTTTACTTTAGGTTCCCCGTTTGCCGCAGTAAACCAGGCCACTGCGACACTGTTGCCTATAACGTCTACTTTTGGCCCATTAACGGGACAACCATTTATTTCCCATCCATCATCAAAAATAGATTTAGGGGTGGTCCATTTACCGTTTACTTGTCTCGTTATGGCAATATCTCTAATTTCTTTATCCGTTCTATCCCGATATAAAACAATAGGGCCATTGTCGGTAATGGCTGCGGTAGTTTGACAACAACTACATGTCTTTCCGTCTAAAAGGGCATTGTTGCTTACGGTGCCATTCGAAGAAACCTCTGCTGCCCTTAAGGTCATGGCACCGCCGTGACCTGAATGCGCATGGCCATTTTCCGACGCTGTATTCCTGCCATCCAGCCATGTGATAAAAAACGAGTCTTTCTTGTAGGGCAACATGGTTACAAAACCATGTTCGGTCTTTGTGCTATCGGTATGCAAAGGCAATTGGGTTTGCCATTGTGAAGTACCTTTGGGTAAAATGCTTAATTTAATATCATAAGAAAAGGTTTCTTGCGAAGATTTTTTGAGGAAGTGGGCCAGTACGTTTTCGTTGTTTACCGTAATCATTGGATAATCGGCCCAGTTTACAAACCAGTCTTGTCCTGTGATAATTTCCTTAGGTTGTTCCCATTTTTCGTCGGTCAAATAAGAATAATTAAATTGGGTCGTGGAGTCGTTTAATTTTTTAACCCAAGATAGAATCGTTGCTTCTCTACTAGAGAATAAATGGGGCAACAGAGTTTCCGTGCCCCCGGGAAAAGAGATGAATTGAATAATTTCAGTCTTCTTATATTCCGTTACTTGTTGCTTTTTGTTGGAATTGCATGAAACCAATAAGATAAACAACACCAGAACATATAGGTATTTGATTTTATTCATTTACTCAAAATTCTTAAGTTTATGCATCATCCCAGGGGAGTCCCAATCCGATGCTCCGTTTATCTCAGCTATCTTTTCTCCTTTTTCGTTAAAAACAAAAGTGGTGGGGAGAGCGTATATTTTTAATTGTGAAAAAGTTCCTGTATACCTTATGAAATTAAGGTTATAATCAGTTTCGGCTTTAAATGCCTCAATTTCTTTTGCAGATTGATCCGAAGCCAAAAGTAGTAAATAATTTTCCTGCTTCAAAAATGACTCAGAACGTTTTAAAGACGACATTTCTTGTATACATGGCCTACACCATGTGGCCCAAAAGTTAAGCAGTATCTTCTTGCCCTTATATTTGTTCAAAGAAATGGGGTTGCCATTTAAGTCTTCATAGAGAGGAATCTCGACGGCTTCTAAGTTAACCGAATCGCTTCGAATGGTCGATTCAGAAGGTCTTTTTTCTACCTGTTTGCATGAAGATGACAACCAGAATAATATAATTATGACACTAATTAATACGCGCATAGTATCTTTGTTACCCTTATGCCAAAAATAGTAAATTCAGCCTACTAAATGACTAAAATAGCCACGTGTTACGTGGGGGGGTGTCAATAATGAGAAAGATTTCTTTAATTGGCTATTGCCAACTATATTGAGCCTAAATCTGTAAATAATATTATAAACACTATATTTAGTATTAGTAGTATACAATTAGATATGAATGGTCTGGAAACCTTTTAATCTGTTATTTCTTTTTCTTTCAATCGGGCTTCTTTCCCAAGAATTACCTCCTATCCAAAATTATAATCCGATAGATTACGGAGCAGGAAACCAAAATTGGTCGGTTTCCCAATCCGATGACAAACACATTTATGTGGCTAATAATAGTGGCCTACTTGAGTTTAATGGAACGAATTGGAAATTGCACCCTTCACCCAATGGAACCTACCTGAGATGTGTTAAGGTAATAGGCGCACGTATCTATACAGGTAGTTATATGGAATTCGGATTTTGGGAAAAGGACGAATTCGGTAATTTGGCATACTCCTCCGTATCCTCAAAACTTGAGAGTCCACTTGTAGAGGATGAGCATTTTTGGAATATATCGGAATTTAAGGATTGGGTGGTATTTCAATCTTTAGATCGCATATACATTTACAATACCATAGATGAATCTTTTGAAATGCTCGATGCCAAAACCACGCGGACCGAGATTCTCAAGGTTGGAAACAGTATTTACTTTCAAAAAATCAACGAAGGGGTTTTTACTATTGAAAATGGGAAGTCTGTATTGGTCTCTGATAATTCCATCTTGAAGAATGATATTGTAGTTGGGGCTTTTTCTAACCAGGAAAGCACTTTAATAGTAACCGAACAAGGGGAGTTTTATTTTTTGGACGCCAATGGTCTTCGCAGATGGAATATTTCGGCAGACGATGCGCTGGCATCGGTAAAAATATATAGCAGTATTCAATTAAACGATGGTTCATTTGTGTTAGGAACAATTTCGAACGGAATTTATCATATTGACAAAAACGGAAATATTACGGCCCATATCAATCAAGAAAAAGGATTGAACAATAATACGGTCTTATCCCTTTTTCAAGACATCGACCATAATCTTTGGCTAGGTTTAGACAATGGAATTAGTGTTATAAACTTAGACTCGCCATTCGAAGAGTATATTGATCAAGTTGGAAGAATAGGAGTTGTTTACGCGTCTATTTTGTTCAATGGCTTTAAGTATTTAGGTACAAATCAGGGCCTGTTCGTCAAAAGAGAAAATGAAGAAAGTGTTTATCGACTTGTTAAGCATACTGAAGGGCAGGTATGGGTGTTAAAGCAAATTGACGGTACACTTTTTTGTGGACACAATTCTGGAACTTTTGTTATAAATGAAGATGTGGCAGCGCAAATTTCCGACCTGCCCGGAACATGGGATATTAAGCAGCTTGAATCTGATAATAATTTATTGCTCCAAGGAAACTATAAGGGGTTGAGTATTCTTGAGCGAGCAGACGGCGAATGGCGATTTCGCAATAAAATAGAAGGTTTTGATAGCTCTAGTAGGTTTTTCGAGTTTGTAGACAGGCAACATATTCTGGTAAACCATGAATATAAAGGCATTTTCATTTTAAATGTAGATAGTGAATTTAAGAAAGTTTTGACCGTTAAAAAGAAAGATTCTAAAGGCACGGGATCGAGTTTGATCAAGTTTAATGGTGAAATAGTATATTCAACAGTCAATGGAGCTTTTAAATTCGACAATGAAAAGCAAGACTTCATTGCCGACCCTCTTTTAACCGATAAGCTTTTTCGTGCTGATGAGCATATTATAGGGGTGCTTACCCCGAATGATGATACGGGAAAACTTTGGGGATTTACCGATATCAATATTATATATCTGGCACCCGGAAAGTTCAATAACGAACTAGTGGCAAATAGAATTCCGATACCAAAATCTTTCAGAAATAGTATGGGAGTATCTGGGTTTGAATCTATAACCCATTTGAAAGACGAATTATACCTCATAGGTATTTCTAACGGGTATGTTACCCTGAATTTGAAGAAATTAAAGACGCAGGAATATCATATCTCAATACATTCGGTCTCGAAGGAGTTTTATGATGCTCCGAAAATAGCGGCAACAGTCGATGGGAATCACGAGTTCAACTATTCAGAGAACAATTTGAACTTCGGTTTCAGCGTTCCCGAGTTCGATAAATTCACCGAGGTATATTATCAATACCGATTGGATGGAATTTATGATGAATGGAGCAATTGGTCAACGATACCTGAAGTATCGTTCAAAAATTTACCCTATGGCGATTATATATTTAAGGTACGGGCAAAGGCAGGAAATATTCTCACCAATAATACAGCTTCGTTTGAATTTGCAATTGCAAGACCCTGGTATATATCCAATTGGGCAATTTTTGTCTATGTTGTCTCTATAGCCTTAATAACGGCCCTGATTCATAAATTGTATAAGAGATATTATAAGAAACAACAAGATTTGTTGGTGAAGGAAAACAGAAAAAGGCTCAAGCGTAAAAAGCTAAAGACGCAAAAGAAAATAATTCAGATTAAGAATGAAAAACTGCAAAGTGAGATAGATAGTAAGAATAGGGAACTGGCTGTATCTACCATGAGTCTTATTAAAAAGAATGAGTTTTTAAATGCAATCAAGGATCAATTAAAGGAGAGCAGCAATGATCCGAAAATAAAATCGGTTATTCAGACAATAGATCGAAACATTAACAACGCCGACGACTGGAAACTCTTTGAAGAGGCTTTTAACAACGCTGACAAAGACTTTTTAAAGAAAGTCAAAACATTGCATCCCGAACTAACTCCCAACGATTTGCGCTTATGTGCTTATTTAAGGCTTAATCTATCTTCCAAAGAAATAGCTCCGCTACTCAATATTTCTAGCCGCAGTGTAGAGGTAAAACGATATCGGCTTCGTAAAAAAATGGCATTGCCGCACGAAAATAACCTTACCGATTACATTTTAAACCTCTAAAGGGTACAACAAAATCTATTTAGACTACAACATTACCCATACAAAGCGTGTTTTCATAATCTTTTGTTAATGCTTTAGCACACCGGGGAAGATTGTCAAACCCATAATATTTTATGCCTTTAACAATGATTTCCTATTTTTTTATACATTTTTTTTAAGAATGTATATTTTTTGTTGGGGTGTACTTGTTGGATTACGACCGACTAAGAAATACATTGTGACATCAAAATAAACTACAGATGAAGAACACTTTTATTTTTCTAATTACTTTATGTTGCATACCAACATTATGGAGTCAAGACCTTACTGTTAGCGGAGTAGTTAACGATGCCAGTTTTGACGAAGCACTGCCATTACCTGGGGTAAGTATAGTGTTAAAAAATACGACAATAGGTACCACTACCGACTTTGATGGTTACTTTACCATGACCGGTCTTTCCGCTGGTGATGTTCTTGTTTTCTCCTATATAGGATTTGTCGACCAAGAAATAACCATTCAAAATTCGGAGCAACTTACCGTTTTATTGAAGGAAGACGTAAGTGCGTTGGACGAAGTCGTCGTCGTCGGTTATGGTACACAAAAGAAGAGTGTGGTAACCGGTGCCATTTCAAGTGTAAAAGCATCAGATCTTGAAAGTTTACCAATACCAAGAGTTGAGCAAGCACTTCAAGGTAGAGTATCGGGTGTAGTAATTGCCTCAAACTCTGGTCAACCTGGTGATGCTTCTACAGTTAGGGTTAGGGGTATTACTACTTTTAATACAACTTCTGGTGGAAACAACCCGCTTTGGGTTGTTGATGGCGTTATAGTAGATTCTGGGGGGATTGGATACTTAAATCAGTCAGATATTAAATCGATAGAAGTTTTAAAAGATGCAGCTTCCTTGGCAATTTATGGAGCTCGTGCTGCTTCAGGAGTACTTTTAATAACCACAAAAACCGGAAGTTCAGGAAGAATGAATGTTAATTATACCGGCTTTACCGGTGTATCGGGTCCCGCCAATAAATTATCCTTATTGAATGCTGCAGAATATGGGGGTATAATGAACGAAAAATCTGTTGCTGCCGGCGGATCTGTGGTTTATCCGAATTTGGCCGCATTGGGTAGTGGAACAGATTGGCAAGATTTAATTTTCAATAATTCGGCTATCCGTACCTCTCATGAAGTAAGTCTTAGTGCTGGTAACGATGTGTCAACATTTTATGCCTCTTTTGGGTATATGGACCAAGAAGGTATTGTATCGACCAATATTTCAAATTTCAACAGAAAGAATTTCAGGTTGAACTCGACCCACAAAATATCTGAAGTATTCAAGGTAGGTCAAACATTTGGGTACGCCCATAAAAAAACTATTGGTTTAGGAAATACAAATAGTGAGTTTGGGGGTCCCCTGAGTTCGGCGATAAATTTGGATCCTATAACACCTGCAGTGATAACAGATCCTAACATCGCAAATCGATCGCCGTATAACGATAGTAATGGGCCTGTCTTTAGAGATGCTAATGGAAATCCTTATGGAATTTCTGAAATAGTTGCACAAGAAATGACGAATCCGCTAGCATACGAACAAACAAGATTAGGGAATTATGGTTGGTCGGATGATTTTGTTGGTAATGCCTATTTAGAAGTAAAACCTAAGGAAGGTTTAGTATTTAAAACTTCCGGTGGAATGAAATTATCTTATTGGGGAGATGAAGAATTTACGCCCTCCTATTATTTAAACGCAAATAATTCCAGGGAATTAAATAGCATTTACAGAAGTAGGGAGAAAGGTTTTGGTTGGAATATTGAAAATACGCTTTCGTATAACAAAGCAATTGGTAAGCATGACATTACGGTTTTATTAGGTCAAGGAGTTTATGTAGATAATATTAATAGTAAGGTTACGGTTACCTATACAGATTTGCCAGTCGATAATCGTGAAGATGCCTCATTTAATTTCGATATCCCGGCAGATCAAAAAACAACTGATGCAGAAACTGGTGATTATCATAAAGTGTCCTCTTTATTTTCTAGATTAAACTACAATTTTGATGAAAAATACATCTTCACAGGAATTATTCGCCGTGATGGTTCTTCCAGGTTTGGGCCGAATAATCGTTATGGTTTTTTTCCTTCTTTTTCATTAGGATGGAATGTTTATAGAGAAGATTTCTGGTCAGAAAACAAAATCATTGATGAACTTAAAATCAGGGGCGGTTATGGCGTGGTAGGTAATGACGCAATTCCTGATTTTGGGTATTTGGCAACTATAAGTGGCGGTAGTAATTATACCAATGGTTCCGATGACACTGTAGTGATCGGTTATAGTCCAGACGCACCAGATAACCCAGACTTACGGTGGGAGGAAACTGCACAGTTGAATGTTGGTTTTGAAGCCAGGTTACTTAATGATTTAAGTGTGACATTCGATTATTTCAAAAAAACAACTACCGGTATTTTACAACGTTCCGAAATTCCTGGATATGTTGGCGCTATAGAAAACCCGTTGGCAAATGTTGCCGATATGGAAAATTCGGGTCTTGAATTGGAACTGGGTTATAGTAAACCTTTTGGGGAAGTGAATTTTCGGGCAAGCGGTAATGTGTCTTATCTAAAAAATGAAGTAACCTTTTTAGGAAATGATAAGGAATTTATCACAGATGAAACAGCATCGTTTCAGTCTATGGGCCCAATTACCAGAACCCAGGTCGGCCAATCGTATAATGCATTTTATGGATTCAAAACTGATGGAATTTTCCAAAACCAAGCAGAAATAGACGCTTATACGAATTCTTCAGGAGGTCTTGTCCAGCCCAATGCAAGCCCCGGAGATATTAAATGGGTTGATGAAAACGAAGATGGAACTATCACAGATGACGATAAAACATTTATTGGTAGCGGTATTCCAAAATACACCTTCGGATTGACATTAAATGCAGACTACAAAGGGTTTGATGCAATGGTATTCTGGCAAGGTTCGGCAGGCAACAAAATTTTCCAAGGTTTGCGCAGGCTTGACATTCCTACGGCCAATTATTCCACTGTTGCCCTGAGCAGATGGACTGGGGAAGGAACTTCAAATGACTTTCCAAGATTGACTGATAATGATAGCAATGGTAATTTCTCCAGAGCTTCAGACTTTTATTTAGAAGACGGAAATTATGTAAGACTCAAAACTGTTCAACTAGGATACTCGTTGCCTTCTGATGTTGTTGGCAAGATAGGTGCCCAAAAGTTGAGACTTTACATCACTGGTGAAAATTTGTTGACTTTTACGAAATATACCGGCTATGACCCAGAAATTGGTGGAGACATTTTAGGTATTGATAGGGGATATTATCCGCAAGCAAAATCCTATATGGTTGGTATTAACTTACAGTTTTAATAAAAAATGAAAAACATGAAATTTATAAAACATACTTACATTTTTGGCATAAGCGCTTTGATTTTAGGTGCGATCACATCGTGTTCTGATGACTTTTTAGAGGTTGAGCCTAAAGGCAAGTTTCTGACAAATAACTATTATGAAAACGAAGAACAGGCCTATACCGGGCTGATAGCCACTTATGATCGGCTTCAGAAAAATACGGGCGGGTTTGATAATTTGGTAGCCATGATGAATTCAGGCTCAGATGATCATTTTGCCGGTGGTGGAAACGCAAGTGATGGTCAAGGGCTTCAAGATTTTTCGTCATATAATATGAATTCCATCTCAATGCCGCAATCGTATTGGAGTGATCATTATCAAGGAATTTTTAGGGCCAATATATTGCTCTTAGAATTACCTGATGTTCCAATGGATGCAAGTTTAATTAGTAGATTTAGCGCCGAGGCAAAGGCGTTACGAGCACTTTACTATTTTAATTTGGTACGAATGTTCAAGAACATTCCATTGTTGACAGAACCCATAGAACAAGCTGAAATTTTTAACATACCTCAAGCAAATCCAGCCGATGTTTACGCACTCATAGAAACGGATCTTTTAGAAGCAATAGCTGTATTGCCAGAAACTATAACTGCTGCTTCCGAAACAGGTAGGCTTACCAAGGGAGCCGCTCAAGCCCTTTTAGGAAAAGTGTACCTGTATGAAGGTAAAAATGATTTGGCGGCAGCTCAATTAGCTGAAGTCAACGGCACACCGGGGGAAGTGAATCAGTACGGTAACAAATTATTAGACAATTTTGACGATTTATGGGGCATTAGTAATAAGTTCAATTCAGAATCAATTATCGAAGTGCCACATACGAATGAAAGTCTTACAGGGTGGGATAATTGGGGGCAAGGTTCTGATGAAGGAAATTCCTATAACCAGATGGTTGGCCCAAGAACGTATTCTAAACTAAGTGATTCCGCACCTGACTTTGCAGCTGGTTGGAGCTTTAATCCTATTACCCAAGATTTGTACGATTTTATCAAAGATGACCCAAGATTTAATGCGACTGTGTTTGACATGAAAGCTTTAAAAGATGCCGGTGAAGCAGATTATATCGCAGGCTACCAAGACACTGGGTATTTTCTAAGAAAATTTATGCCGACCAATGCAGAAAAATCAACGTTAGCAGGTAATACGGAATTAAACTATAGACAAAATTCTTATATCATAAGACTGGCAGACACTTATTTAATGGAAGCAGAAGCTCTCGGGGCAACTGGCACAAGAGCGCAAGCATTATTGGATGCTGTCAGGGCAAGAGTCGGTTTACCATCTGTACCAGTTTCCATGGATGCTGTTATGGATGAACGCAGACTTGAATTGGTAGGAGAAGGTCACCGTTGGTTCGATTTGGTTCGAACGGGGCGGGCGGCTACAGTATTGGCCGATAGAGGTTTTGTTGCTGGAACTCATGAGATTTTTCCAATTCCTTTTAAAGAATTTGAAAATACTATACTGGAACAAAATCCAAATTATAACTAAAAAATTTAAATATGAAAACAATAAGATATATTTTAAATGCTATTGTTCTTCTGGCTGTCGTTTGGAGTTGTGAGGACAATGACTTTAATAATGTAGATTTTTTAGACGCTTCTGTAGCCCCGACAAATGTTTCTGCGTTTTTCGATGTCACCCAAGACAACACCGGATTCGTTACAATAACCCCAAATAGTGAGGGAGCTTCGTCATATAGCATCTATTATGGCGATAATACTACAGAGCCCGAAGTAGTTGCACAAGGCGAAAGTGCCACACATACCTATGGTGAAGGTTCGTATAGTATACGAATCGTGGCGACTGGTTTGGGAGGTAAAACTTCCGAGGCCACAGTGCCCTTGGAAGTATCGTTCAAGGCGCCAGAAAATTTGGAGATTACGGCAGAAATTGATAGTGCTAACCCTTTTGTTATTAACGTGTCGGCGACTGCCCAGTATGCAGCTTCTTTTTTGGTATATTTTGATACTGCGAATGTAGATGAAGAGCCTACACCATTAGCTTTAAATGAAACGGTTAGTTTTGAGTATCCAAGTGTGGGCGACTACATGATAAAAGTTGTAGCACTAAGTGGAGGAGCAGAAACCATTGAGGGAACCCAAGACATAACTATAGAAAAACCAACAGTTTTGCCCATTGATTTTGAAATATTTGATGTCAATACGTTTCAAGGTTTTGGTGGGGCTTCAAATGCAGTCATAGATAACCCTGATGTTAGTGGAAATACTTCTGCTACAGTTGGGCAAATTATTAAAGGTGGCCCAGAAGTATGGGCAGGTAATGTTATTACCCTTTCAAGCCCGATAGACTTTTCAACGAAAAAGGTTATATCAATGGATGTTTGGTCTCCAAGAGCTGGAGGTAAAGTATTATTAAAATTAGAAAACCTTGCTGATGCCAATATAAATATTGAAGTTGAAGCGACAACAGAAGGTAATGGTGCTTGGGAAGAAGTTGTATTTGATTTTAGTACCATTGATGTAAACCAAACCTATCAAAAGCTAGTAATGTTTTTTGATATTGGAACTGTTGGGGATGGTAGTGCAGATTGGACGTTTTATATTGATAATATTGAACAGAGTTCAGGAGCTATTGGACCAATGATTCCTTTAGGGTTTGAATCGGCAACCTTGGATTATGGAATCTGGAGTTTTGGAGGTCCAAGTTTTGAACCAATTCCCGCAGCGATAGTAGATAATCCAGATGCTTCAGGCAGTAATACTTCAGATAAAGTCTTCGAAATCGAAAAAACTTCTGGAGCCCAGGTTTGGGCAGGCGCAGGAATTTCTTTAGATGGAGCAGCAGACTTTACGAATGGTACGACCGTAACCGTTGATGTTTGGTCTCCGACGGCAGGAACACCAATTTTATACAAAATGGAAGACTCGACTTCGCCGCCAGACGCTAATGGTAATCCTTCTGTTATTGTAGAGGTAGTGGTAAACACAACTGTAGCTAATCAATGGGAAACACTGACCTTTGATTTAACAACATACGGTGATTTTAGTACTTCAAATTCTTATGATAAAGTTGTTCTTTTTCCCAATTTTAATAATAGCGGGACTGGAACTACCTACTACTTTGATAATATTCAGTTGACCAATTAAAAACTAGAACATGAAAAATTTTAAATATATGAATACCCTTTTTCTGTTTGCAATTGTTATGCTCGGTTGTGAAGAAACGGAATATGAATTCGGGGATATTGTGGCCCCATCGAATATAGTAATCAATACTGTGATTGTTGGGCAGGATGATGAAAACCCTTATGGCGATGGTACTGGTGAAGTAAACTTCACAGCATCCGCATCGGATGCGCTGACTTATAAGTATGTTTATAACGGTAAGGAAGAACAGGCGCCTACTGGTACATTGACCACTAGTTTTTCGACAACGGGTATCAATACCTATGATGTAACCGTTATAGCTTTTGGCAAAGGGGGCGTGAGTTCTTCGAAAACCGTTCAAGTTGAAGTTTTGGCATTTTATACCGCTCCTACCGACTTATTGGAAATGTTATATGGCGATGGAACAAAGACATGGAGGGTTAAAGCTGAATCTCCAGCTCATTTTGGAGTAGGTCCGGCAGAAGAAACGACGCCGGTATGGTGGGGGGCAGCGCCTTTTGATAAAGCTGATAAAGGGGGATATGATGATAGAATTACATTTAGTGCTGATGGCACCGTTACTTATGCAACCAACGGAACCATCTATGGTCAATCCGCAGTATTGGAGGCCGATTACGGAATTTCATGGGAGGCGAACACAGATAATGAATATGAAAATTATCCTGTAGATGATTTCTCGGATACGTGGACGTTGACTGCCCCGGATGGTCAAGAAACACTGACCTTCAATGGTAACGGGTATCATGGTTTCTATGTAGGTGGCGATCACAGTTATGCTATTCTTGAGCGTACTGAAACTGAAATGAGTTTAAGAACAACCGGGGCAGACGGATTGGGTTGGTTTGCCATACTTACTTCAGAGGATGAACCCGTGATCGAAGAAGGGGAAACGCTTCAAACGATCTATACGAATGAAGTCTGGGCCGATGAATTTGATGTTGACGGAGCACCAGATCCGGCGAATTGGGGCTATGACCTCGGTGCTGGCGGCTGGGGCAATAATGAACTTCAAACCTATACCAATAATGCCGAAAATGTAATTGTTGAGGGCGGAGTGCTCAAAATTATAGCCAAAGATGACGGATCAGGAGGCTATACCTCGGCCAGATTAAAATCGGTTAATTTACAGGAATATACATATGGTAGAGTTGAGGTAAGGGCCAAACTACCTGCAGCACAAGGAACATGGCCCGCGATATGGATGTTGGGCGCCAATTTTGAAACTGTTGGATGGCCGGCCTGTGGAGAGATTGATATTATGGAACAAACAGGATGGGATAAAGGAAAAACTTCTGGAGCACTACATTTTCCCGATAATTCTGGCGGTAATGCACTACATGATGATACAGAGAATGAGACGGCTACCACGGAGTTCCATAACTATACCGTTGAATGGACCGCAGATGTAATCAAGTTAGCGGTCGACGATGAGGTTTTCTTCTCCTTTGACAATTCCGCGAGCACGCCTTTTAACGACGATTTCTTTTTTATTCTGAACGTAGCGATGGGCGGTAATTTGGGCGGCACGATAGATCCTGGGTTTACAGAGGATACCATGGAAGTAGATTATATAAGAGTTTATCAGTAATGAGTTGTTGTTAGTTTCAA
Source organism: uncultured Kriegella sp. (assembly GCF_963975415.1). NCBI lineage: Bacteria > Pseudomonadati > Bacteroidota > Flavobacteriia > Flavobacteriales > Flavobacteriaceae > Kriegella > uncultured Kriegella sp. Next base: position 38,999 of record NZ_CAXBGN010000015.1, read on the forward strand.
TGTAGCGTTAAAGGCTGGTTGTGTTTGAACTGGCCTTTTTCCTTACAATGTTTAGTGTAGGCAAGCACAAGCACGACCTTTTGTGCGGGCTGTTGAAGAAGGTAAAGCGGTATTAATTTGAAATAAAGTTAAAATGAAACAATCATTATTTGTTCTTTTTTTATGTCTTGTTCTTTCATGCAAGCAAAGTGGGCAAAACAAGAGCGCCCAAGCAATGCTACAGAAAGGTGCAGCGGCACCGGCCAAGGTTGAAGTAAGCCAAAAAGGCAATAAATATCGATTGTTGGTCAATGGCGAAGAATTTTATATAAAAGGTGCAGGACTTGAATTTGGTAATGTGCCTGCATTGGCCGAACACAAAGCAAATTCATTTAGAACTTGGCGTACTGAAAATGGTCAAAAATCGGCCAAGGAAGTACTTGATGAGGCCCACAAAAATGGAATAATGGTGACCATGGGTATTGAAGTTGGTAGGGAGCGCCACGGATTTGATTACAATAATGAAGAAATGGTACGAAACCAACTCAATGATATTAAGAAAGAAATACTGCCCCTGAAAGACCATCCAGCGCTTTTGATTTGGGGTATTGGAAACGAACTTAACCTTCATTATAAAAACCCAAAAGTATGGGATGCCGTGAATGATATTTCCAAAATGATTCATGCCGTAGACCCGAACCACCCTACCACAACCAGTCTTGCCGGCTTATCTCAAAAGGAGGTGGACTTTATTAAAGAAAGGTGCCCAGACCTAGATATTTTGTCGGTACAGATGTATGGTGACCTGCCCAACTTACCCAATTTGATCAAGAAATTTGGGTGGGAAGGTCCGTATATGGTAACCGAATGGGGAGCTACAGGGCATTGGGAGGTGCCGACTACAGCTTGGGGAGCACCTATTGAAGAGAATAGTTCAGTTAAGGCCAATAACTATTTAAAGCGATATCAAGGGGGGATAGCTGCCGATTCACTGCAATGCATAGGCTCCTATGTTTTCTTATGGGGGAATAAGCAAGAGCGAACGCCGACTTGGTACGGTATTTTTTTGGAAGATGGCAAAGAAACGGAATCCGTAGATGTTATGCATTATATCTGGAACGGGGAATGGCCATCAAACCGCACCCCCATCATAAAAGACTACACGTTAGATGGAAAAACAGCTCATGACAATGTGATGTTGAAAGAGGAAGGACAATATGTAGCCCAGATCGAGGTAATGGATTTTGAGAATGATACTATAGTATATGATTGGGAAATTATGCCAGAGAGCACCGATTTAAAGGAGGGCGGGGATTTGGAAGAAAGACCTGAATCGGTTAAAGGATTGATAATATCACAGGAAGAGAATAAGGTTACATTTAAGTCACCCACGAAAGGAGTATACCGCCTATTTGTCTATGCTTCCGATGGAAATAATCAGGCGGCCACCGCCAATATTCCATTTATGGTCGAGTGATAGGAAATCCCGTTTACCAATAAATGTACTGTTAAATTATTTTTTTGGAGGATGTTTTTCGGAAAGACCTTTTCGGAAACCTTGAACAAAATTTAAATGTCGGAGTTTTAAATTTGGGAGGGTCTTTATTTTAAATATCCTCAAAGTATATCGCAAAGCTTTTGATAAATAGTTCGTTGGAGTCCCCATCCACACTTAGCTTGATTTTATTTGTTTTAACAGGATCGAAATTTTGAATTCGCTTTCTTCCGATGCTTTGACCTTCCGCTATGGTAACCCACTTGTTCTTGATTAAGGCTTCTACTTTATATTTTTTGATGTGCTGGCCATATTTAATCGCTTCCTCGATTACCAAAAGGTTTATTTTCTGCTTTTTAGGAAGCACTATCGATACTTCGGTTACTGGTATGTCCGCGGTGGGGTGAATGCTCCCTATTGGCTTGTCAAAGGTATTCTTCAATATTTTCCCGAAGTCTGCAAGTCTTTCTGTTTCGGCTATTGGAATCAGGCCACTGGTATCCGGGGTCATGTTGATCAAAAGATTTGCACCTCTGCCTATCGATTCTTTGTATGCGGTCTCGAGATAATCGAGGTCTCGAAGCGTGTTGTCTGAGTTTGGTGCCCAAAACCAAGTACTTCTCGTATGCAAGTTTGCTTCGGCGGGTACCCAGCCGGCGTTTTGCGGTCCGATCCAGTGCTTGAGTCCTTCCCCGGGTTTTACAATATTCCACAACGGGTAGGCCGCCCAACCTTGTTCACTGCCCGACCATCGAACATCTGGTTTGGTACCACCCATCACTATGGCGTTCGGTTGTAAGTTTCGCACCATTGATCGAATGGCATCGCCATAGGCAGTTCCTAAAGGTTTTAGGGTTTCGGCATCCATTACATCCCAACCGAAGGGATCGTATGCCCCATCGAACCAAACGTAGGAAACTTGTCCGTAATTGGTTAAAAGCTCCCTTAACTGTTCTAAAAAAATAGGAAAATAGGTGTTGATATCACCTACCAATTTACGTTCTCCTTGGGGGTCGGGGGTACTGGTACACCCAAAATGCTTGTCTCCGCCGGATATGTATAAACCAATTTTCATATCGTATTTTCGACAGGCTTCGACAAATTCGGCTACTACATCGCCATTGCCATTTTTCCAAGGAGAGTTCTTTACCGAGTAATCGGTTGTTTCGGTAGGCCATAAACAATAGCCGTTGTGATGCTTGGCGGTTAATACGATATGTTCGGCGCCAAATGATTTTGCGGTTTTGACCCATTGTTCGGCATCGAGTTGTTGGGGATTGAAAATGTCCGCTTCGGGCACGGTCATAAAATCCGAAGCCGTATAGGTTGCCGGACCAAAATGAATAAAAGCACCCAATTGGCGTTCTTGATAGGCCAGCTGTTGAAGTGTCGGTTTGTCGCTTATGTTTTGAGTGGAAAACGCATCGTCATTCTGGTTTTCTCCCGCAATAAGTACCGGTGCCCAATCACCTTCATGCTCCGGGGTGACGTCTGTAGGCGCTTCAACATCCTTGAAAAAATGTTCGAACAATTGAGAGGGTGTTCCATCAAAAGTCGCCCATTGTAGGTCGCCACCAATCTTTTGATCGCTTCCTGTAAAATAGAGGATGGTCTGTTCATTGAAATAACAGAGTTCTACGTCAGAAGCGTTGCTTTCCACAATTTCGGAGGGTCTTAACGGAATGTTCTTATGGCTTGGGTCAAAGGTCACAAAAGGTCTATCTGACGGAGCATCCTCCCAATGAACAAGGTCTTTAGATCGGGTAATTCGCGTTTCGTATCCATTTTCAAGGTCCTCTAGATAAAGTGTATAATACCAATCATCTTCGTAGTATAAGGCAGGTCCGCCTACATATTTATCACGACCGTAGATGGCGTCGGGTATGGCTTCCCAGTTTATCAAATCTTCTGATTTCTTATACCGCAGTGTAAAAGGTTTCCAATTTTTGTCATTGGTTTCATATAGCAAGATAAAGCTGTCTTTTCCCCTGCAAACGGCGGTGTTAAAGAAAAATTCGTCTTTTGATGCTCTTAGTACAGTTTGCGGTTCGGTCCATGTTTTCAAATCAGTAGAACTGGTCATGCTGATTTCCGTCATCTTGCGCCATGGCTTGTTTTCACCATAGTTGCCCGCAAAAACATAAACGCGGCCATTATAGGTCAACACTGTGCCAAAACCATGGTTCTTTAGAGGTACTGATACTATTTTATCGGAGGCAATATCACGAATGCGAACCTCATCTTCATGAAAATAATCTCCGGGCTTGGTATTTGGTAAATCCCAAAAGCGCTGATGGTTTTCCAGAAGATACAACTTATCCTTAAAAACAAAGGGAGAAGTTTCTACTAGCGGTGAACCCAGCCTGCCTTGTTTGACTATGGGGTTCTTAAAGGTGTCTTGTGCATGTAAAAGGGAACCTAGGGAGCATAAGAATATATAGCAGAATAATAGAAATTTTGTCTTCATAGCATAACATTGTTTTACGCAATAGTGTAAATCTAAAGCTAAAATCTAATGTTGGCTACTCAACATTTGGCTAAAGGTGATGGAATTTTTACTCTCATTAGATACTCTAAAGCCCATTAAGATGGTACATTAGACTTTTATATAAATCCTTTTTTTGTCCAACCAAAGTCCGATAGCCCAGCAAAGCAACATAAAAACCAAGGCAAAGGCAAACGATCCATAATAGGGTCCGATCCAACTAAAACCATTTTCATAAATGTAACTATACAAGCTTTGGTTTCCATCGACACGAAGAAAAAGCATGGTTATGGCAAGGTATTCCGATAAGAGGTATATAAAAAGGGAGTTCTTTCCAAAAACTTCGAAAAAATAATAGTTTACTGGTTTTTTGACAAATTCTATGGAATAGATTAGTATCGATAATACAATGATATCAAGACCTGTGGTTAGAATAACGAAAGAGCTTGTCCATAATTTTTTGTTTACCGGGAAGCTTAAATTCCATAGATAGGCAAGGGCCAAAAGACCAGCGCCCACCATAAGCATTTTTGATAATTTTTCGTAATTGATGCCCCCTTGAATAACAAATTTACCCACAAGGTAACCGGCGATTACATTACAAATCGCGGGTAGCGTACTTAACAAGCCCTCGGGGTCAAATGGAATTCCGTCACCTCCATAAAGATGACTGTCTCCAAGAAGAAACCTGTCGACCGTTCGTACCAAGTTTCCTTCTAAAGTGTAGTCGCCAAAAGCACTGAGCAACCCCCAGTATCCGATTAAAATAAGGGCTGAGGCAATAATAAGTTGGCGGTTTGTGAGAAAATAAATCATAACGGCCCCGATAAAATAGCAAATCGCTATACGTTGCAGCACACCTAGAATTCTAGTTTCACTAAAAGGAACTAACGTGAGGTCTCCAGCATCGGTCCATGATACAAACGGAAACCAATACATGATATAACCGAGCAAGAAAATGATGACCGTCCGTTTTATGATTTTTCGAAAGACTTCCGAGAGTGGTTTATCTGCCCAACGGGTCTTTACGAAGGCAAAGGCGTTTCCAACGGCAAAAAGAAAAGAAGGGAAGACCAAATCAGTTGGGGTAAACCCGTGCCAGTTGGCATGTAGTAAAGGTGAAAAGGTAAGGTCCCAGTCTCCGGTAGTATTAACAACGATCATCAGGCAAATGGTCAATCCCCGGAAAACATCGAGCGCTTTGAATCTTTTCATATAGTGTTGGCTTTATTTGGCCTCTAAGTTAAGCGCTCCTGCTATTTATTCAAACAAATTAAACTTATTAAGCCCACTTTTTAATTCGTCGTATATACATGAACAATTGAGTTGGTCAAGATTGGGGTAAGAAATTTAAGTAAGAATAATTTCCTATTGTATGGTAATCACCATTGCCGTTTCAAGTAAACCGAAACTAGTGACACAAATCGAACCAGAAATTTTGAACGTAGTGGAGGTCTCCATGGGATAAATTAGGAAGTGGATTGGCATCAGTCGACAGGCAGCGGAATGCCTTTCTCGCTGGATTCATAGACCTTCTCGAGAACCTTTATATTTCGAAGATAGCGTGTGACGTCAGTTTCAAAAGGATTTCCTGAAATGAGATTTTCGATAAAATGAGATTGAGTATGAAAAACACAGTCCCCGGAAAAGTTTTGCTTTAGAAAGGCATATTTATGTGGTCTTTCTTGTTTCCCTAGAGGTTGAATTGTGATGTTTCCATTATCGTAAAGGCGCAAGCTTCCTCCTTCGCCTTCGATTAAAACAGAGCCAAAGGTCAACCTCGGGTCTTCGGCTATATTTTCGTTATAACGGTTGGCATCTAAAAAACCCAGGGCTTGATTGGCAAAGTCAAAATGTACCCAAGCAAAATCTTCCCCTTTGATATTGGGGTTCAGGGTTTTTAGTTTCGCATAAACTTGGGTAATGTCGCCCATTAAGTATTGAAATACATCAATAAAATGAATGCCGGTCTCATAGATAAGCAGTCGCTCCATTTCCCTAAAATAAGGTTGGCGGTTCATGTAGGCGTCCGTCTGCCAACCATCGCCCATGCGCATTCTTAGATGTATAGTATGTAACTGTGCCCCTATGACATTTTGGTCTAACAGCTTTTTCAATTCGCGATGCCAGGGTTGAAATCTAAAGTTCTCATGAACCATCATTCTCACTGTAGATTTCTCGACATATTTTGCAATTTCCGTTGACTCGGCCAGCGTGGGGGCCAGTGGTTTTTGACAAATGATAGCGATTTGGTGTTTAATGGCAAGCTGGCAAAGTTCTAAATGGGTTTCGGGTGGTGTAATAATGTCAACAAAGTCGGGTCTTTCTTTTAGAAACATTTTCTCCACATCGTCATAGGTCTTATTAAATCCGTATTTCACGACCACCGATTCAGCACGTTCCTTGACTAAATCGTAAACACCTACAATGTCAACATTTTCTAAGCGTTGCCATGCCTCAAAATGAAATTGGCTAAAATAACCTGCTCCAATGCAAACTCCCTTTAGTTTCGGCATACGATTGATTTTAATAGGTCGAGTAATGTTTTTGTGGTTTCATTTGGTACCAAAATACTATTGCAATACTATTCAATATCGCGCCAACTACGAAAAATGGGGTTGTAGATTCCGTCCAAGCCTGTAGGTACGGGAAAGCTAAGGCGGTCAAAAATGCACCGATGTTCCCGGCCATGTTCATAGTGCCCGATACGGCGCCGGAATGTTCTTCACCTATATCGACACAGAATGCCCATGATGGGGGCAAGGTCATGTCCGCTCCGAAAATGGCAATGCTTAAAAACACAATGGCTCCCACGGCGCTGTCCATATAAATACTTCCGATTAGGCCTAAAGCTGCAAGAAGGAATCCGATAGAAGCCGGAAGCATACGAGACTTGTCCCAATTGCCTTTTTTGTAGATACGGTCACTGAGTGCTCCGGAGGTCCAATTTCCAAAGGCTCCAAAAATTAGAGGTACGGCCGTGTAGAACCCTGCTTCTAGAGTGTGTAGGCCGTACTCACTTTTTATGTGCGGAAATAACCAGGTAAGGGCAAAGAAAAATGTAAAGTTGCTACAGAAGTATTGCCCCATAGCCAACCATATATTCTTTGATCTCAATAAATTTCCCACACTAATTTTTTCGATTTCCGCTTTTGAATTTTGTGGTTGTCTGGTGGAAAGGATATATTCCTTTTCTTTTTTTGAAATACCGGGATGGTCTTCCGGCCTGTCCCTAAATAGCAGAAACCAAATAACAGCCCAGAGTATACCGATTCCTCCAAGAATGACAAAGGAAACACGCCACCCGAAATCTTCGATCATCCAAGCCACTGCTGGAAGCGCGAATGCGGCACCTAATCGAGATCCGGAAAAATTGATGCCAGTTACGATACCTCTTTCCTGCAAAGGAATCCAACTATAAATTGCCCGTGACATACCCGGAAATGCACCTGCTTCTCCAGCGCCAAAAAGAAATCGAACCACCAATAATGAAACGAAATTCCATGCTGCGCCCGTTAAAGCTGTGAACCCGGACCAAATAGTTACAATAGCCGAGAGCACTTTACGCGGACCCAATGCGTCTGACAACATGCCCGCTGGGGTTTGAAAAAGGGCGTAGCCCAATGAAAAAGCTGCCAAAACCCATCCCATTTGTTTGTCGCTGAGGTCCAAAGCATCTGAAATAGGTTCTTTGGCCACTGAAATACACACCCGATCTACATACAGCAGTAAAGCCAAAAGAAAGGTGCCCATGACCATAAAGTAACGCTTGGCAAAGTTGACTTGTGTTTTCATGCGGGTCTTCTATTTCAGTAATGTAATTAATTCATGCAGTGCCGAATTGACGCCCACATTTCCAGGAAAGACAATATATGGCAACCCCGGAAATTTAGCCTCTTTTCCCAATTGCCAAACGGGTACGCCATTGAGCACTTGGCCAAGTATATGGGCGCGTCGAACCCCTAGGCCTTTGGTGGCTATATCGCTAGAAGTAATGCCTCCTTTGGCGACTAGGTATTTGGGTCGGTTCTTGATGTTTTTTATGATGGAAATCAGTCCTTCGGAAACACGATTGACAATTTCTAGGCTTTCATTTCTGGTACTGCCTTTAACTACGGTTCTGCTGGTAAAAAGAACGACATCTTCACCAAGACCTATTTGTCGGTCTATTCGGCTTACTAACGAGGTTAGTTCTTGGCTGAAAAGAACCGGGTTCAGCACATTGGACACCTCCAATTCGAGGAAAACGGCATTGTAATGTTTCTTGAGATATTCTAATTGAGCCGTCGTTTTTGGCACGTATGAACCGATTACGACCAGAGCTCCGTTTTTAGAAGTTTTCCCTAAAATTTCATTTCTGCAGAGACAGGCGCGTCGCGCAATCCCCGATATCGCATTTATAAAAGAAGCTGCAGTTCTAAAGAGAAGGGGGGTAGGGTTTTGAAGCGCGATCTGAGCCATAATCTGTAAATCATGGCAAGACGTGGCATTGACCACAATATGGGTGGTTTCCGGTTGGTTCAATATGGTTTTTATTGCGTCGGTAGATTGTTGTCTGAGCAATTGAACAGAAATGCTGGCAATGTGGTCGGGAGTCACTTTGTTTTCTGATTTTTCAATAATCCAATCCCTTATGTTCGAAGCTTCGTATCCGAAGGTGTTGTCTTTGGCAAAAGGGGTTTCGGCAGCAGGTATGAATTTATCACCTTCTTTGACATAATGAATATCATTATAGGTATAGCGCCCTCCTTCAAAAAAGGCCGGAATCAGTACTTGTTTTGCTTTTTCCATCTGCAATCCAATTGCAAGTGCGTTGACTTCGATGGGGTAATGTCCTCTTAAGGTCGAATCGCTACGGCTAATCACGATCAATTTTTTTTGATGCTTGACCGCTAATTTTTGTAAGCGTTGGCCAATTAGTCTTCCTAGTGCATCCGCAGCTTCAGCGTATAGGCTTCTTGAATTGGTCAAGATAAAAAATACGGGACTTGTTAGGAGTTCTTTTTCGAGTATTTCTTCCGTCCATTCCGTAATAACTGGAACATCATAAACCGTTTGGGTTCCTGTGGGGTCATCATCTAAAATGACTATCGATTTCGGATTTTTTACGAGTTCTTCACGTATTTCTGCCTCACAGCCGTGTAGGCGACTCCCTTCTTCAATGGATTGCAAAAGAGCTGTGTGCACCATAGGTTTTATTGTTTTTCCAATGCAATGACCCGTGCAGGGGCACCATCGCCATTCTCCACTTTTAAAGGTAGTGCTATAAGCGTGACTTTGTTTTTTGAAATGGCAGCGAGATTGGTAAGGCCTTCTATGATGATGATATCATTTTTCATTAAAATGGTGTGAATCTCCGTTACCTCTTTCAAGTTGTTGACGTCGGCAACGGAGGGTGGCTCTACCCCTAGCATATTTATGCCTTTTTTTCCCAGCCAATGGGCCAGTTCGGGGCTTATTCTTGGGAGGGCATTTCGATATTCGTCAGTACCTAGTTTCTTGCTCCATCCCGTATGTAAGATGATACTCTGTCCTTTTTCGACCAATTCGGCAATGGTGTGTAAATGAGCCACTGTTATAGATTCTTTGGGTAGAATATCGGTCAGGTCGACCACCCACGCTTCTGATATAAAACGGTTTATAGGAGTTTGGTCAATGGTCTTGTCGTTGACCTCGAAATGAATGGGGGCATCCATATGGGTTCCGCTATGGGAATAAAGGTGTAAAGTGGTGGCGTTCCAGCCATCTTTGGCCAATGTTTTGGCCGGTTCGATAGATGCTCCGCTGCTGTACCCGTTTATGGACAATGTAAGGTCAATGAGTTTCTGGTCTATCATCGCAATTAGACGGTTGACAATTTCGGTGCCTTAATATATTCGACTACGCTTTGGGCTACTTCTAGGGTAGAAGCGGTACCGCGAAGGTCTTTGGTCAGATTGCCTTTGGCCGTCGTTGCTTCGATACCTGCCATAATGTTCTCAGCTGCTTCCGTTTCTCCTAAATGTTCCAACATAATGGCTGCAGACCAAATTTGCCCAATTGGATTTGCTATGTTTTGTCCGGCTATATCTGGGGCCGAACCATGAATGGGCTCAAACATTGAAGGAAAATCTTTTTCAGGGTTGATGTTCCCACTTCCGCCCAGACCTAAGCTACCCATAATAGCTCCGCCAAGATCAGACAAAATATCACCAAAAAGATTCGTCGTTAAAATAACATCGAAAATTTCGGGGCGCAGCACAAAACTGGCCGAGGCATTATCGATGTACATTTTGTTATATTCCACATCGGGGTATTTTTCCGCTATTTCGGCTATAACCCTGTCCCAATAGGCAAGGCTGCTGATGAGGGTATTGGATTTGGTCACATTGGTAACCTTTTTGTTTCGCTTACGCGCCAATTTAAAGGAGTAATGTGCGATGCGTTCGATGCCAAATCTTGTAAATATACTAGTATCTATGGCTACTCCTCCAGGTTGGTTGCCGTGCATTATTTTGCCGCTTTGAACAAACTCGCCTTCATTGTTTTCGCGTACTACGACAAAGTCGATGTCTTTTTCGGTTTTGTACCGTAAAGGGCTCTCGATTCCAGGGAATAATTTTACTGGACGGTAATTCACATATTGTTGAAAAGAAGTCCTTACCCGAAAAGTATAGTCCTTTGCCGGCAATGTATCATCAACATCGGGCAATCCAACGGCACCAAAGAAGATGGCGTCAAATTCTTTCAAAGTCTCTAGGGCATCGTCAGCCATAAACTTGCCATGATGCTTGAAATACCCGGCTCCGAAGGGAAATTCTTCTTTTTCGAGGTTAAATCCATATTTTTCCGCCACCGCATCTAATACGGAAACGCCTGCCGGAACAATTTCAGTTCCTATTCCGTCACCATTCACAACGGCGATTTTGTACGTTTTTCCCATTTCTAACTTATCTATAAATAATGTTCATTGAATTTTGCGCAATATTGCGCAAATCTAATTTTGTTGATGATAAACATGAGTTTGCACAAATATATATAAATAATTGGACTGGATTGTGGTTAAAACACTTCTTTCAAAGCTTTATTTTGAGCAAAAAATTGCACATATGGTGATTTGTTTCTTCATAGGTTTTGAAATGGAGTGAAATTTATGTAGGGGCGGCTCAATATTTTTTCAATCAAGATATTGGTTTGTTTAGGGAAGCTGTCGGGGTATTTCTTTTTAAAAATGCGTTTTAATATGGGGACGGGCGAATTATTTTGGAAGGCAGTTCTACAATTGTGCAAACAATTGCTCAATTAATATATTGTTATTGATTGTTTTATTGCTTTATATTTAATAGTATTGTTGTAAATATGCCAAATAAATGATGATGATGTATTATTTTAAAGATTGAGCAATTATTTGCATTATTTGAATTTTGTTGATGGCCGTCCCTGTATTTTGTATCGAATGGTGATAAATTCGAAGATAAATAGCAAAACCGTGTCGAATGTCTTTTTTTAAAAAAAATATAAGTGGTAACCAAATAGCGCACTTCATAGCTTGCAAAACTGAAATGTGAAGATTAGAACCTTGAAACATATGAAAATCAATATTTCACTTTTATTGCTGCTTGTATTCGCAGGAACAATTTCTTTCGGCAATGAATCCCTCCTTGAAAAAAAATCTCGAAATACTGTTGTAACGATAGTCAAGGATAAATTCTTTATCAATGGCCGGATTACGTATCAGGGGCGAACCTGGCAAGGGCATAAAATTGAGGGACTGCTGATGAATTCTCGAATGGTTCAAGGTGTTTTTGATGACTTGAACCCTAAAACGGTGGACCGTTGGAAGTATCCTGATACCAACACATGGGATGCCGATCGTAACACGGATGAATTCATTGCGGCTATGGATGCGTGGTATGCCAAAGGGTTATTGGCTTTTAATATTAATTTTCAGGGAGGCAGTCCGGAAGGCTACTCTCGGGTACAACCCTGGGAAAACAATGCCTATGAATTCGATGGTAGTCTGCGTCCGGCATTTGTCAAAAGAATGGCCCGTATAATTGAAAAAGCTGATGAATTGGGAATGGTTGTTAACCTTAGCTTGTTCTATTTCGGTCAAGATGAACGGCTAAAAGATGAGGCGGCCGTTATTTCCGCCGTCGATAATGTCATACAATGGATTCAGAAAAAGGGGTATACCAATATTATTTTGGAAGTAGCCAATGAAAGTAACAATAAAGCATATCAGCATGATATAATTGGTCAAGATAGAATTCACGAACTTATTCTGAGAATTAAGAAAAATGCGCCTGATCTTTTGGTGTCCACGAGTTTTAACGGTAATACTCTTCCGCCCGATAAGGTGGTTGAAGTATCAGACTATGTATTGATTCATGGAAATGGGGTCGGTGACCCGGCAAGAATTACGGAAATGGTCAATCAAGTGCGGGCATTGCCTTCATACCGCCCTATGCCCATTGTCTTTAATGAAGATGATCACTTTGATTTTGATAAACCATCCAACAATTTTGTTGAAGCTATAAAGGCGTATGCTTCGTGGGGCTATTTCGATTTTAGGATGAAAGGAGAAGGTTTTAACGATGGATATCAGTCCGTTCCCGTCAATTGGGAAATCAGCTCCCCTCGCAAAAAGGCTTTTTTCGATAAGCTGGAAGAGATTACCGGAGGTCTGCACTAGCCCAAAACACTTATCAATAACCGATAATATCTAAAATTCAAAACATGAAATACTATTTTCTTAAAGTATCATTTTTTCTGAGCGTGTTGCTCTTTTTAGGAGCCTTGCTTTGTTCTTGTACCTCAGAACCTGAGTATGCGGTTCATGGGGAATTAAAAAAATGGCATAAAGTAGAATTGGTGTTTAATGGCCCGACCACAAGTGAGTTGGACAGTGTCAACCCTTTTTTAGATTATCGCTTGGATGTGACGTTTACCAATGATGACCAGACTTTTGTTGTCCCTGGTTTTTACGCCGCTGACGGTAATGCCGCCGAAACAGGAAGTGAGAAAGGGAACAAGTGGATAGTACGATTTGCACCCAATAAGACCGGAGTTTGGGGGTTTAAGGTGTCGTTTAAAAAAGGAAGTGATATTGCCGTTGCCGATTCGGCCAGCGATGCACCCAGTGCCAAATTCATGGATGGGGTAATTGGTAGTTTTACTGTTGGGGAATCTGATAAAACAGGAATTGATAACAGGGCGAAGGGTAAATTGGAATACGTTGATGACCGTTACCTACAGTTCAAAGACACCAAACAATATTTTATAAAGGTCGGGGTCGATGCCCCCGAGAATATTTTGGCATTTGAAGATTTTGATGCTACGACCAATGCCCTTGGTTTGCTAAAAACTTGGGAACCTCATGGAAAGGATTTTGACGCAGATGCCGACGATTTGCTGTGGCAGGATGAAAAAGGGAAAAATTTGTTCGGGGCCATCAATTATTTGGCTTCCGAAGGGTTGAATGTATTTTCTTTTCTTACGTTCAATGTAGATGGTGATGATCGTAATGTTTTTCCGTACCGCTTAAAAGTATCCGAAGAAGCATATACCGATTATGCGAACGATAAAAAGAATAAGGAGGCCTGGCAGACGATGTTTCATAAAACCCGTTTAGATGTTTCTAAATTGGAACAATGGGAGCGTATTTTTGATTATGGTGAGCGAAAGGGAATGTTTTTACACTTTAAGACCCATGAGACCGAGACCGATCATTTAATGGACCACGGAGCCTTTGGGGTAGAAGGTAAACTTTACTACCGTGAGCTGATTGCCCGTTTCGGGCATCATTTGGCGATGAACTGGAATATAGGCGAAGAAAACAACCAACCGATCGAAGAAGTAGTGAAAGTGACCAACTATGTTGCAAAACTTGACCCTTACAATTCACATAGGGTGATACATACTTTTCCTGATCAAGACTACCGATACGCCGAGTTGATCGGTGATCAATCAGCGTTGACGGGAGCCTCATTGCAATTGAGTGAAGAAGACTTTAAAGATGTACACCCCCGCGTATTGAAATGGAGGGAAAAATCAGATGCCACAGGAAAAAAATGGGCTATTGCGGTTGACGAACCCGGTAAAGCCAAGGTAGCACTTTTGCCCGATGCAGAAGACAGGGAGCACAATGAAGCCCGCGGAAATGCTTTGTGGGGCACGCTTATGGCCGGAGGGTATGGTGTAGAATGGTATTTTGGCTATGCGAGTCCGCATTCAGATTTGACCTGTCAAGATTATCGAAGTAGAGATCTTTTTTGGAATCAGAATAAGCACGCGAAGGTGTTTTTTGAAACATATCTTCCGTTTTGGGAAATGAACCCTTCCGATAATTTGCTGACCGATTCAATTTCTTATTGTTTTTCGAAACCTGAGGAGGTATATGCGATTTATTTTCATCCAGGCACGGAAACCACAACGTTAAACATGGGCAATTCAGGAAATTCCTTTACTGTCAAATGGTATGATCCGAGAAATGGGGGTGACCTTATTGATGGTTCTGTCAAAAGCGTGAAGGCTGAAGGACACGTTGACTTGGGGTATCCTCCCAAAGACAAGGAAAAAGATTGGGTGGTACTGGTTAGGCGTCAAAAATAGATTGAAACCTGGTCGTCTGCCATTTGAAACGTGTTCTAAGACTTGTTCTTATTGGTAGATTTTCGAATGATCAAATGGGATTTTAAGACTTTTCTTGATATTGCTTTATCAAAATCGGCAATGCGTTCAATGATAAGGTTGGCCGATTCAACACCCATTTGATAGCTTGGCTGGTCAATGCTGGTCAGCGTAGGCTCTAGAAGTTCGTCGACAGGTTCGTTGTTGATACCTATAATGGCTAGATCCTCTGGCATTTTTAATCCCCGCTCCTTGGCTGCAAGCATAACACCAATGGCCACTTGATCGCTAAAGGCCAGAACGCCATCGGGGTGTTCAGGAGAATATAGTAGCTTTCTAGCCGTGCTTAAATTTCCTTCTCTGGTGAAATCAGAATATTCGATAAATTTTTCCTCCACAGAAATATTGGCATCGGCCAATGCTTTTTTGTAGCCTAAAAGACGTGTTGTACTAATTTGTAGAATTTTTGGCCCACCAATATAGGCAATACGCTTACAGCCCACGGAAATCAAATGTTGGGTGGCGTCATAAGCGGCTTTGAAATTATCGATAATTACTTTGTCAGCTTCGACCTCGTCACAAAGACGATTGAAAAAAACCAAGGGTATCCTTCTTTTCTTCACTTCTAAAAAATGGTCGAATTCTTTGGTTTCGCCGGCCAAGGAAACAATCAAACCGGCCACTCCAATATCCAACAACTCGTTGACCAAGATCTTTTCGCGGGCGTATGATTCGTTAGATTGGCAAATGATAATTTGCATTTGGTGCTTTTCCAAAATTTTCTCAATACCCGATATGGCCATCGCGTACAAATGATATTTGACCCCTGGTACAATAACACCTACGGCATTTATTTTTTTTGGCGCAAAAGGGTTGATATGTTTCGTTTGAAAATAATTGTGTTTCTGTGCCAATTCAAGTACCCTTTCCCGTGTACGGGCGCTAATTCGGGGGTTGCCCTGTAAGGCTCTCGAAACGGTAGAAATTGAAACACCTAGTTTCGTTGCAATATCTTTTAAAGTGGTTTGCTTTTTTTCCAAGTTCTTGAAAATGATTGTAGCAAAGATAGCCCAAATATATGTTTGTACTTTAAGGATTCATTAAACATGGACGCTTGCCGAATATTCATCGAACTATTCAAATCAATTTTTGAATAATAATGTATTTTGAAAGCCTCTTGCGGGACTATTTTTTAATCTTGATTAGAACGGCCTCGCAACTTTTTAAGTCGGAATTGAGTACAATGTCTTCTTTCGTTTTGCCATCGGTGATTTCTATGGCCACCGTGTTTGGTGGAAATTTGCCCAAATTATGGGCATAAAGAAACAAGTCATTTGATTTGCTAGGGTCTAACGTAAAGGTGATACGCTTTTTTCTATAAGTCAAAAGGTGTTTTGAAATGATGGTTTCACCATTTAAATATATAGATACAACATCATCGTCTTGCCGCCCATGGTCCCAGATGTCAATACTTACTTTTTCATTGTCGAAAACAAGTTCTTTTACATAGGAAATTTTCCGGCCTTCAAACGATTGTCGGTTGGGGGATTCTAGCGCTTTAGCTACTGTGTTTTTTTGGCTATTGCCATATTTTGAGGTATTTCTTCGAGCATCGGCTTCTTCGTTCCGTATTGAAAAATAGGGTGTGGCAAACTTGGCCACGTGGTATTTGTTATCGGGAAAGAGTTCAATACCTACTACTTGGTAGGTGTCTCCAGAACTAATGTTCTTGGCGAGTTTTATACCGTTGACGGAAAAGGTATTTTTAAATGTGCCCAATTCTTGAACAACCATATCATCTCGAGCCAGAAAAAAACGTATTGACTTTTCTGAACCAATGTTCCAGGTTTTCCATGCTATGCTGGCAGGCTCTGAAATGGTCCAAATGGTACTTTTGTTAGGTTGCAAAATTTCAATAGCCGATTTTTCAATAGTTTGATAAATTCCTTGGTTGGCAATGGAATTGTTTGTGGTATGACTACACATAAATTGGCACACAAAGAAACTGAGTAGTAGCAAGCACTTGTTTCTTGTACTCTTGTAATAGTCATATCTATATTTGGTTTCCACAATCTCCATAATAATCATTATCTAATTAACACATAATTGAGGTAAATGTTGGATAACGACCCCTTTTTTTGCTCAAAACGATGCCTTTTTCGATGTAAAGATGGCTTAAGATAGATTTTTTGATGAGGAATAATAATAGAAGGCTAGAGATTTTTTTGCTGAGAACCGGTTTGACGAAAGCAAACAATTTTAGATAAGCGATCTATAACTACTATTTGCCGGGTATAAAACGATAATATTCTCTTTCACAACTTCCTTCCGTTTGTATTCTTAGAAATGTACTTTATCGCGTTTTTATACGTTAAAAAACAGGGGCTTATGTGAATTCCAAATCAGCATGGTTCCAACTAAAAACTTAACCTGCGTAAATTTTGAAAAGGATTTTCACAACCTTTCTGGTTCTATGGTGCCTTCAAGTGGTCACGGCCCAAAAAGAAACCGCTATCTGGTATTTCGGAAAAAATGCCGGACTCGACTTTAATTCCGGGTCACCTGTAATTTTGGAAGATGGCGCGCTGAATACTGTGGAAGGATGTGCTACTTTCTCTGATGCTAAGGGAGATCTTTTGTTTTATACTGATGGTCGAACGGTCTGGAACCGCAATCACGACATCATGCCCAATGGTACAGAATTAATGGGGCACTCCTCAAGTACGCAATCGGGCATCATTATTCCCGCACCTGGAAATAAGAACAACTATTACATATTTACTTCCTATTTTCAAGTACAAGGCGGTTTACACTACTCCGAAGTAGACATGAACGCAAGCCTTGGAATGGGTGAGGTCACCAGAAAAAATATTGAACTTCGTAATCCCGTTGCCGAAAAACTCACGGCCGTACAGCACAAGAATGGCAAAGATGTCTGGGTTATCGCACACGATTGGGGAAACAATGCCTATTTGGCTTATTTGGTAACTGAAGCTGGCGTAAACCCGACCCCGGTTGTCAGCAATGTCGGTTTTAGTTTGGAATTCGGAACCGAAGGAAACGATGTTTTTAAGAGTAGGGGGTATTTAAAGGCCTCGCCCGACGGAACAAAGTTGGCCGTTAGCCATGCCTTTGTCGGTGCTGAAATTTTAGATTTTGATACCACAACTGGTAAAGTCTCGAACCCTTTGGTTTTAATGCAATCCCCAACGAGCGATTTTTATGGGGTTGAGTTTTCGCCCTATGGTAATTTTCTTTATGTTTCCATTTTAAATGATGATATCTATCAGTTTGATTTAAAGGCGGCCGATGTTGTAAATTCCAAAATACCTTTGAATGTGCCCAGAAAAATGGCGGGTGGATTGCAGATGGCATTAGATGGTAAAATCTATGTTGCCAGCTTTCAGTCACTTTCTGTGATAGAGCAGCCAGAGCAATTAGGGGTGTCATGTTCTTTTAAAGGAAATGCCATTGACTTGGGGTCAGGGGTTAGTACGCACGGCTTGCCACCTTTTATAACTTCTTTGTTTCAATTGGGTATTCAGGCAGATAATTTTTGTTTTGGTGATGTTACCGAGTTTTCGGTCAAGGCCACGGAACCTATTGATTCTACGGAATGGGATTTCGGGGATGGACACACCTCTTCATTGCCGAGCCCATCGCATACCTATGAAACCCCAGGTGACTATACCGTGAGCGCTACGGTGACTATCGGTACACGTATAAAGACGGAAACCAGACAAATAACGATTTATAATATTCCCGAAGCAAAAGACGCTACTTTGGTGCAATGCGACTTGAATTCAAATGGAACTGCTTTGTTCGATCTTTCTCAAGTAGATGTCGATATTTTGGGAGATCAAAATCCATTGCAATATCAGGTGTCTTATTTTGCGGATGAAATGGATGCCGTTAATGGGCAAAACGCACTTTTGAAAACGGAATTTCAAAATAAGGGTTTGCAGGAAAGCATTTATGCAAGAGTGCAATCGCGAGTGGCAGGAGATTGTTATGCCCTATCACAAGTATCACTGAAACTTCTGGGGTTACCTGAACCCGATTTGGAGGCTGCTTATGTGGTTTGTCCCGATAATCCGGATCTGACACTAGATGGTGGTGATTTTGATAATTGGATTTGGGCGAACGGGCAGGGTGTGATATTGGCCACGACCCGTATTTTTCAGATAACGGAAATAGGAGATTATAGTTTAACGGTGACAAATGGACTGGAAGGTACAAGTTGCGATAAAACCGTTTATTTTCAAGTGAATCCTTCCGACGTGCCGGAAGATTTTACGGCCAGCGTAAATAATTTTGCTGACCAATTGACCGTCACGGTTGAAGTGGCAGGCAGTGGCGATTTTCAATATTCGATTGATGGGCTATATTTTCAAGAACGTAATTCCTTCGATGTTTTACCAGGTAAATATACCGTTTATGTTCGCGATATGGGCCAATGTAGAATGTTGTCGAAAGAGGTAATTGCCTTGGGGTATCCGAAATTCTTCACACCGAACAGTGATGGTGTCAACGATTATTGGAATATTTTGGGAGCGGAACATTTTCCCGAATCCATTGTCTTTATTTTTGATCGTTACGGAAAGTTATTACATCAAGTATCTCCGCTCGAGTTAGGTTGGGATGGCGATTACCAAGGCCTGTCAATGCCATCTTCCGATTATTGGTTTCGATTTGAAAATGAAGACGGTTCTGTTTTTAAAGGTCATTTTACCTTAAAACGATGATTTGATGATTTTATGAACAAATAAGTCAATGCCAGAAAGAGGCTGGCGATTTTTTTACCCCTGCACCTGCATAGTCCAATTGAAGCTCTTCACCCAAGAAATCCTCAAAATAATCAATACGTACGGCATGCATTCCCTTTTTTAGGGCCTTCAACCCCTTTTTAGTACTTGTATTATGAGAACCATCATTGTCAACGACCAATTCATCATCGATATACAATTTGCTGCCATCGTCAGATTTAAGGTAAAAGGTGTAAATACCGGTTTCGGGCACTTCGATATACCCCTTGTATTGAATGGCGTAATGGTCTAGTCGTTCGCCTATTTTATCGGGATCCAGCTCTGTTACCGATCCCGTTTTTTTTGGATTGGAAAGGGATGAAAAATCAGGTACCGCTGTAAAATTACCCTCGTAATAGGTATACGACAATCCTTTTTTTGGCCGTTTGGTTTTTACCACTGCACTTGGTTTTACTTTTTCATACTTTTTATTGAAGACAGTGCTGCGATACCCTTCATTATCGGTAAGCATAATTTTGATATTCGTGCTATTGTCAAGTGTCAGTTTTTCGGGGAAAATGGTGGACTCTGTTTCTGGTGTTTGTCCGTCGGTAGTATATCTTGCTTGAATGTTTTGATACGGGTGTGAAACTTCGATCTGCATTTCCTTAAAGAAAATATTGTCTTCCGTCATTTTGATTCCGACACTCGAGGGATTTAATTCTATAGTTTCTGTGCCATGAAGGTTAAACTCTGGTGCCATAAATGCACTGTCGTATCCCATTTCCCATTGCATTTCTAAAGGGTCCCATTCCGAAATTTCTGAATCCCCGATTGGTTTTGTTGCCAATGTAATTTGTTGCTGACTTTGGGGAGGTAGGCTAAGCTGAAATTTAGAGACGTCTGGTTGAATTTGGTGATGATGGAATAATTGGCCCCTAAAATGAATAGTATCTTCCGAGGCATTGTTCAGGGTCATCAAAATCTTCCGCTTTGTATCTTTGCCAAGTACCAATGTGTTAAAATTGGTCGCATCGATCAGGGCTTTTGCCATTTTTTGGGTCGTTCGGTTGCTTACGTCTTGGTCGATAATACCAGAGAGACTTAGGTTGACCAACTTAGGTCCTTCGTCGGTCATGGTTACCCATCCGACGTGATCGAATTCGCCGAATTTTGGACCCCTTAGTTTACTGCCGCCGCCCGTAGTTCCTAAAACATAATGATTTTGATCATTCTTGACATCGTGCATATAGCGATGGGTGTGCCCGGCGAAAACAGTATATTTTCGGTCTGCTATAGCGGCTTCTATTTCGTCGAATCCGTTCACATCACCAAAAGCCCATAAAGGGTGGTGCATGTATATCATCGTCCATCGCACATCGCTATTTTCTGAAATGGTCTGCTTTAAAAATGCAATCTGATCGTCGCCCAACAGAACACCGTCACCATCATTGGTGTTGAGTATCAAGAAAAGCACGTCTTTATAGATAAAATGGTAGTAATCTTTTCCGTAGCGCTCTTTCCATTGGGCACCCATCTCGGCATTGGAATAGTCATGGTTGCCGGCTACGTAAAAGAAACGGGTGGAGAGCGGGTTTAGGATGCTATCAAATTCGGCCCATTGTTCATCGATGAGTGATTCATCTTTGGTATAGCCTTCAATAAGATCGCCAACGCTCATAACAAACTCTGGATACAGTTTGTTTATTTTATGAAGTGCGTCGCCGAATACCCCTTTGCGATGACCGCCCGTTCGGTCGCTTACTATGGCGAACTGAAAATTTTCAGGGTTATTGTAAAATGGTTTGCTGGTCCAAGGTTTTTTCTCTGTTTTTACGGTGTGGGAAAACGCTTCGTTTTCTTCTTGCGCATGCGTTATATCTATGTGCAATGCTATAATAAAAAGGAGCAGCAGGATTTTTGTAAGGTTTGACATGGTGATTATTTAGAGGATAAAAATATTTTGTTTCATTGGAATGGTACTTAAGACAGTGTTAAGTTATAGCGTTTTTAAAGTTACCATATTTTTTTACTCCTATTGTGAGTGAAAGCCCCTCTCCTTTTTTAACAGCACAAATATTGGAAATATTCCAAATAATAGGAAATATTCCATAAATTAGCATTTCCTTTTGGTGTGCAATGAACAAGACAATATTACATTTAGACTTGGATACTTTCTTTGTGTCCGTAGAGCGGCGGTTAGATAGTCGTTTACAAAATAGACCGATTCTTGTTGGCGGGTTGAGCGATAGGGGGGTGGTTGCGGCTTGTAGTTACGAAACGCGGGGATTTGGAGTACATTCGGGAATGCCGATGAAAATGGCCAAGGAGCTATGTCCTGGTGCCGTAGCGATCAAAGGCAATGCAGGTACGTACAGCAAACACTCTGATGAGGTGACCGAGATTATCAAAGAGCATGTGCCGTTGTTCGAGAAATCGAGTATTGATGAATTTTATGCCGATTTGACTGGTATGGATCGATTTTTCGGTTCTTATAAATATGCGTCGGAGCTTCGACGGCGTATTATAAGGGAAACAGGACTACCCATTTCTTTTGGTCTATCGGTCAATAAAGTAGTTTCCAAAGTAGCGACCAATGAGGCCAAACCGAACAATCAGCTAAAAATCGATTACGGATTTGAAAAACCTTTCTTGGCACCGCTATCCATAAAAAAAATACCTATGGTTGGCGATAAGACCTATCAGACGTTACGCAACTTGGGGCTACGACAAATACGTACCATACAAGAAATGCCGGTAAACGTTATGCAGCGGGTATTGGGCAAGAACGGCACTGTGATTTGGAAACGGGCCAACGGAGTAGACAACACCCCAGTAATTCCTTTTTGTGAGCGAAAATCGATTTCTACCGAGCGTACCTTCGATAAAGATACTATTGATGTGGTGAAGTTAAAAGGCATCCTTATTGCGATGACCGAAAATTTGGCCTATCAATTACGGCGGGGCGAAAAACTGACAGCCTGTATCACTGTAAAAATCCGGTATTCCGATTTTAATACTTATTCCAAACAGTTAAGAATTCCCTATACCAGCGCCGATCATATTTTGATTCCTAAGATTTTGGAGCTTTTTAAAACACTATATAATAGGCGTTTATTGGTGCGGTTGGTAGGTATTCGGTTTAGTCATTTGGTTTCGGGCAATTACCAGATCGATCTATTCGACGATACCGAAGAAATATTGAATCTGTATCATGCCATGGATCATATAAGAAAGCGCTATGGTGATAAAAGTGTCGTACGTGCTTCGGCTATGGGAGCACGGACCATTGGTAGAATGCACAACCCATTCAATGGGAACCCCCCTATTGTCTTGGCGCATCGAAAACAGTAAAACGGGTTGATAGTTGTTGGTTTTTGAACCTTGGTATTCGACTCACAACCATTTGTGAACAAAATCAAATAGCAACCATTTGTATCTTAATTGTCATACATATTACAGTTTGCGCTACGGCACTTTTTCGGAAGTGGAGCTGCTACAATTGGCAGAGAGCAATCAGGTGACCCAATTGGTGTTGACCGATATCAACAATACTTCGGCCGCACTTAATTTTGTTCGCAAGGCTCCCGAATATGCTATAAAACCTATACTCGGTGTCGATTTTAGAAATGGCGTCGATCAGTGCTATGTGGGCATTGCCAAAAACAACGAAGGATATCAAGAATTAAATGACTTTTTGTCTGAACACCTCCATCAACAAAAAGAGCTGCCTTTTATAGCCCCATTTTTTAAAGAGGCGTATGTTGTTTACCCTTTTGAAAAGGTAGTGTTAATCGATAAAAAAACCTTTGCCGAGCATGAGTTTATAGGGGTTTCAATTGCTGATTTGAGGCGTCTGCCTTTTTCCAGATTATTGACATTAAAAGACAAATTGGTAGTGCAGCAGCCGGTTACGTTTCGCGATAAACGTGATTTCAATGCCCATCGACTGTTACGTGCAATCGAAAACAATACCTTGTTGAGTAAACTTTGTAAGACCGAGGAGGCTGATGAAGAGGAAAAAATGTTTCCTGTTCAAAACTTGGCGATGGCCTTTTCGGAGTACGCTTTTATTTTGGAGAATACGGAGCGGTTATTAAACTCTTGTAGTATTCAATTTGACTTTTCTGTTGGACGAGAGTCACAGAATCTTAATACGTATAATGCAACAAAGGAAGAAGATGAAAACATGTTGGAACAGTTGTGCCAAGAAGGGTTGCCCTACCGATACCCTGATGGGGGCGATGCCGTTCTGGAACGCTTGGGGAAAGAATTGGAACTTATCAAAACCATGGGTTTTGTCTCTTATTTTCTTATCAATTGGGATATTGTCTCTTATGCCAGGGAGCAAAAATTTTTCTATGTAGGTCGCGGTAGCGGGGCCAATAGTGTTGTCGCTTATTTATTGCGGATTACCGACGTAGACCCCATGGAACTCGATTTGTACTTTGAGCGGTTTATTAATCTGTATAGGGCCAATCCACCTGATTTTGACATCGATTTTTCTTGGAAAGACCGTGAGGAAATGACCCAATACATATTTAATAGGTTTCCGAATGTTGCATTATTGGGTACCTACGTTACGTTTAAGGAAAAGGGTGTTGTTCGAGAATTAGGAAAGGTGTTTGGCCTGCCTAAAAGCGAAATAGACTTTCTATCGGAAGGAAGGTGTAAGTACGAAGATCTCGATGACGTTTCGCGCCTGGTTATAAAATATGGCCGTTTGATCAAAGGTATGCCCAATTATTTGAGTATACATGCCGGAGGTATTCTCATCAGCGAGAAACCTTTGCATTGGTTTTCAGCCACTCATCTGCCGCCCAAAGGTTTTGCGACTGTACAGTTTGATATGGTCATTGCCGAAGATGTAGGCCTGTACAAATTTGATATTTTGGCGCAACGTGGCCTGGCCAAGATTAAGGAAACGATGGAAATATTGGAGCGTGACCGTCCCGATGAATTTGCAAAAGTCGATATTCACAATATCGGTGTATTTAAAAAAGATCCTAAAATCAACAATCTTATAAAAACCGCACAATGTATGGGCTGTTTTTATGTAGAGTCGCCCGCCATGCGCATGCTGCTAAAAAAGTTGGAGGTCGATAATTACCTGGGACTTGTGGCGGCAAGTTCTATCATCAGACCTGGCGTTGCTAAAAGCGGTATGATGCGCGAATATATTTTGCGCCATAGAAACAAAGGCAGGGCGGAGGAAAAAGCCCATCCCGTAATGCTAGATATTATGCCCGATACTTATGGGGTAATGGTATATCAAGAAGATGTCATCAAGGTTGCCCACCATTTTGCCGACCTTACCTTGAGTGAAGCCGATGTCTTGCGTAGGGGTATGAGTGGTAAGTTCCGTTCACGTGATGAGTTTCAAGAGGTAAAGGAGAAGTTTATTCAAAACTGTCGAAAAAAAGGGGAAGACGACCGCATTATTTTCGAAGTATGGGAACAGATTGCCAGTTTTGCCGGTTATGCCTTTGCTAAGGGGCATTCGGCATCTTATGCCGTTGAAAGTTACCAAAGCTTGTTTTTAAGGGCGTATTATCCATTGGAATATATGGTGGCGGTGCTTAATAATGGTGGTGGATTTTATAGTTCCGAGTTTTATGTACACGAAGCCCGTATGTTGGGCGCTACCGTGCATGCACCCTGTATCAATAAAAGTTTGGCTGTCAACCGTATTTATGGTAAACAATTGTATTTAGGGCTTACGTATTTACGCGATTTGGAAAGTCGTGTGATGGAACGTATTCTAAAAGAGCGTTTGCATGATGGCGTGTTTGGTTCTTTGGAAGATTTTTTAGATCGCATCATTATATCCATAGAACAACTAAGTATTTTAATACGGATAGATGCTTTCCGGTTTACGGGGATAAACAAACATGAGTTGTTATGGAAAGCTCACTTTTTATTGAATAAAAGCGTAAAGATAGACCACCCGAAATTATTCCCTCCCAAACACCAAGATTTTGAGATCCCAACCCTGCATACGACCGATCTTGAAATGGCCTTTACCCAGTGGGAACTCTTGGGTTTTTGTCTGTGCAGTCCGTTTGAACTCTTGGCCAAGCCTCCTAAAAATAAATCGGGAAGTAAAGATTTGAAACGATATCTAAATCGGCACATCGATATTTATGGCTATCTGGTGACGGTAAAAAATACCAAAACCCATTCGGGAAAGCAAATGCACTTTGCCACTTTGGTAGATCAACAGGGTGGGGTATTCGATACGGTGCTTTTTCCACCTGTGGCAGCACAGTATTATTTTAGGGGAAGGGGTGTTTATCGCTTTTACGGGAAAGTCGTAAGCGAATTCGGTTTTTTGAGTATCGAAGTCATAAAAATGGAGAAACAAGATTATATTCAGGATCCCCGGTATGCCGAGATGAAAACGAGTGTGAAAGTATTCCAGAAAAAGGATAATTACATGTGAATGAACATTCAAATTCGATCTTAACAATATTCAATGATAAATCTAGATTTTCGGCTTTTCAAGATATAAATATAATTGGGCATTTTCATCCTTTAGCGATATATGAAAGAGGATCGAGAACACTGCTTTTTGTTTACTGGGTGAGGAGTTACGTAATGACCAAAGCAAAGTTTTACTATGACTATCGGCTTACTTCGTATTTGCTCCGTACTATAATTGGAATCCCTTTTTCTGTTATTCCCTGCAGTACTACATTGACATCATGGCTTGCCGCACTATTATAATACGATCTCTCTGCAACCCCATCTCCATTTGGGTGAAAATAGGGTTCCCAAAATAACGTATTTCGAATGTCAGGGATATTAGGGTCATATTCATCAACTTTTTCTGTACTATCATATTTTGGAGCATAGAAAACCCTTGCGTTATAGTATCCTTCAATTTTTTCGCTAACGGTATTCGATGCCTTTATGATTTTTTTTCCGCCAAGACCGGTTTTGGTATAGATTAGAATAACGCCATTCGCCCCTTTTTGTCCGTACACTGCGGCTCCTGCAGAGGTGATGGTTTCAATTCGATCTACATCGTCAGTACTTATACCATCTAAACTTTCACCATCCATTTCGTTACCGTCGAGAAGTATGTGTGCGCTACCTCGATACCTGCTAAAACTAACGGAATTGCCTGTAATTAATATACCGGGCACTGTAAACTGTATTAATTGTTTTAGGGAAGAGAACCGCGGAGTCTTATCATCAATTACTTTAACAAAATCGGCAGAACCTAAACCAGATTGTGCCAATTCTTCCTTTTTATTTCCTTTTACGACCACTTCATCCAACATGTTTTCGGGCAATATATTGAATAAGGCATTTTTTTTGAGGGTATTTTGTGTGAAAGCTTTGACGCGATTTTCAGCATATGTAAAACTGTCGCTACCATTGTAATCTGCAACCATTGGCATTTGGTATAAGGGATTCAATAGAAGTGTTCCTTTACCATTTTCCTTGCTATCTTGAGAACTTAAATTTAGGGTCGATTCTCCTTTGAACATCAAATTCTTGAATTGAAAAGAACTGTTGGAATTAACTGTTTGGTTATCCATAAATACATTCCCGTAGTTTGAAAGCATTAAATTTACTTTTAAGGCTTCGTTTTTTGCGCTCTTTACTATACCGGATACGATAATCCCTTTTTCGGCGATAAAATTTTTACCCTTTTTTGGTTCCGGAATTTTTTTCCATAAAAAATCGCGCCATCCTTGAGTGAGCAACAATAGGTCTATTTGTTGCAACCGTTTTGGGTTTGTGATATCAAAATATTGTCCCGGACGATAAATTTTCCCCATTATCTCTGACTCCATTAAAAAATACGAGCAAATATTGCTTTCTGCTGCAAGATTGTCTAAGGCGTTCGCTTCTATAGAGGCCAAAGAAAAGCTAGCGGCGATGGGGTCACCCTTATCAGTTTTGATAGACATTCGCACTTTAACCTTTTCCTTCGGCTCATAATGTGTCTTATTCGTAGCCATTTCAATGGTGAAGTTTTTTTCCTTTTCAATATGAGTTAACCGTTCGCTCTGCGGCACCATATTTTTGTCGTACAAAGTTAATTTTGCAATGCCTTCGGGATATTCATTATCAGGCAATAAAAAAGAATGAACAGGACCTTGCAAGGGCTGCGAGCCTTCAAAATATGTAATTCCCCTTACGGTAACCGCCAAGGTCAATAGCGCATTGGGGTCGTTATCAAATGTGGCTTTATCAGTCTTTATAGTTACTATTTTTTTTCCGTCTCGCTGGGTCACACCAATGGTATACCCATATTTTATGGCTTTGGGTACGAGTGCTGTAAATTCTTGTTGATTGTTCTCAGGGCTAAACTTTACTTTATATTCTTGTCCTTGCATAGGGAGCAGTGCAAACGTACCCATACCATCGTGTTGGCTCTGTAGTACGGCAACCATAGTATCATTGGAGTCCATGACCTTACCTCTTACTGCTACCGGGTTGCCACTTTCGTCAACCGCCTTAAAAGCCACCAGACCCGAAACGCCCTCGATCAACGACCCCCCCTCAGGAAAAACCGACAGGCTTATTTCTTTAAAATTCAAATCAGAACCTACTGGTAACTTATTTTGTTCTACCCCGTTTTTTATTGCTTCGTTCGTTTCTATCGATGGCTGGCTCAAGTCTATGATTTCTATATCTTTTTTAAAGATAAAATCATCACTAAAATTACGCATCCAGTTCGTATATGCCCTTAATTGGTATCTACCTGCTTTGAACCCCAAAGAGGCAGTAAGCTTGAAGTCGCCATGCCCTAAACCTTCGTCTAGCCTGGTAATGTTGCGTGTTATAATTTTTGAATCTGATGATATGAGTTCTACATATAATATGTTACTGTGATCATAGAGTGCATTGACATACGCATAGGCCAAGTAGGCTTTGTACCATAAATTTTCACCAATGTTGTAACAAGAACGGTCGGTATGTAAGTATACCTTTTCTATGTTGGGTACCGATTTGTCTGAACCTGCGCTTGCCGCTTGTGGCGTTTGAGAGATAAGGAATGTTGGTATGAACAATACTATTATAATAGCCCAAAGGAATTTGAAATATGGTGTCATACTCACTTAATTTTGGATGAACTGGTTTAAAGCGAAAATACCAATTTAATGGAGGATTGTGTTTTTTGAGATTCAAAATATAGCTGCGAAGGCGATAAAAGGGCGAAAGCAGGCTGAAGAAGGGTGCTTTTTAGCCCATTGAAAAGGTGAGCCGGGTTCATATGAAATTTAGGCCTTATCTCATTGTTCAATAAGAACAAAAACCCAAAAACTAAAAAGAGCCTGATCAACTAAGACCAAGCTCTTTTACGAGAACACTATATGAAAATGAAAAAATTTACTTCGTATGAATTACATGACAAACATACTGTTGGTTCACTTGTTTTAAAACTTTTTGATGTGAGGGTAGGTAAACTTGTGGCGTAGCAAGACAAATTTGTTATTACCGTAATCAATTTCTTTCTGTAGTTTTTGGGTTTGACAAAGACCTGTCGAAAAAAGGGAGTGAAAACGAAAAAGATGATTGCAATACAACCCTGAAAAAGCATTAAAGTTTAATGGGCTTTTACGGTTTTAAAAGTCATGAGTACATATTATAAGCACAATTTCATCATTGTTCTTTCCAAATCCTTTGCGAATTTTGTTAAAGGCGATTCGTATTTGAGACTCTACAGTTTTTACCGAAATCCCTAGCTTATCGGCAATTTCTTTATTTTTGTAACCTTCTTTTTTACTCAGTAATAAAATCTCTTTACATCGGTCGGGTAAGCTGTCGACCAAACTCTTGACTTTTTCTATTTTCTCCAAAAGAATAGAATCATCTTCGGTTGTTTGGTCTTGCAATACCTTGTGTTTTAAAAAAATCAAAGAATGCTCTAACTTTTTATCCCTGCGGACATTTTGCATACAGGAATTGTATACAGACTTGTATAAGTAAGCCTTTATAGAGGTTTTAATGGCAAGTTCCTCACGTTTAGCCCATAGTTTGATAAAGACGCCCTGAACAATATCTTCTGCATCTGGAAGACATTGGGAAAATTGTAAAGCATAAATACACAAAGGTCGGTAATGTTGGTCAAAAAGTATTTTTAGAGCATGACTTTCGCTTCGTTGTATACATGCCCATATACCCTCATCATCCATTTTTATACGACAATTTTATTTGATACTATTTTAATCTAGCGCCTGAATTAAGAGTGAAAAGTAACAATAAGTTTAAGCATACTATAATTTTTTTAGAAAATATCTTGGTCTAAGCGGTAACGTATTCGATTGCAAAAAAAATATGAAATAGCTATTTGTCATTCAATAAGGCCAATTCGAATATCCCTCTTTTTTTAGGGAATACTGGCGGTCAAAGAGTTCATATCTAAGCGCTGGGCTTGCTTTGAAAACAAGTTGTTTCATTGCCTACTGGAAATAGAAAAAAGCGAAAATGATAGAAAACGGAGTTCTGAATAGTGAATTAATAAAAAAAAGTTGATTTTTTTTAAGGGTATATCGGTTTTGGTGCATCATAATTAAAAATATAATAAACAAACCTTTCGTGTATTGAAAACTTTGGTGCTGAAATTCCTTATAAACACCATTTCCAAAAAAGAACTGAAAATTCTTCAAAAATGGCTGGGTAACCCTAAGAACAGGGAGTATTTTAAAGAGATGATCGAGACCAATCAAAGATTGGATTTTGCCTATCGAAAAATTGATGAAGAAACTGCTTATCGGCGTATTATAAAAGCAACTTCCGAAAAGGGGGTTGGCGCTCCTAAAAGAGCGCATCCTATTTTCAAATATGCTGCCATAGTCCTATTATTCATTGCCACTTCTTTTGGCCTATATATTTTCATGCACAAGAATGAAAATGTAAAAATTGTTTCGATGCCTCAGGTAAGTGCCGCTGAATCTGAGATTGTACTAGAATTGGAAGATGGTAGCTTGAAGGTACTTAACGAAAGTGAGAATGTCGCTATAACGAATGATAAGGGAGATAAGGTTGTACAGCAAGAATACAATACACTTAAATACGCTGCATCCTCTTCAACTGAAACCGATCTGGCATATAATAAATTGAAGGTCCCATATGGGAAACGTTTTGTCATTGAGCTTTCAGATGGTACGGTCGTTCATCTCAATGCAGGGACAAAATTAAGATACCCCAAAGTTTTTGCCGAAGCTGGTAATAGGGATGTTTATCTTGAGGGAGAGGCTTTTTTCGATGTCGAAGAAAATAAGGCACAACCATTTGTGGTACATACCCAACAAATGAACGTTCGTGTACTTGGTACAAAATTCAATGTTTCCAGTTATGATAACGAAAATAGTACTTCTACGGTACTGGTCGAAGGAAGTGTAGGGGTTTATGATACAGCTAAGAAATATAGTAATGCTGACGGCGTGGTTATTTCCCCTAACCAGCAGGCTAAAATACAAAACGGTGAATTTACAGTTGCGGAAGTAGATGTACAGCGTTTTATCGCTTGGATGGAAGGGAAATTATTTTTTGTCAATGACCGGTTCGAGGATATTGTAAAAGTTTTGGAACGGAATTATAACATCAAGATTATTAATAGGCACCAAGAGTTGAACGATATTCGATATACCGGAACTTTTCAAGAGAAAACTTTGCCCGAAATATTAAATGTGTTTAAAAGGAATACCAAATTTGACTATGAAATAGATAACGATAGTATCGTAATAATACCTTCCTTACCCTGAAACGAAATCAACCCCTATAAATACAAATCATATAAAGCCAATGAATTAAAAGAAGTGGAAAGAACACAATTCGATTTACCAAATGACAGAACAACAGTCGATAACCAACAAAATCATTCCCAATTATGAAAATGACCAACATTAAGAAGGTATTTGAAAAAATAACTTCGCATCTCAATCTGAAAATGAAGATGACCGTCTTCTTTTTAATTACTTCGTTTTTTCAAATAAATGCAAGTGAAGGCTATGCCCAAATCACTAAGATTAGCTTGAACTTAGAAGAGGTCACGCTCAAAGAGGCCTTTGAAGAGATAGAGGGTAAAACTGATTTTAGGTTCTTTTACAAGAACCAAGATTTAGAGCTCAACCGAAAGGTAACGTTGAAAATGAAAAAAAAACCTATCGATATTATATTGGCCAAGCTTTTTCAAAATGGAGGGGTAACCTTCGAGGTGTACGATAAATATATTGTTCTTAAAAAAGTTGTTTCCGATATAAAATCAAATGACGTAGGGCCCGTAATACAATCAAAACTTATACAATCTTCGATAAGTGGTATGATTGTCGATGAAGATGGGGCTCCCTTGCCGGGCGCCAGCATTGTGGAGAAAGGTACGGTCAATGGCACCCAATCCGATTTTGATGGCAACTTTACCTTAG
Source organism: uncultured Kriegella sp. (assembly GCF_963975415.1). Lineage (NCBI taxonomy): Bacteria > Pseudomonadati > Bacteroidota > Flavobacteriia > Flavobacteriales > Flavobacteriaceae > Kriegella > uncultured Kriegella sp. Next base: position 70,700 of record NZ_CAXBGN010000015.1, read on the forward strand.
AGGTAGATAATGATGCCGTTTTACTGATTTCATTTATTGGCTTTATGTCTAAAGAGGTGTCCGTCGCAGGTCAGCAAAATATTACAATAACGCTTGCCGAGAATACCGATGCTCTTGATGAAGTAGTGGTGGTGGGCTATGGTACCAAAAGAAAGAAAGACATCATTTCCGCAGTTTCTGTCGTTGATATTGAAGAGGTAAAGGATGTTCCGGCTGCAGATGTTTCAAGAATGTTATTGGGTCAGGCGGCCGGTGTTAATGTAGCGTCTAGCTCAGGTCGTCCTGGCCAGAACCTTGATATATCCATTAGAGGATTGGGGTCATTGGGAGCCGGAAATGACCCGCTATGGGTAGTTGATGGATTTCCTCTTGAATCTTCCGATGGTTTGAACCCCAATGAAATAGAATCCATATCCATATTAAAAGATGCAGCTTCAACCGCGATATATGGGGCCAGAGGTTCAAATGGGGTAATTCTCGTTACGACAAGAAAAGGCAAAGTAGGTAAGACCGCTGTTACCTTGGATGTGACTACAGGCTTTCAGAATGTTCCAGATTCGCGCAGGCTTGATATGATGAATGCCGTTGAATTTGGGGAATTTCAGAAATCAAGTTGGATTGATAGATATATTGCCGCCAATGGATCGGAACCCGCTGAAAGTGAAATTCCTATAGGCATTCGTAATCCCGAGAATAACACCATTTCCACAGATTGGATGGATGAAATATTAGCGAATGCTCCTTTATTTAAGAAGTATGACCTCTCCATTGCTTCTGGTAACGAAAAGACAACATCGCTAATTACCTTGGGTTATATGAATCAAGACGGGGTTGTTATCAAAACAAATTTTGAACGCTTCAATGTTAGGGCAAAAGTAGATAACAAGATTACCGATAAAATCACCATTGGGTTGAATCTGTCTGGGTCTAAAACGAATGAACGAATTATAGGGGCGGGAACCAGACATACACCCGTCGGACTCGCATTATGGGTAGACCCTAGGGAACCGGTTTATAATGAAGATGGAAGTTTTAATGCGTATTTGGGCGACAAGGATACGCCGGGTGATTTGATTTTTAACAGTGCCAACCCCGTACAAATATTACATGAACAAAAAACCACTTTGAACACAAGTAGGTTACTGGCCAACAGTTACGCAGAGTTCAAATTTTTGAAAGACTTTACATTCAAATCAACGCTTAATGCTAGTTTGGTCAATTCAAGATATAATCAGTTTACGCCATCAACTCTTTCGGGCTTTTCATGGAATCAGCCGGCGCCGAACGATGCTGATCTATCCGAGGAATATATAGAAACCTTCAATTGGTCGGCAGATCAATTACTTTCCTACGCAAAGGTATTGAACGATGTTCATAGCATTACCGCCTTATTGGGGTATACTTCACAAGAGTCTACGATGAGGTCAATTAATGGGGATGGAACGAAATTTCCTGATGATGATATTCGATTTCTGCAACAAGCAGAATCTTTGTCAGCGGAATCTGAAGAATCTAGTTGGAGTCTTTTGGCTTATTTTACCCAGCTCAACTATGCTTATAAAAATAAATATTTAGTGTCTGCCACATACCGCAGGGAAGGAAGTTCTAGATTCGGATCGAATAATAGATGGGGTAATTTTCCAGCCGTTTCAGCAGGTTGGAGAATCTCTGAAGAGGCCCTTTTACAAGATGTATCATGGCTGAATGATTTAAAGTTACGTGCAAGTTTTGGCGCCACAGGAAACAATGATATCGGTAATTATCCTAGTTTATCTACCCTCGGAACAAATAATTATATTACCGGGGGAAGTTTTCAGGCAGGCAAGATACTAAACTCACTATCGAACCCGAACCTGGGTTGGGAGAAATCGGAACAATTTGATTATGGTATCGATTTAACAATGTTCAACAATCGGTTTAGCTTCGTGGCGGAATATTATAAAAAAACTACGACAGACATGCTTTTGCCTGTGAATATACCAGTTATAACTGGGTTTGAGACCACCTTTACAAATATTGGTAAAGTAGAGAATACAGGTGTTGAATTAGGGTTGAACTATAAAACCAATATCACCGAAGACCTAAAGTTCCGTAGCAATTTCAATATTTCGTTCAATAAAAACAAAGTGCTTGAAATAGATGGCGATAATGACGAAATCAGAACAGGCGGTATATATGGGGCGCATCATGTATCACAAGTAGGCAGACCCATTGCTATGTTACATGGGTTTAGGCAGCTTGGAGTGTTTCAGTCTCAAGCAGAAATTGACGCCTCACCTATTCAAGATGGTGCCGTGCCAGGCTCTTTTAAGTTCTGGGATGCCAATGGAGATGGTGAAATTACGTATGATTTTCAAGATTATGTAGAAATCGGAAACCCACATCCAGAATTTGTGTATTCGTTCAATTTGGGGTTAGATTATAAAGCCTTTGATTTTAATATTGTATTCACCGGAGCGCAAAACTATGAGGTTTTTACAGAAATAGAGCATACTACTATGAATGTAGACGGGGTTTTCAATGTAGAAACGAAAGCTGCGGATAGGTTTAGGTATACCACCATGTCTGGCGATGGCCCTACTTCCAACTTTTGGAAATGGGAACGTGAAGGGAATAGTTATTATATTTCTGATGCAAGCCATCTATGGTTGAGAAGTTTATCCATAGGATATACAGTTCCGCTAAATGAAAACTTCTTTCTTGACGGAGCCAGATTTTATGTTAATGGAGATAACCTTCACCTCTTTTCGGGTTATGAATATGGCAATCCTCAACCCAATGATCGTAGTGGGTTAAGGCCTGGTGTTGATGAAACGCCTTATCCTCTAGCGCGAACGGTTTCTCTTGGGGCAACATTGAAATTTTAATATTTAAAAAACTAAGGAATGAAAAATTTAATCAAGATAGTTATAAGTTTATCGATGGTTTTTTCCATGTTTTCGTGTAGCGATGATTTTTTAGATAAACCTAACCCTAATCAATTGGGGGAAGGAAGTTTTTATGCTACCGAAGTGCAAGTGCATCAGGCAGTGATGGGTGTTTATGGACAACTGCAGGGTATCACAGGTAACCAGTGGCTTTACAGTGAGATGATCACTGACAATACCACCGTTCATTTTGATGAAGGGAATAGGGGAAATGCACCCAATATAGAGTCTTTTGAATACTGGCAATACAATTCAGGTACAGGCCGAATGTATGACCTTTATAGGAACACCTATAATGCCATGGGAAATATTAATCTGACCTTGTCGAAACTCGAGGGAGCGGACATAGATGCCGATGCAAAAGCCCAGTTTGATGGAGAATTGCGATTTTTTAGAGCATATTATTATTTTCTATTAACGCAGTATTTCGGTGATGTGGTGCTGATGACCGAACCTTTAACCGATCCTTCAGCGGCATTTGAGTTAGAGCGTTCTCCAATTTCGGCAGTGTATGCTCAAATTGAAAGTGATCTCGCCATAGCGATAGCGTCCTTACCCCATCCCGATGCCGTCACTGCTTCGGATGCAGGACGGTTGACTAAAGGGGCGGCACTTACTCTTTCAGGTAAATTATGGTTGACAAGAAAAGATTTTGGGGCAGCCAAGGCGGCACTTGATCAAGTTGCAGCTTTGGGTTACAGTATATTGGATGATTATGCCGATGTTTTTGACCCCACTAACAAAAACCATGATGAATCTATTTTTGAAGTACAATTTCAAGGAGGAAATGACCTTGGCGAACAGAGTGGATTCATCTATGAATTTTATCCAAAGTTCACCAATGGTGAGGTTACTGGTTTTGATGGCATAAGCGGAGGGGGATGGAATATTCCTACTTTGGATATCATTGGGGCTTATGAAGATGGTGATCTGCGCAAGGCCATATCGATAAGTGAAGGGTACATCGATAAAAATACCGGTGAGTTCGTTGCAATTCCTTTTGTTGAAAAGTACCATTATGAACATGCCATTCAGGGCCGCCCTGATAGTAACTGGCCAATATACAGATATGCCGATGTGTTATTGATGCTTGCCGAGGCGATTAATGAGCAGTCAGGACCAAACACCGAGGCTTATGGTTATCTTAATCAAGTTAGGCAGAGAGCAGGCCTAGACCCTCTTGCAGGCCTTTCCCAAGATGAATTCAGAACCGCCTTACTTCATGAAAGAAGGATCGAATTGGCCTTTGAAAATCACCGTTGGTTTGACTTGAGAAGAACCTTGAGTACTACGGAGCTTGTCGCACTTTTAAATGCCCACGGAGCGTTGGAAAAAGCTAACCAAACGACGCCACGAGGGTCGGTAGGCTTTTCGGCGGGGGATTATATTTTTGATACACATGAAATTTTGTTTCCCATACCGAATAGGGAGCGGGTGGTAAATCCAGAATTAAGTCAAAATGAAGGATATTAGCACTTGAGCCAAAAATAGTATCCTTGAAAATTAGTAATTTGCAAATGACGCATAAAATACTTGGTTTTTTAGGGATGGTAAGGCGATTTATAAATGAATAGGAGAGCGTGTATGTTTAAGTCAAATATTTCGGCACATGGATGATTTTAATTGGATATTTCAGCTTTTAGGGCGTTTTCATCCCCTTGTGGTACATTTTCCCATAGGGCTGTTGGTGGTTGCCTTGTTCTTCGAGCTGCTTACTATTGGAGGAAAGCGACCGGCACTGCGTGAAGGCATTCATTGGATGGTCTATGTGGGTGCCGCATCTGGCGTGCTTGCCGCATTGTTGGGTTGGTTGCTTCGTACCCATGACGATTATAGTGGTGATTTAGTGGCCAATCATCAAAATGTAGGTATTGCCACGGCCGTATTCAGTGTTGTCACAGCATTATTGTTACGAAATACGATTAATGGAAGATTGAGTGATTACCGTATCTATCGTTCCGGGCTTATAGTTACAGTTGTATTGCTGGCTATAGCAGGCCATTTAGGGGCGAACCTAACCCATGGTGAAGACTACCTGACCAGTGTATTGCCTGGTAATACAGATGCTTATGATAATAGTAAGTCCGTAGCCCTGCTTGCTGAATTAAAACAATCAGATTCGTTATCCGAAATTCAGCAAGATAAGCTTAACTTGGAGGTAAGGGCTATTTTTGCACACAATTGTTATCAATGCCATGGTGAAAACAAGCAAAAAGGAGAATTGGTATTGGAGCATAAAGAGGGTGTCTTTAAGGGCGGTGAATCCGGTCTGGCTATTGTTCCCGGAAAACCTTCGGAAAGCGAACTGTATAGAAGGGTTACACTCTCCCCAAACGATGATGAGGTAATGCCCAAAAAGGGAAAGGTGCTAAAGGACAATGAAATAGCACTTATCAAACTGTGGATTCAAAACGGGGCACATTGGTCCGATAAAGCACTTAAGGTATTTCCTGAAGCACCCTTGGCCCTTGTAAAACCTGAATTGCCAAAAGTTGACGGGCAAAGCCATCCCGTAGATCAATTGATTGGTTCCTATTTTGAAAAAAATAGTGTTGATTGGTCTGAAACCATTGATGATAGAACTTTTATCAGAAGGGTCTATATGGATGTAATCGGCCTGCTTCCCGAACCAGAGGCCATTTCTGAATTTGCCAACGATTCAAATCCTGAGAAAAGAAGTGTGCTCATAGATACACTTTTGGCTGACACCCACAACTATACCCAGAACTGGTTGAGCTTTTGGAACGACCTTTTGCGCAATGATTACAGTGGTACCGGATTTATTACAGGGGGAAGAAAACAGATTACCGATTGGTTGTATACTTCTTTGGAAGAAAATAAACCCTACGACCAAATGGTCAAAGAATTGGTCGATCCCACCGATGTTTCAGAAGGTTTTATCAAAGGCATCCAGTGGCGAGGTGTTGTCAATGCCAGTCAGCGTACCGAGATGCAAGCGGCCCAGAATATCGGACAATCGCTGCTCGGGGTAAATGTAAAATGTGCCTCGTGTCACAATAGCTTTGTGAGTAATCTTACATTAGGGGAAACATATGGTTTTGCTTCCATTTTTGCTGATTCTGTATTGGAGCTGAACCGTTGCGATAAACCATTGGGTAAAATGGCAAAGGTGAATTTTTTATATCCCGAACTGGGAGATGTGGAGGCCGAGAGCGTCAAAGAACGGTTGGAAAAGCTTTCTGAAGTAATAATCAAACCTGAAAATGGTAGATTATATCGAACCATTACCAATCGTTTCTGGAAACGGTTAATGGGTCGAGGCATCGTTGAGCCGGCCGATGAAATGGACAATACCCCATGGGACACTGATTTGTTGGATTGGTTGGCTTCCGATTTTATAGCATCGGGTTATAATCTGAAACATTTGATGAAACGAATTATGACATCAAAAGCATATCAGTTGCCTACTGCGCACTACGAAAAACTTGAAGATATCAAGTCCGATTATGTTTTTACAGGGCCTGTTCTTCGACGGATGAGTGCCGAGCAATTTTCAGATGCCGTAAGTCAGGTAATCAAACCGATGTATGCGGCCGTTGCTTTTAACCCTAAAGGAGGTGAATTACCTTCTTCAAGAATATGGCACCGTGAAATAAAGTTTGACCGTGATGTATTGCCCGAACCAGGGAAGCGATATTTTCGAAAAACGATTGTGCTTCCCAATAAAGAAATAAGAAATGCAAAAGTATTGGTTTCGGTTGATCATTCACATACACTTTACATCAACGATAAAAAGGCGTCCGAAGGTTCTGATTGGACAAAGGTGTATCGGTCTGATGTTACTTCTCTATTGTTAAAAGGAAAGAATACGATAGCGATAGAAGGCATCAATGAAGGCACTATTGCCAATCCGGCCGGGATATTGTTTTCCATGAAGATAACGTATGCCGATAGTAGTGATGTGATTATTAACTCTGATAAAAGTTGGAAGAGTACGGCAGAAGAACCCAATAAGTCATGGACAAATGTGGCCTTTGATGATAGTGAATGGGCGGAAGTACGTAATTTCGGAACTGCCAATTGGGGTGAACTTATCGATTTTTCATTTGAAGAACATGATGGTGAGTTTGCCCGTGCCAGTTTAGTCAAACAGCACCCGTTCATGAAAGCATTGGGCCGGCCAAGTAGGGAGAACGTTGCAACTTCCAGAGATGACCAAGCCACTCTTTTACAGGCATTGGAACTGACCAATGGCGAGTTTTTTAATAAGGTCTTGGAAGAAGGGGCCGGGCAGTGGTTAAAAAGATATGGTAACAACAGTGAAAAAATTGTTGATGAACTCTATCAAAAATCGTTGGGTCGACAACCCACCGGTGAAGAGAAGGAGATAATGCTGGCCGTTTTGGGCAATCAACCACAACAGGAAGCATTACAAGATATATTCTGGTCTACATTGATTTTACCAGAATTCCAATTTATAAACTAGTGATGGCGATGGATGAACAAAACACACGTAGAGATTTTATAAAGAAAATGACAGCGGCAAGTTTGGCAGCTTCGGCGACCACTATTCCGTTGGCAAGCTTTCTAAGTTCATGCACGAATACGGTTCCAAAAATCCCCTCGACGGCCGATACCGTTATTTTATTGTGGATGGCCGGAGGCATGGCCCACACCGAAACTTTTGACCCCAAAGCATATGTTCCATATGAGAAGGGTGTAGAAAGCAAAAGGGTGCTAAGTACCTTTCCTAAAGTGCCTACCGCTGTCGATGGGCTAGATTTTTCGAAAGGCTTAGAATCGATAGGAGGTGTAATGGATAAAGGCGCCATTATCCGTTCGTACAAATCGGCAGATTTGGGACATATCTTACATACAAGGCACCAATACCATTGGCATACCTGTTACGAGCCCCCCCAATCGGTTCAGGCGCCCCATATCGGAGCGTGGATTGCGAAAGAACTAGGGCCGGCCAATCCGGTGATACCCCCATTTATCGCCATGGGACAACGATTTACTGTGGGCGAGGCGGAAGAGTTGAAAGCATTTCACTCAGCAGGGTTCTTAGGTAGTGAATACGGACCGTTTTTGATTCCTGACCCATCGGGCGGACTTGAAAGTGTGCGCCCCCCGCAAGGAATGTCTATCAAAAGATTCGAGGCCCGTTACAAATTGTATAAAGAATTGGCCAATAAAAGTAAGGTCATGGAAAGTGGTAGCGATTATCAAAAGGAATCGCTAATGCGTTCTATGGAACAATCATATCGTTTGTTGAATTCACCAGAGGCAAAGGTCTTTGATTTGTCAGAGGAACCGAAAGAAGTCTATGACACCTATAACACAGGGCGGTTTGGTTTGGGGTGCCTTTTGGCCAAGAGGTTGGCTATGAACGGTGGAAGGTTTATTAGTGTTTCAACGGAATATGAGCCGTTTTTGGGTTGGGATACCCATGAGAACGGACATACCCGACTTGTAAAGATGAAAGAACTTATTGATCGGCCCATAGCGCAATTGGTAAAAGATTTAGAAGAGAGCGGCCATTTAGACCGAACATTGATTATATTGGCAAGTGAGTTCAGTCGTGATGCTATTATGGAGGGGCGACCTGGCGAACAGGTCCAGGATCAAGTACCTCAGCCCGATGTTATAGAAGATGAGAAATTTTACGGAATGCATCGGCACTTTACCGATGGCAGTTCGATACTGATGTGGGGTGGAGGTGTTGAAAAAGGGTTGGTATATGGTAAAACAGCAGATGAAAGACCTTGCTCCTCAATAGAAAATCCCGTTGTGATCGATCAAGTACATCAATCGATTTACCATGCGTTGGGAATGCATCCTGAAACACATTATACCATCGAGGGAAGACCATTTTATACTACTCCAGACGGGCATGGTAAACCTATTTTGGATTTGTTCGGAAAACCCATGAAGAACACTAAAAATCAAGATAAAGAGGAACTGACCTCATAGTGCTACACGAAACTAAAACATTTAATGAGTAAATACATTTACCTATTATTGGTCGCTTTTTTCTGGTCTTGCCAAAATTCAAAAGACAATGAAATAAGTTTTAACCGCGATGTCAGGCCTATTTTGAACAATAAATGCCTTAGATGTCATGGTGGTGTCAAGGCTAGCGGTGAATTTAGCTTGCTTTTTGAAGAAGATGCATTTGGCCCGACCCAATCGGGAGCATCCGCCATTGTTCGTGGTAATCATTCGAAGAGTGAATTATATAAGCGTATCGTTCACGAAGATCCAGAGTTGCGTATGCCTTTTGATGCGCCTCCACTTACACAAAAAGAAATCGATGTGCTTGTCGAATGGATTGATCAAGGGGCAAAATGGGAAAAACACTGGGCCTATATTCCGCCAAAAAGAGACATCGAACCTCCAATGATAGATAGCCTGTCTTGGGCAAAAAACAAGATAGACCAATTTGTTTATGCTAAAATGCGGAAAAAGGAATTATCTCCCTCGCCCGAGGCCGACAAAGCAACATTGTTAAGAAGATTGTACCTTGACCTTATCGGTATGCCTCCGACCCATGAAGACGTTGAGAATTTTATGGGCAACAGTGCTACGGATGCTTATGAAAAAGAGGTAGATAAATTATTGGCTTCCCCGCATTTCGGTGAACGGTGGGCTACCATGTGGATGGATTTGGCCCGATATGCCGATTCTAAAGGGTACGAAAAGGATTCCAATCGTGAAATATGGAAATTCAGAGATTATGTAATCAACGCCTTTAATGAAGATATGCCGTTTGATCAGTTTTCGATCGAACAATTGGCCGGTGATCTTTTGCCAAACCCCACCGAACAACAATTGATTGCTACGGCTTTCCATAGAAACACCTTGGCAAATGATGAAGGAGGTACCGATAACGAAGAGTTTCGGGTGGCCGCTGTAGTCGAAAGGGTAGCGACGACCTACGAAGTTTGGCAAGGAACCACGATGTCATGTGTACAATGCCATAGTCATCCTTATGATCCTTTTCGCCATGAAGAGTTCTACCAGTCCATGGCATTTTTCAATAATGCTCGGGATAATGATTCCTATTTTGAAGAACCCAAACTTTTTACCTATTCCGATCAGAACAAAAAAGAAGTTGAATCGCTTCTTGCTTATATTGATGACGAGCTTTTGCCAGAAGATACGGCACCGAAAGCTTCCTATCTACATAGGGAAAAAGAAGCTGTTTTGACCCGGCTGGGTTATCGAGTACATGAGGCGGAATCATACTATGAATCAAGCCCTTTTATTGAATTGGATGAAAGTTTGAGTATGCTGTGGCAGGTACAAGACAGTTCTTGGGTCAAATACGATAAAATTGATCTTGAAAACATTACGGAAATTGGTTTTTTTGCATCGGCTACTATTGGATATGCGGGTGACATTTCAATCCATCTTGATTCGTTAAAAGGGAAAAAGATAGGAGGGGTCAAGATCACTAAGACCAAAGAGTTAAAGAAAGGCGATGATAAGAGAAATAACACCCGTGAGTTTAAGGCGGCAATCGATGCCGTAGGAGGAACACATGACATTTATTTAAGATTCTTTAAAGGAGAACGGTATGATGGCCACCTCTTTTATTTAGATAAGATGAGGTTTTACGAAGATGAACCTCGAATGGACTCCTATAACCCTGCCTTCAAACAAAAGTTAAAGAAGCTTGCCGAAATCCCGACTACATCGACTCCTATAATAGAAGAATTACCAGAGGCCGAAGCGCGAAAGACCTATCTGTTCGATCGTGGTAGTTGGCTGAGTTTGGGGAATGAAGTTACACGTAGCATTCCCAATATATATGACATTCCTGAAGCGGAAGAACCAAAAGACCGTTTGGCATTTGCAAAATGGATGATGAGTGATAAAAACCCGCTGGCTGCGCGGGTAGCGGTCAATCGGTTTTGGGAACAGCTTTTCGGTTTCGGATTGGTCGAATCGATGGAGGAATTTGGTACCCAGGGCGAAAAACCCACCCACCCGGAACTATTGGATTGGATGGCGGTTCGGTTTGAAACGACCCACGATTGGCATGTAAAGCCCTTTCTTCGTGAATTGGTGCTTTCGGCAACCTATCGGCAATCGTCTGACGCCAATGTTGAAAAAATCGAAAAAGACGCGCGCAATCAATGGCTTTCACGAGGTTTCCGAACACGCTTGTCGGCTGAGCAAATACGGGACCAAGTTTTGACTGTTAGTGGGTTGTTGAATCCTTTGATTGGAGGGCCAAGTGTAAATAATAGTAGTGTTGATGGTGGGTGGACTGGCGTTCCCGATTGGGCCGTCAAGGGAGATTCTGCCAAATACCGGCGATCACTATACACTTTGTGGAAACGGGTAACGCCACCCAATGAAATGCTTACCTTTGATAGTCCAGACCGATCGGTTTGCACTTCGCGCCGAATTCGTACCAATACACCATTGCAAGCTTTAAATCTATTGAACGACGAAACGTTTTTCGAAGCGTCCAACGCATTGGCCAAACAGATGCTACAAGCCGATATAGACCCGGAAAAACAATTAATGTTCGGTTATAATAAAGTAATGGGACGAACGATAAGTGATAAAAAACTTTTGCTGTTAAAGGAACTTTATCAAGATGCCCTATCGCATTTTAAGGAAGAAAAAGCGGAAGGGAACTTCCCGGAAGCCGCATCGGAAAAATTTGGTGATGAAAAGAATAATCTGGCAGCCCTGGCAATCGTTGCCAATACCTTGTTGAATTTAGATGAATTTATTGTAAAAGGGTGACCTATGGATATTTTAAATGAAGCGCATTTTAGGCAAAGTGAATACAATACCCGAAGGCATTTTTTAAAGAAATGTGTTACGGGAATGGGGGCGGTAACCTTAGGGTCGGTGATGGGGGGGGCAGACCTTTTTGCCAAGAGTTTATTGCCTTCGGGAGGAGGGGCTGGAATGCCACATTTCGTTCCCAAGGCGAAGCATGTGATTTATTTACATATGGCGGGGGCACCTTCACAATTAGAGCTTTTTGATTATAAACCAGAACTTCAAAAGATGAATGGGCAATCTTGCCCGCCGTCTCTACTCGAAGGTAAACGTTTCGCATTTATTAGGGGCGTACCTCAAATGTTGGGCCCACAGAGTAATTTCAAACAGTATGGTGAATCGCGTACTTGGGTATCTGATTATTTACCTAGATTCTCAGAGGTCGCCGATGAGGTCACATTCCTTAAATCGGTACACACCGATGAATTCAATCATGCCCCTGCCCAGTTTTTAATGCAGACCGGATCACCACGAACAGGGCGCCCTAGTTTAGGGGGGTGGGTCACGTACGGACTTGGGTCGCCCAACGAAAATTTACCGGGTTTTGTGGTTTTGCTTTCTGCTGGGGGTCCGACAGGAGGGAAACGGCTCTGGGGAAGTGGCTTCTTGCCCACGGTACATCAGGGGGTTCAGTGCCAATCTACGGGAACTCCGGTACAAAACCTTAAAAATCCTAAAGGAGTTGATAGTAAGATGCGGAAAAAATCCGTAGATATTATCAATAAAATTAATGAGCTGGAATACCAAGAAGCACAAGATCCTGAGATTTTGACCCGAATTTCACAATATGAAATGGCCTTCAAAATGCAGACTTCTGTTCCGAAAGTAATGAATATCGACAGTGAACCTGATTACATACAAGAAATGTACGGTGTTACCCCAGGTAAAAATTCTTTTGCGAACAATTGTCTCTTGGCGCGCCGATTGGTAGAAAATGGGGTGCGCTTTGTGCAATTATATGATGACGGATGGGATATGCACGGGGCGGGTCCCGGGGGAGGTGTAGGTGATGGTTTAAAACGAAAATGCAAACAGATAGATAAACCCATATCGGCACTTTTAATGGACCTTAAGCAGCGAGGAATGTTAGAAGATACTTTGGTCGTTTGGGGTGGTGAATTTGGCCGTACTCCCATGATGGAAGCACGTACCGGTAAAAATTTTCTCGGCCGTGACCACCATAATGAGGCTTTTACGATGTGGATGACGGGAGGTGGAATCAAAAGAGGGCATACCCATGGGGAAACTGATGAAATCGGCTATTCCGCTATAAGTGGAAAAGTACATGTGCACGATATTCAAGCGACCATTTTAAATCAGTTGGGGTTAGACCATGAGCGCTTGACTTATCGATTTCAGGGACGTGATTTTCGACTGACAGACGTTCACGGGAATGTAATCAAGGATATTTTGGCATAAACCAAAAGGAAGCCATACGTTGGTAGCAGACATATTAACCTTTTCCGATAAAACCGGAACAGAACATGAAGATTGAAATTTTCATAAACTAAAAAGAGCCTTATCCAGTTAGACAAAGCTCTTTTACGAGAACACTATATGAAAATGAAAAAATTTACTTCGTATTAATTACATGACAAACTTAATGCGTGGTCACCAAGACGACAATTTAATGATGTGAGTGTCTTCAATTTTGTTGTGAAAGACTACTTTTTTGATGAACAGTTGATGTACAGGTTTTAAGACCAACTATAATTCCATTATCGTATTACTTTACGCCATAAAATTTTAATAGGTGGTGGAAACGTTTTTTTGTAGTTTCATACAGTAAACCAGTTTATCGTAAAACATTTCCATGATGAAATCCATAAAACTACATGTAAATGGACAGGAACATGAAGTCGAAGTTGCTGCCGATACCCCATTGCTATACGTGTTACGTAATCAACTTCAATTAAACGGACCCAAATTTGGTTGTGGTCTGCAACAATGCGGCGCTTGTATGGTTCTGAAAGACGGCGAATCCGTTGCTTCCTGTAGGCTGCCCATCAGTGCCATTACAAAGTCAAAGATTCGCACTTTGGAAGGAATGATCGATGAAAACGGTAATTTACATAAGGTTCAGCAAGCTTTTATCGAGGAACAAGCTGCCCAATGCGGCTACTGCTTAAATGGTATGGTTGTGGCCTCTGTAGCCCTGCTCGAAAAGAACAATACACCGACCGATGACGAAATAAAAAAGAAATTGGCGCTGAATATTTGTCGCTGCGGAATTCATTCAAGAGTGCTAAAGGCAGTTAAAAAAGCCGCATCAAAATAAGGAGATATGACAGCTACAAGACGTGATTTTATCAAACAACTGGGATATATAAGCGTTGGTTTTTCAATGGTCGGAACCGTTGGCCTGGCAAATGGGGGCTTTCTAGCGTCGGATAAAATAGATTTATTGAAAGGGCTTCCGGAAAAGAATCAGATCAATGCCTGGTTACAAATATTGGAAAATGGAAAGATAAGGGTCTTAAGCGGGAAAATTGAATTGGGGCAGGGAATCCGAATAGCTATCGCCCAAATGGCTGCGGAAGAACTGAATACTGATTTAGATTTGATCGAGGTAAACATAGCGGAAACCGGTGTGACCCCAAACGAAGGTTTTACCGCAGGAAGCAGTTCTATTGTGTCAAGCGCTATGTCAGTTCGAAAGGCTGCTGCTGCGGCACGCGAGATTATTCTGAAAATGGCCTCCGAAAAATGGGGAATAGGCATTTCAAAACTACAACTGAGAGATGGCCAGGTCATAGGGCCGAAACAAGAAATAGCGCTATATGCCCTTTTTGAGGGCAAACAAATTGAAGAAACGATAGCGTCGGTAACGGAATATAAGGGGAAAACCATTCGGAAATATGTTGGTCAACCTATCCCCAGAAAAGATATTGATGCAATGGTCAGGGGGCAAGAAGTATTTGTACAAGACCTCCGTTTTCCGAATATGGTACATGCTCGGGTAGTTCGCCCACCAAGTTATACGGCAAGGTTGACTTCTTTTAATGAGGCAGAATTCAGAAAATCACCGAATCTTTTAAAACTGATACGTAAAGGGAGTTTTCTTGGGGTATTGGCAAAAGATGAGTATCAGGCCATTCAACTCATGGAAAAAGCCAAGCGACTTGCGAAATGGAATGCCCCAGAAAGTTTGCCTGATAATATAAATTTAAAGGAATACCTGAAAATGTTGCCCGCTGATGTGGAAATACATGAAAAAAAAGGAGATTCGGAGACTTCCTTAAAACAGTCCAAAAACCGACTTAGTGCATCTTTCTTTAAGCCCTATCTGATGCATGCTGCCAATGGCCCCTCATGTGCCGTGGCGCTTTTTAAGGAAGGGGAACTGTACGTGTGGACCCACAGCCAGGGTGTTTATCCTTTAAGAAGAACTCTGGCAAAACTACTTAAGATGGCTGAAGAGACCGTTCATTTAAAGGCGGTTCCCGGATCGGGTTGTTTCGGTCAAAACGGGGCGAACGACGCTGCAACCGAAGCAGCACTAATAGCATTGGAATATCCTGGGAAACACGTTCGCCTTCAATGGACTCGTGAAGACGAAAATGGATGGGAACCCTACGGAACGGCTATGATCGTAGAATTGCAAGCAGGTCTTGATGAAAGGGGAAAAATCGAGGGCTGGAACTGTGACATTTGGTCCGACGGGCATAGCAATCGACCGAACGGTAACCCTAACACGCTGCTTCCCGCCCAGTTTTTAGAGGAAGGTTATGGTCATCCTGGAATTGGTTATCGTGGCGGTGCCGTACGAAACGCAATTCCATATTATGACATTCCCGACCTTAAAGTCGAGACGCATATCTTTCAAGGGCCATTACGGGCATCTTCGTTGCGGGGCCTAGGCACTTATACAAACGTCTTTGCCATCGAATCGTTTATGGATGAGCTGGCGCGCATGTCGAACTCGGACCCCATTGAATTCCGTATTCGACATTCGACCGATGAAAGATCCGTTGTCTGTATGCGAAAGTTGGAGCAAAAGCTAATAGGTATTTCCCTGAAAGATGGCGAAGGTTTGGGCCATGCATTCTCCCGTTATAAAAACAATGCGGCTTATTGTGCCATGGCGGCTCATGTACATGTGAATGAGATAACAGGAAACGTTCAGGTCAAAAAAATGTGGGCTGTTGTCGATGCTGGGGAAACGATCAATCCAGACGGACTAAAAAATCAAATGGAGGGGGGAATGATCCAGTCGGCCAGTTGGGCACTCAAAGAGGAAGTCCGTTTTGATGCCCTTCATGTCACCAGTCTTGATTGGAATTCCTATCCTATATTTCGGTTTCCCGATGTTCCTGAAGTGGAAGTCGAGGTAATCGATAGGATTGACCAACCACCAATGGGTGCCGGAGAAGCAGCACAAGCACCTGCTACAGCTGCCATCGTAAATGCGATTTTTGATGCCGTCGGCGTTCGTATTAGAGAGTTGCCGGTGAGCAAAGAATTGATCAAACAGGCCAAAATTTCAATCCATTAAAGAACGAGATGCTTGAAACTAAAAAGAGCCTTGTCTAGTTAGACAGGGCTCTTTTACGAGAACACTATATGAAAATGAAAATTTTTATTTCTTGTTTTATTACATTGTAAACTTACGGAGACATGCAACGAACTACAATTATATGTTGTGAGCTAGCCTATTTTTGTTGTGAAAGGAGTAATATATGATGTTATGAAAAAAAGTAGGTGTAAAAATGGAGATTAAATGACGTGTAAATATTGATTTTTAAGGGTTTGTGTTCAAAAAATAAACCGCCGGTTTTTGAGCCTGACGGTTTTGTTGCGGGATGATACGGTAAGCTATTTCAAATAATTACCTTGTGCATCCAATTTAAGGTTCTTTTTTGACCGATCTTTTCGCAATTTTACTTTATAGAGTTTTTTGGGTTCTTTTCCATAGCCATAGGAAACCTCATAAGAGCTTGAATAAAGGTCCCATCCAGGGTGTTCTTTGAAAATGGCGTTTCTTACCTCGAAGGGAGGTGTAATCGCATCAAATTTTTCATTTGAGGCAAGAACTTTTCCTGCTTTATCAAACTGAGCTCGTATATAACCGTTTCCGTTAGTGCCATCTACAAACACAACTTCATATAAATCAAGATCTTTTGTAAACCTACTATCTTGATGCAGATTGTATTTTGCGACCCTATATTCCAATGCCTTTACCGGTCTTGGGGTATTTGGGTCTTGAATGTTTTTAAGGTATTCCATGTTTTTAGCAGTTACCTCTACCGGTTCTATGTGTATCGTTTTCATACGATCTACGGGTTGGGCAGTACCAAAGTAAAATGTTCCGATTGCCAAAAGGCAGGCTGTTGTTGTTCTCATGATGAAATTTTTTTATGGTTTTTATTTAGTGGAATTTGAATTCTCTATGGGGATACTTCACATCTTCAATGAAATTCGGCGTATGCCAATTGGCAACGTAATTTTGTCTTTTCAAAATGTCTTTGAAATTGTAATTCGATTACCGGGAGCGCTTTTGTATTATAATTGTTGGTTCTGAAGGTGTTGTTGAAAGTTGCTTTTAAGAGCATTAGCATATCGTTTTCCATTTTGTTGAATAGCTTTTGCAGTTCTGCATCCTCTTCAATGATTTTCATAACTGGGTTAAACTTGTGTTTTTCCATAATTGGTAGATTAGAGATTAGTACTATATATTTTGAATACCTCTAAGTTGTGAAAGAAAGAACTGAAATGAAAAATGGATGAGTGAATGGCCCAATTATCTTAGTAAATGGCCTAAATATGTGTGTAAGCATTAACGACAACTAGTCGATGTGCAATTTTGTAAGAATTAAAAGAGGTATTTTATACCAAGTAAACCTTGAAATAATAGTTTAACCAAAAGAAAAATCAGATAGTACGAAAAAGTCTAAAGACGTTTTCTTTGTGCGATTTGCTAACGGGAAGTTTATTTTCGCCTATAAATAGCATATTGCCTTCAAAACCATCTACTAAATTGATGTTGACGACATAGCTTCTGTGAATTCTTAAAAAGCGATCGGGAGGGAGTTGAGCCTCAATTTTATTGAGTCCGACAGAATACATAAAACGGTCCGTTCTAGTGTATACGGTACAATAATTACTATCAGCTTCTAGAAAAAGAATTTCTTCAATAGGCACGCGTTCAAAATGTTGGCTCTTTTTTAAGAACAAACTGTCTTTAATCTGCAATACTTGATTTTCCGTAGGTAAGAAGGTTTTTTGCCCTAATATTTGCTTTTCGGGCATTTTGATGGCAAAGTTTTTCAGGGCCAGCTCTATGGCTATGCTAACCTGACGGTCATTAAATGGTTTGAGCAAATAGGCATATGGCCTTACACTTTTGGCCCTTTCTATAAGGTAACTATCGGCATGGGAAGTAAGAAAAAGAAATGGAATATTATAAGTATCGTTGATGATACGGGCTAATTCGATTCCGTCGCGGTCACCCTTTAAGATGATATCGATCAATACCATGTCGATATCTTGGTTTTTTGATAAGAAATCTAAGGCCTTGATGGCCGTATCGGCTATTCCGACAATGGTATAGTTGTTGTCACTGAGTCTATTGGCAATATCATTGGCCAAAAGAATCTCGTCTTCCACAATGAGTAATTTTACTTTTGACGCTTGATTTGTCATTGATTCAGTTATTTGAATTGATTTTTAAACCGGCTTCAATTTCATGGTCCATAGGGTTCCATTACGGTTGGTTCTTTCGATACTACCGTCTAATTGCTGTATTAAAGAGGTAATTAATTTAATGCCGAACGAATTGTTTTTTTCCCCTTCCTGTTTAGAAAAGCCGATGCCATTGTCGCTAATTTCTATTTTTAGATCAGTGTTTGTTTCATCGACCTTTACTTTTAAGTTTGGATTTTTAATTCCATCGTATGCATATTTTAGGGAGTTGATTACAATTTCATTGATAATCAATGCAAGGGGCACAGCCTTATCGACTGATATACTGATGTGTGCTATGTCAAAGTCGGGCTCGAAACCGATATTGTAACCATGGAAAAGACCTAAGACCAATTCTTCGATATACTCTTTTAGGTAAATTCTGGTCTCCACCCCTTCCTGGTACAGTTTGCTGTGTACCAAAGATAGGGCTTCAACCCTATTTTTACCTGCTATAATTGCCTCTTGTGCCGGATGCCCGGTGAGTTCGCGACTTTGAAGATTTAACAGACTTGCTATCATTTGCAAGTTATTCTTTACGCGATGGTTGAGTTCTTTAAGCAAAAGGGCTTTTTCACGCTCCCTATTGGCGATAATCAGTTTTTGGTCCGACAGGTCGATATTGGCTTTTTTGATTGTCTTATTGCCCTTGAAGAGTAGATAAGACAGGTAGATAAATAAGCAGATGCCCGCCACTAATGAAATTAATGTGTTTTTTTGATAGGAATTGATTCTATTCAGTGCGCTTATTTCCGTTTCGCGCTTATCGATCTCATAACTCGATTTTAGTTGTTCTATTTTTTTGATAGAAGCTTTGTTGACCAAGCTATCTTGATAGATTTGATATTTTTTTTGATAGTACAGCGCATCGGAGAATCTTCCTTGTATTTCGTAAAGTGAGGCCAGTTGGGCACTAAAATCCCTTATTTGTTCCTTTAATCCGGCAGTTGTTGCCATATCTAGTGCTTCCCGTAGTTTTTCTTCAGCTAAATCCCATTTTTTTTCTTTTTGGTATATTTCTCCCAAAGCTGCCAAGTATACTGAAGTGGAATAATCATCGCCCAAATTGCGCAATATGGAAATTGCTTCGGTCAACAGTTCTTTTGCAGTGGCAAATTCGCTTTGAACAGAATATACCATGCCTAGATTACCTGAAGAATACCCTTGAACAATATCGTTTTGCAGTTGTTCGTTACGCTTTAGGGTTTCCTTAAAGCAGGTAGCTGCACTGTCCATATAGCCCACTAGGCGATAGGCCTCTCCTAGATTGAGTGTCGTTAGAACTTGATTTAAGGTATTATCGGAATTTTGATAAATAAGTTTTGCCTTTTTTAAATAGGCAATGGCCGAGATATAATCGTTGTCGCTTATTGAATTGCTACCCAATTGGGCATAGGAAGCTGCTTGTCGTTCCGGTAACTGTAAAGATTCGTAAATGCGTAAGGCATTCAGGGAAGCTTGGAGCGAAACATCGTTGTTGCCAAGTCTGCGTTCGACATGGCCTATTTCTTCCCAGGCCCTTGCCTGTTGTACGGGCTTGTTCAATTCCGTAGCAATTTGCAATGCCCGTTTTGCCAAAAACAAACTGGTATCAATATTTTGATGATGATATGCCCTATCGATTAAAAGCATTAATCTTTCTTCTTTCGGTAGATTCCTTTGCCTTAGAACTTTGCCCAGACTGTCGGCGGTTTTGGCGCTCTGAGACCAGGAATTCATAAAAGCAAACAGAAAGACAAATGCGACGATCCTCTTCATGGGTCCAAGATTAATTGGCATTAAAACAAACTGTCCCTTGATTGAACCTACCTGCCCGAACTTATCTTGACCAAGGGGTCTAAATTAAAGTAGTATTTGCGTTTCGCCCCTTCACTGTTTTCAAATACCATAGAAAACATAATGCTATAAGAGATGTAATTTTTTTTAAGGGCTTCTTTGGTCTTTATCACGCACTTCTTTTTTTTGGGTGAAATATATAAAGTGCCATCTGGCGTATTTTGTACCCATTTCTTTTTATACTTAAAAATGTTGTTCCAATACTCTTGTAGGTTGCCATCATGTTTTACAAAATCTTTGCCCACATTTTTTGCTTTACAGCATACGAGTTCTGGGCTTTTTAAACCACCGGAAGAATCGTTGCCATCCGCTATCAAACTTATGGAAATGGTAGTTTCCTCTGTAATTTCAGGAAATTCATTTTTTTCAATATTCACAAAATTATCGATGGCAATAGGCCGGTAAGGGGTGCCCAAATCGAGGTAAGTATCGTTCATGGCTTCCTCTAGGCCCTTTAGCATTATCGGAAAATAGGTGATCGAAGGGTCTTTTTTGTTCGTTTTTAATTCAATTTCAATACGCATTTGGTCTGGTTATTATATGGTTGATAAATTGAAATAGGACACGGGGGAGGTCAAGAATGTCTAGAAAGTAAGATTTCCTATACACAAAAAACGTTTGAATATAAGTAAAGAATTTAAACTTTGCTTACATCATTGGGTAAATATTCTGAACTATATAAATTTCGTTGCCGATTTAGGAAGTGGAAGATGGTGCGTTTTATAGATTGAAAATACGCTAGAAAATCCTCAAATGACTTCGTCTTCGGTGAATAAAAAAGAACGGTTTTATCAATTGGGCAAGAGGTTTTAAAGGTTGATGTTCAAATATACCGAGACCCTATGCATTAGCTCCACCTTTCCATTATTTAAGTTTTGATCAATAGGTACCATACCTACAAGACCTAGCGAATAGTTTTGATATGCCGTTTCAAGACTCAATTTCCCGAGAAAAATAGAGCCTTTGGTATTGGCCACTTTCATATCAAATTCCCTATTGGCGGCATAATTCTCACCGGCAAGGCCAATAATGGGAGTAAAGGCCAAATCAGAAACATAGTACGTTTTAAATGTGTTGATTCCGTAATTGAATTGGTTGCCGAATTGATAATCTTTTGGATTTTTAGTTTTGATTGTATAATTGAACATGGTGCTGATGCCCCAATTACGGTGTGAAAATCCGTAGTTCATTGCTAAAATATAATCCCAACTTCCGTTTCCTAACTGAAAACTCGGATTGACACTACCGGTGTTATTGGCTTTGTCATATTTTCCTGTTGGCAGTTTTAAACCTCCCCCGAGTTGTAAGTAATGCTCGGGTTTGATAGATATTATACTGTCTGGGGTAGCCTTGATCAGGTTGTAGAACGCGAGCATACTAATATCTCCCAGGCCACTAATTTTTTGTTCCGTTTGGTCGGGGAACACTCTGTTGTGAAATTGATAGGGAGCTATTACATTGACAATGGCTCTTTTTGTTACGGGAAAATTTCCCCAGGCCTGTATGGTATTGAAATTCTCATTGATCCATGGAGAATTATTAAAAATACCATCTCTTGATCGATACGCTTGACCAATGTATCGAAGGCCCATGAAATTTTTATTAAGGGCCGTGCCGTATCCCATACTACCTCCACTACTTCCGCAACCACAGGTGTCACAAAAATCAAAGTCATCTTCTAAAAAGTGAAAATGGGCGAGACAATGGTTGGGTGAGTCGACATCAACGGAGATATCATTTCCATAGGTGAAAATGGCTGGGTTAAAAATCAGTAAAAGGTATAAAATTCTAATATTCTGCAAAACGTTCATCATTAATATAGGTTTCATCCGTTAGTGTGTTTAAAAAAGCGACCAAAGCGGTTTTTTCGTAATTTGTCAAGGCAATGCCCAATTGTCCATTTTTGTTTAAAAGAGGGTCAAGTGTAGGAGAATCGGAAACACCTTGTTCATAAAAATCGAGTACCGCCATTAAGCTGCCAAATCTCCCATCATGCATATAGGGTTCGGTAAGTGCAACGTTGCGAAGGCTCGGTACCTTAAACTTGTAGTTGTCCGATAGTGCTCCGCTCACTTCAGCACGGCCAATATCATTTATTTGAGGATTCGGTGTCAAGCCATTATTTCTAAATGTACCATCTGTAAAGAGGTCGCTGCTATGACAGGCTGCACATTTTTCTTGAAAAATCGCAAGTCCTTCTGCTTCTAAAGTGCTTAGTTTTCCACCAGGTTCTTGTCTTATATATTTATCATATTTTGAATTGGCAGAAACCATCATAATCATAAATTGGGAAAGAGCCTTCAAAAAATATTCGTTGTTAATCTCACCTTCCTCAAAAGCATTGGCAAAGAGTTCGGGGTATTCGGTATCTGCCTGCAGTTTGGCCAGCACATTGCTCACCGTTTCTCCCATCTCCACTTCGTTGGTTATGGGAATTATGGGAAAGAGGTCTAAATGTGCGGTGGCACCGTCCCAAGTAAATTCTTGCATAAAGGCGGCATTTTGAATGGCCGGTGTATTTCTGATTCCTTCCAAGTCATCTATTCCATGGCTAAATTGGTGGCCGTGGTGGGTAAAGGCAAATTTTTGCTCATGGCAGAACCCGCAAGAAATAAATCCATTGGCGGAAAGACGGCCATCATAAAAGAGCTTTTTTCCCAGCTCAAAACCCAATTGGGTCGGTGGGTTGGTGCTAAGGTCATATTTAGCTCGGGGAAAATTTGATGGAACATCAAACTCCAACAGGCTATTTGGTGCTACATATACTTCATCAGGAGAAGAACACGAAGCAAATAGCGTAAAAACAAACCCTAACAAGACACCAATTTTTTTCATATTTGAAATAGTTAATGGCAGCCGGTAACTATCTGAGCTGACCGACGGCCAAGTGCAACTAATGGTTAGTGTTGTTAATGACCATTCGCATTGTGAACATGGTCTACTGAGAACATTTCTGTTATGTTTACCGCTATTTGGGGTGATTTTTCAGCGTCTACCATAATTACCGCTTTTTCGGAAAGTTCAATTGAATTGGTTGCACCTACTAATATTTTTCCCGCGTCGATTTTTAAATGGATGTTAGGATTCATGCCGTCACTTACAAGAATATTTGATGGCAATTGAAGCGTTACTTCCTTGTAGTTGTCGAGGCTAGATCCGTGACTTCCCATATGAATTTTAAAATCGGTTGGGTCGGTAACGGTTTCCGAAGTAAAGTTGCCTTCAAAATTTAAAAACTTGTAGCCTGCTTGCCAAGACCACATCATATTGTTTTCCTCTGCCAAGGTTACAAAATCACCTTGCCCCTCTGCCCCTTGAAGGTATTTCTCTTGGTCAACACCTATACCAAAGACTACAGTGGTATATTCCCCGGCAGGAATTTCAGGAAGTTCCACGTCTTCAGTGTCTGTTTCTTGGCTGATGATGAAATAACTCTCATCTTTTGGAAAAACATATGTTTCACCGCTTTTGTTCAACAACCTGAAATTGCTGACGATATATGAAAATCGTGTAACCGTTAGGGTTTCTCCATTGGCGTTTGCTGCGTTTTCACTTCCCAAAACTAGGTCGTTGCCGGCAAAGCCATTGTCGAAGGTAATAGAAACTTCCCCTGACCCCGTTAATTCAGCACTATGGTCCGTGCCGTCATCATCACTGGAACAAGAAACTAGGAAAAAGCTGAGTAGGGCCATGATGGCCAAGTTGTAATATTTCATTGGTGTATTATTTAAAATTGTTGCTATGTAAAGACCACCCTATATGATTTTTGAATAGGGTTATAATTATTTTTTAAAATGGGATTTGTAAGGAATACTATTTTGAAATAGGGAAGGAATTTAGGGCGCTTTCTATACCAAAGTTTCAGTGAATATCAAGCGAATAAACCTTAAACTGTGTATTGCAGTATAACATAAACCTATTTATATTTCAGAATAGTGTAAAAGTCGAAAGCTACACGTAACAGTGTATGACCAAGAATTGGTGGCACGATTAAAGATGTAGCAAATCGAATTAAACCAATTCGGGTGGTTGCAGAATATCTGAAGTGAAGAGGTTTGAAACCAATTCTTGAATAGTAGTGAAATTGGTCTTTTTGATTTCTAAAAGGTTCAATCCTAAATTAATTTGAGGCAAGGATTGAAAGAAAGTTATATGCTGAATTTCTATTTTGGACTGTTTTTCGCCGAACGGATTTTTTTGATTCTGCTGCGACTCCTTTGCCAGCTGTTTGGCGAGATAACACTTACCATCACAGTTTAATTGCGGCTTATCTTTGTTTTCGCAAAGTACATTTTTGATATAGTCATAATTCATAACGTATTCTGCTACGGGCCAAAGCGGCTTGACCAACATTACAAACGCTACAAAAAGAATAACTAATTGTTTCACGCGGCAAAGATAAGATTTCCTGTTCTCCTTTGAAACAAAAGATAATCGAAAATCACAATATCCTCGACAAAGTGTAAGCGCTTTGCAGTGTGTTTCAATGTGCTAAAGTGGTTCACCGTTTAACTAAAAGCGGGTATACCTGTAATATCGGCGCCTGTAATCAATAGGTGAATGTCATGTGTGCCTTCGTAGGTAATCACGCTTTCGAGATTCATCATATGGCGCATGATGGAATAGTCGCCAGTTATGCCCATGGCCCCTAAAACTTGGCGTGCCTCTCGGGCTATTTTTAGTGCCATATCGACATTGTTGCGTTTCGCCATGGAAATCTGCTGGGTGGTTGCTTTGCCTTCGTTTTTTAACTGTCCTAAGCGAAATGCCAATAGTTGGGCTTTCGTAATTTCGGTTATCATCTCGGCCAGCTTTTTTTGTTGCAATTGAAATGCCGCAATGGGTTTTCCGAATTGCATTCTTTCTTTTGCATATCTGAGTGCTGTATCGTAACAATCCATGGCAGCACCGATAGCTCCCCAGGCAATTCCATATCGTGCAGAATCTAAACAACCCAGAGGTGCGCCCAGTCCGCTTTTCCCAGATAATAGGTTTTTTTTAGGTACTTTGACATTATCAAAAATAAGCTCCCCGGTGGCAGATGCCCGTAACGACCATTTGTTATGGGTTTCTGGCGTGGTAAAGCCTTCCATTCCACGTTCAATGATAAGGCCGTGTATACGACCTTCTTCGTTTTTTGCCCATATGACGGCGATATCGGCGAAAGGGGAGTTTGAAATCCACAGTTTGGCCCCGTTTAGAAGATAGTGGTCCCCTGCATCTTTGAACTTGGTTTCCATACCGCTGGGGTTCGATCCGTGATTGGGTTCGGTCAAACCAAAACAGCCCATAAGCTCCCCTGTCGCCAATTTTGGGAGGTATTTTTTACGTTGTTCTTCGGTACCATAAGTGTAAATAGGATACATTACAAGAGAAGATTGCACCGATGCGGTAGAGCGTACCCCACTATCACCTCGTTCGATTTCCTGCATGATAAGTCCGTAGCTTATTTGGTCTAAACCCGCTCCGCCATAGGCTTCTGGAATGTAGGGTCCGAAAGCACCGATTTCGGCCAGTCCACCTAAAATTTGCTTAGGAAACTCGGCCTTTTGGGCATACGATTCAATAATGGGGGAAATATCGCGCTTGACCCATTGTCTGGCCGCATTGCGGACTAATTTATGTTCTTCTGACAGCAGATCATCGAGATTATAGTAGTCGGGCGCTTCAAACAAATCGGGCTTCATAATGGAATGTTTTCACTCAAAGATAATTAAAGAAATATAACATTCTGCGCGTATAATGTAGTATTTTTTATTATTAAGTGTCTGTGGAATTCCGTAATTTTTGGAGAAAAACTATGATTAGATTCCTTATTGCCGGCATTTTGTTATCGTCCATTTCCTGCTCTCTGGATAGGGGGGTAGATTGTGTAACGGCGAGCGATAGATCCAATGGTTTTACATCAAAATCCTCTCCTGAATTTGTAAACCAAGAACTAATTCTTGAATATGTTGATGCTGATGGAACCAACCTATTTCAGAACGGCACTTATGACCCTGACGAAGTTACTTTGCAATATAACGGCCAAATTTTTAGAGATGTTGTGGACCAAACCAATGAAGAAACTAAGAATTCAATCCATTTAAATACCTATTCCGAAGGCCGCAATTTATTCCATGTCAGTCTTAGGCCGACCGATTCTAAAATCGATGTTGTGACCGTCTATGCAACTGTGGTTGATTTTAGCCCTTGTACAGGGCCGACGTTTGCTATTGATTCTGCTTTTGTTGATGCTAAAAAGCATTCCATAAACAACGTGTCGGACTGGCTTCTAAAGTTGACGATTACCAAACACTAAAAAGTTACATTTTTAAATAGAAATCTTTGGTCAAATCGATGTATTCCTGCGTGTATTCGTGGCGCCTTATTTCAATGGTAAGTGCCTTGATTTTAGGGTCGGTGTCATTGAAAGCGAACTCGAGTAAACTGCGCTTGGTTGCCGAGGTAGGGTTTCCTTTTACTCTCGTAATCCGTTGGGGAAAAAGGTTGCATTGTGCAGCAAGTTGAAGAAATGCTTCCTCTTGTCTATAGGGAATAATTGTGGCGAAAATTCCTTTTGGGGAAAGCAATCGCGAAACTCCATTTAAAAGTTCGTCGAAAGGTAGCGATTGGTTTTGACGCGCCTGATCTCGAGATTTATCCCCACTTGAAACATCCTCTACATAAAAGGGAGGATTGGAAACAATTAAGTCATAAGTGTCTTCCCACTCGTCAACAAATTCGTCTAATCCGGCATGATAACAGAACAAGCGATCTCCCCAAGGGGAAGATTCAAAATTTTCGGTACACTGCTCGAAGGCATTATCATCTAGTTCTATGGCATCGATGGTTTCCGAGGGGCTGCGTTGCGCGAGCATAAGGGCGATAAGACCGGTTCCTGTGCCAATATCCAAAATGCTTTGGGGGGCTTTTTCTAAAGAGGTCCATGCCCCCAACAGAACACCATCGGTGCCAACTTTCATGGCGCAGCGGTCTTGATCGAGGCTGAATTGTTTAAAGCGAAAAGTGTTTTTCATGAACTGAATCAAATAATCCTAAATTGAAAATTAGTCTAATTTTCCAGGCTCCCTATTTTCTGACCCGATAACGTCTGTTAGGGCATCACCTAATTGAGCGCGCATTCCGTCGGCAAGATTCTTAATTTTTTCAACGACCTCAGGATGCTGGGCAGCCACATTTTTTATCTCTGAAACATCTTGGGTGACGTCATATAATTCAATTTCGGTCATATCGACCATTCGATATTCCCCGGGCAGACCGTCCTTTCCGGGTTCTTGGCCATTCATGGTGCGATAGCGATGGGGAAAATATAACTTCCATTTTCCGTAACGAACCCCCATAAGTTCATTTACACGATAATAAAAGAAATAGGCTTCCTGTGGGCTTTTCGTGCTTTCCCCTGTTAACACTTTCCATACACTTACGCCATCGATGGTTTGGTTTGGAAGTTGAGCTCCGGTAACTTCTGCGATTGTGGGCAAAAGATCGATGGCCATTATCGGAGTGTCTAAAGTGCGATTTGGGGTGAGTTTATCAGGATATTTGATGACGAAAGGTTCGCGTTGTGCACCTTCCCAAGCAGTTCCTTTGCCCTCGCGGAAGGGTAGGGCGCTACCAGCATGGTTTCCGTAGGCCAACCATGGTCCATTGTCGGAGGTAAAGATAATCATGGTATTGTCTTCTAATCCATTTTTTTGCAGGGCCTCGATAATTTTTCCGACCGACCAATCGATTTCCATAATAACATCACCATAGAGCCCACGTTCCGATTTTCCCTTAAACTTGTCTGAAACGAAAAGGGGTACGTGTGGCTGAGGGTGCGGTACATATAGGAAGAAGGGGTTGTCTTTATTCCGGTTTATAAAATCGACGCTTTTTTCGGTGAGTCGGGTGGTGAGCTGTGACTGGTCTTCAAGCGTATCAATTACCGTTTCATTTTCGTATAAGGGAAGTGGCAGAAAATTGAAGACGGTTCCTTGCCACGGGTGGTGTGGCCACATATCATTGGAATAGGGGATGCCGAACCATTCATCGAAGCCATGTCGCGTCGGCAAGAACTTTTGGTCATCGCCCAAATGCCATTTCCCATAAATTGCAGTTTTATAGCCTTTGGCTTTTAACATTTCGGCCATAGTAGTCTCATTGGCATTGATGCCTACAGGGCTCCCAGGCCCCAAAGCGTTGTGTATTCCAATTCGATTGGGATAGCATCCTGTCATAATACCGGCTCTTGAGGCAGAGCATATCGGTTGGGCAGAATAATAACTAGTCAATTTTACACCGTCTTTTGCCATCTGATCTATGTTCGGGGTCAGAATGTTGGGAGAGCCGAAGACACCGATATCTTGGTAGCCTTGGTCATCGGTAAAAATAAGGACGATATTGGGCGGTAGGTCTACCTTTGAAGCTACATTTTCAGTTTTTGATTTACAGGAAATAAAACAGGTAAAGGCCAATAGGTAAAGAAGGGATCGGTACATTGTTTAACTTTTTTTATATGTTATGACAGCAAATGAATGCCATTTTGAAAAGGGAAGCCCCATCTTCGGTCAAAAGTAGCGAAAGTCGGGAGGAACCTACAATGATAAAACTAAAAAACTTTGGTCAAGCTCCCTTAAAATTCTTAAATTAATCCATTAATTTGATAGGTAAACTAAGAACACTAGGTATGAAGAACAACAAAATTACAAGACGAAAATTTATAGGGTCATCGACTACTTTGATGGCGGGTACCGCTTTAGTGGGGCCATCACTTTTTGGAGCGCCGTCTATATTGAAATCGTACAATAAACCGAACTCTTTGATCAATGGAGTTCAAATCGGTGTGATTACCTATTCGTTCAGAAGTATGCCCGATCAAAGTGCTGAGGCAACTTTAAAGTATGTACTTGATAGTGGTATCAGTGCCATAGAATTAATGGGCACCCCTGCCGAAACTTTTGCAGGGAGACCTGAAAATCCGATTGACCGAAGTACATTTTATGGATTGGTTCGAAAAAAGCGAGGCGGAAAATTGACGGAAGATGAGGGCAAAGAGCTTGCAGATCTAGAAACCCAAATGACAGCTTACAACAAAGAGGTTGCCTTATGGCGGAAGACGGTCTCCATGGATAAATTTATCAAGCTCAGAAAAATGTATAAAGATGCTGGAGTAAGTATATACGCTTTTAAGCCCGGGAACACCTTTGGGAAGAATAATTCAGATGCCGATATTGATTGGGGCATGAGAGCGGGTAAGGCTTTGGGGGCAAGCCATGTTACGGTTGAACACCCTAGCGACGATGCCTTGACCAAAAGATTGGGCGCAATGGCAAAAAAACATAAAATGTGTATCGGTTATCATGGTCACGAACAGCAGACCCCTACTTTTTGGGACACCGCCTTGGAGCAGTCAAAATACAATATGTTGAATCTAGACCTTGGGCATTTTGTGGCTGCCGGAAACTCAGCGCCTTTGGCCATTATCAAGACAAAGCACGATCGCATTAAAAGTATGCACTTAAAAGACCGGCAAACACCTGCCCGTGGAAAAGGAAACGTACTATGGGGAACGGGTGATACCCCTATCAAAGAAGCGCTTCAGCTGATAAGTGATAAAAAGTATAAATTTCCGGGAACCGTAGAATTGGAATATGACATTCCCGAAGGTTCGAATGCCGTGGCCGAAGTGCAAAAATGTTTGGAATATTGTCGAAAAGCATTGTCATAACGCTTTTTGATATCATCCTAGATAAAGGTCGACCAGACCGTCTGGTGTAGAGACAAAAATTGTTTTGGTAGCCCGATCTACTTTGGTTAGAATTTCATCGGTCACGGGAATCAATAGTTGCTTACCGTTTTTTTCTACTTCAAAAAGAGCTTGGGAAGTAGTATCATTAACTCCCGTAATCAAACCAATATCGCCGTGAATGGCATCATTTACGGTAAAGCCAATAATTTCATGGAAGTAAAATTTGTTGCCCTCCAATTTCGGAAGGGCGGTCAGGGGCAAATAAAGTTCGGCCCCCATAATTCGGTCTGCCGCATCTTCATCTTTCACTTCTTCGAAATCAATTCGCAAAAGTGCCGATTTGTGCAACCGACATTTATCAATAAAAAATGGAATCAGATTGTTTCGTATTGAAACAAAAACTGATTCCATGTTTTCGTATATTTCGGGTTCGTCAGCATCTAGCTTCACTAGAACTTCGCCCTTAAAACTATATTTTGAAACGATTTTTCCGAGGTAGAAACAATCTGACTTCTGCATCGTTTCAGAACTGTTTTATGCTTCTTTCGCAGCGTCTTTATCCTCTGATTTGGCTTCGGCAACAGCTTCTTCCTTAACGTCAGCTTCTGGAGCAGCTGCTTCAGTTTCCTGAACGGGTTCAGCTTCTGCTTCTTCTGGAGCCGCAGCTTCGGCAGCAGCTTGCGCACGTTTTTCATTCACGGCTTTTTCAGCTTTTAATGCTGCGGCTTTTGCATCCGATTTCTCTTTGTCCAATCCACCAATTTTATCGGCTATGGCCTGTCCTTTTTCCTCCAACCAAGCATTGAATTTTTCTTCAACTTGTTCTTCGGTCAAAGCGCCTTTGCGAACCCCACCTAATAAATGGTGCTTCAATAAAACGCCTTTATATGATAAAATAGCTCTTGCCGTGTCAGTCGGTTGTGCCCCGTTCTGTAGCCATTGAACGGAATTGTCAACATTAAGTTCTATGGTTGCCGGGTTGGTGTTTGGGTTATAGATGCCCAATTTCTCCAAAAATTTACCATCTCTTTTTGAGCGCGAATCTGCTGCTACTACCCAATAGAATGGTTTTCCCTTTTTTCCGTGTCTCTGTAATCTAATTTTAACTGGCATATCACATTAATTTGTGGGGTGCCCGACCCCTGTTATTAATTCTTTTGTCCTTTTTAAGGACGGCAAAGATACTGCATTTCTTGAAATGCACAATAGGTTTGTTAGAATTGTTGAATAAAAGGCAGTTAAGTGTTGTTTGTGGGGGCGAGCCAAGAAAGAAAAGGTTGATTTTATGGGTGTTGGCTGATTACTCGCGTTCCGCCAGCATGTCTTTGCCTTTTATTAATTTCGATTTGTGTGCCGCCACGAGCTCATTGATTTTGGTTAAAACTTCCGGGTGGTCTTCTGCAATATCAAATTGCTCGGAGGGGTCTTCGCTGAGGTTATACAAAATAGGGGGATTGTGTATTTCTTTTTTTCCGAACTGACCGTAAACGCCATTCGTAATGAAATGAGCCTTGAAGTCACCTAACCGCACGGCATATAGTTCATTTTGTCGATAATAGAGTATGCTTTCTCGCGGACTTGCCCCGTGTTCGAGGAGGGTTGGGCTAAGGTCGACACCATCGACTACACGATCATCGGGTACGGGTATCCCTGCCATGTTGCTGAAAGTCGTGAACAGATCCATAGTCGAGCCCAAGTCTGAGATTACGCCGGGCTTTATTTTTCCGGGACCCCAAAAAATACCGGGCTCACGCATACCGCCTTCCCACGTGCTTCCTTTGCCTGCGCGTAGAAGCCCTGCACTGCCTCCATGGGTCTTGAATGGGAGCCATGGTCCGTTATCGGAGGTAAAGACGACAATGGTGTTTTCCGCTAGCCCCTCATCTTTTAAGGCTGCAATGATTTTACCGACACCATTATCGATTTCTTCCAATACATCACCATACAGACCACGTTTGCTCTTTCCTAGAAAATCTTTGGATGCGAAAAGGGGAATATGAGGCAGGTTATGGGCGAGATAGACGAAGAAGGGTTTGTCTTTGTTTTCTTTTATGAAGGAGACGGCTTCATCAGAATACCTTCTGGTAATCGTATTTTGATTAGCTGGCCGCTCAATAACTTCTGTGTTTCTCAAGAGCGGCACATTGTAATCTTCCTTTATTATGGATTTTTGGCCTCCTTTAGCTAATTTTTTATAGTTGCCTTTACCTACGTGATCCATGTCGTTGGAATACGGGATACCGAAATAGTAATCAAAACCATTGTTTGTGGGTAAATATTGTTCTTTGTGTCCCAAGTGCCATTTTCCAATGCAGGCAGTACTGTAGCCTGCTTTTTTCAATTGTTCTGCCAAGGTGACTTCATTTGCGGGCAATCCGTTTTTGCTATTGGGGAACAAGACGCGCGATTTTGAACTGCTCATACCGTTGCGAATGGGTAATCTTCCTGTCAGTAGCGCTGCTCTACTTGGAGTGCAAACACTGGCACCGACGTAGAAATTGGTCCATTTTTGACCTTCATACGCCATTCGGTCCAAATGAGGCGTTCGAATGGTAGGGTGTCCATAGGTGCCAAGATCCCCATAGCCAAGGTCGTCAGCAAAAATGATTACGAAATTGGGAGTGCTTTTTGAATTTTTTTGACCATAAGAATGGGTATGGCTTCCTAATAAAAGAAGGAAAGCGAGCAAGTAAAGTCTTGGGAGGGATGTTCTTTTTGTCATTTTTAGTTTTTTTTCGATGCTCAATTTAAGTATTATATCGAGAATGGGGAAAAACATGTTCCGTTAATAACTCCTAAAAACTACCTTTTAAAAGCGCCGACTATTTAAGTACTTTTATAGGCTACAATTTTATACGGAAAAATACCATATATGTACCTGATCTTTGATACCGAGACTACTGGTCTGCCCAAAAACTGGAATGCTCCTATTACCGATACCGACAACTGGCCACGTTGTATTCAGATAGCTTGGCAGTTACATGATGAAATGGGAAGGTGTGTCGAACATCAAGATTATTTGGTGCGCCCAGATGGCTTTAATATACCGTATGATGCAGAGCAGATTCACGGTATATCTACTGAATTGGCGGAGCAGCAAGGTGTTTCGCTCTCAGAGGTTCTAGAGAAGTTTAATATAGCCATGTCGAAAACTAAATTTATCGTTGGGCAGAATGTTGGCTTTGATGTGAACATCATGGGGGCCGAGTTTCACCGCATGGGTGTCGAAAACCCGTTGCAAGAACTTCCTGTATTAGATACATGTACAGAGCATACGGCACAGTTGTGTCAAATTCCCGGAGGTCGAGGGGGGAAGTTCAAGCTTCCAACTTTGACGGAACTGCATGAATATTTGTTTGGTGAACCCTTTGGGGAAGCACATAATGCGACTGCCGATGTAGAGGCAACTACCCGGTGCTTCTTGGAATTGATTCGAAAGAAGCAATACACGGTTGAAGAGTTGGATGTACGACCCGATTATTTTAAGAACTTCTCGGAAGCCAATCCACAAGAAATCGAACTTATCGGTCTAAAGCATATCAATCTCAAGAAAGCATCCAAGAAAATTGCCGATGCGCTTTGGGAAAAAGATACAGGTGGCGTTTCCCATGAAGCGATAAAAGAAAATTTAGCAACGCTCGAATCGGTAAGTTTCGCCCATTTACATAACCATACCCAGTTTTCGATTCTTCAATCAACCATAAGTGTTGCCGATTTGATCGGTGCTACTGCAAAAGCGAAAATGCCCGCCGTAGCAATGACCGACCATGCGAATATGATGGGGGCCTTTCATTTTGTAAATGGCGTCATCAACCATAACAAAGGTGTTGAGGCGCGTAACAAGGAGAATCTAAAACGCTATGAGGCTACCCAAAGCGGAACCCTGGAAGAAGGGCAGGAGCCCTTAAACGAGTTGCCAGAGCCCGAATTGGAAATCACACCCATCATTGGTTGTGAGTTTCAAGTGTGTGAAGACCATACGAACAAATCGCAAAAGGATAACGGTTATCAGATAGTGATGCTCGCCAAAAGTAAAAAGGGGTATTTAAATCTGGCAAAAATGTCATCCATTGCGTTTGTTGACGGTAAATATTATGTGCCGCGTATCGATAAAAAAATCGTTGAACAATATAAAGAAGATGTCATCGTACTTACCGGTAACTTGTACGGTGAGGTACCTAGCAAGATATTGAACGTTGGTGAAAACCAAGCTGAAGAAGCATTGCTTTGGTGGAAAGAAACGTTTGGTGATGATTTATATATTGAAATCATGCGGCACGGCCAAGAAGACGAGGAACGTGTGAACCAGGTTTTGATACAGTTTGCCCAAAAACATAACGTAAAACTGGTCGCCACCAACAATACTTATTACGCCGAAAAGGAAAATGCGCATGCACACGATATTCTTTTGTGCGTTAAGGATGGGGAAAAACAGGCTACACCCATAGGTCGTGGTCGTGGTTATCGCTACGGGTTGCCTAATCAGGAGTACTACTTTAAATCTTCCGAAGAAATGAAGGAGCTATTTAAAGACATACCAGAGGCCATCATAAACATTCAGGAAATTGTTGATAAGGTAGAGACCTTCACTTTGGCGCGGGATGTACTATTACCGGCGTTCGATATTCCTGAGGAATTTCGGTTCGAGGAAGATAAATTGGATGGTGGCAAACGCGGGGAAAACAAATACCTGCGTCATATTACCTATGAAGGCGCAAAAATAAGATATGGGGAGATTACCCCGGAAATCGACGAGCGATTGGATTTTGAGCTCAAGGTAATCGAGAAAACAGGTTATCCCGGGTATTTCTTGATTGTTGAAGATTTTATTAGGGCTGCTCGAAAAATGGATGTTTCAGTGGGCCCGGGCCGTGGTTCAGCGGCTGGTTCGGCAGTTGCCTATTGTTTATGGATTACCAATTTAGACCCAATTCAATACGATCTGCTTTTTGAGCGTTTCTTGAATCCGGATCGTGTGAGTATGCCCGATATCGATATCGATTTTGATGATGAAGGTCGTGGCAGGGTGATGGACTATGTGATCGATAAGTACGGCTCCAATCAGGTGGCGCAGATTATTACCTATGGTACCATGGCGGCCAAATCATCTATTCGCGATACGGCACGGGCATTGGATTTGCCTTTGGGCGATGCCGACCGTATGGCGAAATTGATTCCGAATATGTCGAAGCTAAAAAAGATAATCGGGGTCGACGAAAAAACGCTGAAGAGCAAGTTCAATAGCGAAGAGCTTGAGAAAATAAACGAGCTTCTGAACATCTCGGAAGGTGAAGGCCTTGAATCGGAAACGCTAAACCAGGCCTATATTTTAGAGGGGTCTGTTCGTAATACGGGCATTCACGCCTGTGGGGTAATCATAACTCCAGATGATATTACCAAGTTCGTTCCGGTTGCACTTGCCAAAGATTCCGATATGTACTGCACCCAGTTTGATAACTCGGTGGTGGAAAGTGCCGGACTCTTGAAAATGGACTTCTTAGGGTTGAAAACATTGACCCTAATCAAGGATACGGTTAAAATCGTTAAGGCGAAACACGGTATTGAGTTGGATCCCGAGAATTTTCCGCTCGACGACGAAAAAACATACGAACTGTTTCAACGAGGTGAAACGGTCGGGGTGTTCCAATATGAATCTCCCGGTATGCAGAAACATATGCGGTCTTTGAAACCAACGGTTTTTGCCGACCTTATTGCTATGAATGCCCTGTATCGCCCGGGACCCATGGAATATATACCGAGTTTCGTCGCCCGTAAACACGGTACGGAAGAGATTGTCTATGACCTTGATGCCTGTGAGGAGTACCTAGCGGAGACTTATGGAATCACAGTGTATCAAGAGCAGGTGATGCTCCTCTCGCAAAAACTAGCGGACTTTACCAAAGGTGAGGCTGATGTTTTGCGTAAGGCCATGGGTAAAAAGCAGAAGCATGTACTTGATAAGATGAAGCCTAAGTTCATCGAGCAGGCTTCGGCAAAGGGACATGCGGTAGAAAAGTTGGAAAAAATCTGGAAAGATTGGGAGGCTTTTGCAGCTTATGCTTTTAACAAGTCACATTCTACTTGCTACGCATGGATTGCTTATCAAACCGCCTATTGTAAAGCGCACTACCCCGCAGAATATATGGCTGCGGTGCTTTCGAACAATATGAATGACATCAAGCAAGTTACCTTCTTTATGGAAGAGTGTAAGCGTATGGGGCTTGATGTTCTTGGGCCTGATGTCAACGAATCATATTACAAATTCGCTGTGAACGATGCCGGCGCCGTCCGATTTGGAATGGGCGCCATCAAAGGTGTGGGGCGTGGCGCCGTCGAAACCATTGTAGCGCATAGAAAAAAAGATGGTCCGTTTAAGTCTGTTTTCGATATGGCAAAGCGCATAGATCTACGGGCATCCAACAAAAAGGCATTTGAGAGTCTGGCGGTCGCTGGCGGCTTCGATTCTTTTGGAACAGCACATCGCGGTCAATATTTTCATGACGAAGGAGATGGTGTAACTTTTTTAGAAAAAGTAATTAAATATGGAGCAAAGTTTCAAGAGAATGAGAACTCTGCACAGGTAAGCCTTTTTGGTGATGCCAGTGAAGTGCAAATTCCTGAACCTGAAGTTCCTCCTTGTGAAGAATGGGGTACGATGGAAAAATTACGTCGGGAGAAGGAGGTTGTAGGTATTTACATTTCCGGTCATCCTCTCGATGATTTCCGAACAGAAATTAAAGCATTTTGTAATGCATCCCTTGCTGTTCTGAATAACTTGGAAAGCGTTGTGAATCGTGAACTTTCGTTTGCGGGGGTTATTACCGATGTACAGCACCGTACTTCGAAGAATGGAAAAGGTTGGGCCTTGTTTACCATGGAAGATTATTCCGACTCATACGAGTTCCGCATCTTTGGGGAAGAATACCTTAAGTTTCGTCATTTTCTTATGATCAATTCATTTGCCTATGTCAAAGTCTACGTGCGCGAAGGTTGGTTGAACAGGGAGACCGAGAAGAAAGGCGACCCAAGGTTGCAGTACAATAGTTTTATGCTGTTGCAAGAGGTTATGGAGACCTATGCGAAAAAGTTGACTATAAAGCTAAATATCGACGAGTTGGCGGAAAAGAATATTTATACTTTGAAAGATACACTGGTTTCACATAAGGGGAATCATACCTTGAATTTCGTGATTTACGAGATGGAAGAGGAAATAAAGGTGAATTTATCGAGTAGGAAGCAGAAAGTTCAGATTTCCAGTGAATTGTTGCATCAGCTCAGTGAGAATGATGTACATTACAAGTTGAATTGAACCTTTGAAATATTTTAATTAAAATAACTCTTGTTGTAGATGGTTTGATGACCAGCGGTGAATAGGCTTTCGGTACTGTATAAATTAAGGTGATAGTACAATAGAGAAAACGAATTTTACGTTCGTAAGGAAGTAGCGGAATATTTGACTAAATTTGCATAATCAATAAAAGTAATTAAGATGGCATTAGAAATAACAGATGCTACTTTCGATAAAGTAGTTTTACAAAGTGATAAACCCGTTGTAGTTGATTTTTGGGCAGCTTGGTGCGGACCTTGTAGAATGGTGGGTCCCATCATTGAAGAGGTAAGTAGCGAGTATGAAGGTAAAGCTGTAGTTGGCAAGGTAGATGTTGATGCGAATCAAGAATTTGCTGCTAAATACGGAGTTCGAAATATTCCTACGGTTTTAGTCTTTAAAGATGGTGAAATCGTAAATAGACAAGTTGGTGTATCTCCTAAAAAGGTATATACCGACGCTATCGATGCGGCTTTATAGAAGAAAAGTCCGATTTCAATACAAAGAATACAGAAAACTGTAGATAATATAAAAAATCCCGCTAAATGCGGGATTTTTTAATTTGTAGGTTTTGGTAAAGTGGATGTAAATGTGTGTTATAATGAAGCGATTTAGAGGCACTAATTAAATTCGTTACTTTACGCTGGCAACTTTCCTATCTTTGTTCGTATGAACCTTCAGTCTGAATTAAATAAAGCCCCCCTTTTTCAAAATCTCGAACTCTTGGCCAATCAAGTGGTCGAAGGGTTTATTAGCGGCATTCATAAAAGTCCGTTTCACGGATTTTCTGCTGAATTTGCTGAACATAAAATCTATAATGTTGGTGAAAGTACCAAGCACATTGACTGGAAGCTTTTCGCGAAGACCGATAAGCTTTATACCAAAAGATATGAAGAGGAGACGAACTTAAGGTGTCATATGATTTTGGATAATTCCGCTTCGATGTATTATCCGCAGATCAAGAATTTGTCGATCGACAATCTCAATAAGGTCGGCTTTAGTGTGTTGGCTATTGCTGCCTTGATGAATGTGCTAAAGAGGCAACGCGATGCCGTTGGGCTCAGTGTCTATTCCGATGGATATCACTATTATTCACCTGAAAAAGGTAGTGAGCGGCACCGACAGATGTTAATGGCGAAACTAAGTGAGATAAGTTTAGATGCTACACCGGCACAGCAGACCGAAACCTACACCTATTTGCACCAAATAGCGGAGAAAATAAAACGACGTAGCCTTATTTTTCTGTTTACCGATATGTTTCAGGCCAATATCGATGATGGAAAATTATTTGATGCGCTCCGTCATCTGAAATATAATAAGCACGAGGTTGTATTATTTCATGTGCTCGATAAGGATACAGAGTTGCATTTTAACTTTGACCATGCCCCCAAGCGTTTTTTTGACGTAGAAACTGGTGAGCATATCGATCTATATTCCGATGCGGTCAAAGATGCCTACGAAAATAGCATTGAAGATCAACTTGAGACCTTAAAATTAAAATGTGCACAGTATAAGATTAAATATGTAGATATTGATGTAAGAGCCCATTTTCATAGGGTATTGAACACGTTTATGGTCGAGCGTCAGAAATTTGTTTGATGCGAATTCAAAATTTTAAAAAAAAATGTTTGTGGAATTCAAATAGCAACGTATATTTGCACACGCTAAACGCCACGGTTCGGTAGTTCAGTTGGTTAGAATACCTGCCTGTCACGCAGGGGGTCGCGGGTTCGAGTCCCGTCCGGACCGCTAGGAGAAATCCAAAATAGATCAAAAGCCTTTAAATCAATGATTTAAGGGCTTTTTTATTTTTCAATGATACCAGATAAAACCACTTGAAACCTAATATAAGGTGCGCTATTCGGTGCCCCTTTTCAGCCTTTGAAAGATTCGCAAAAATGCACGCTAAAGACTGTTAATGAATTCTATAGGGGTTTTTTTGAAGGTTTTCTTTTTCTAACTTCAAGGAAATTACATAGAATTTCTGCTTGTGTCCGGAGCCATATTCATACTGTTCTATCCCAAGAAAAAACAATCCGATAAAGATGGTTTGGTTTGTTTGTACGCGCGTATAACCGTACACGGACAGCGAAGCGAGTTTAGCTTGGGCAGAAAGATAGACGCAAGGCGATGGTCTTCGGTCGGCGGGAAATTAAAGGGAACTACCAAGAAAGTGTCCGACTTTAATGCTTTTTTGGATCATGTCAGAAACCGTTGTTACAATATCCATAACGAGCTTATAAAAAGTGGGGAGCATATAAGCGCCCGCGCCATTGCCGACATTTATCTGGGAAAACGAAAAAGGCAGTGGATGCTATTGGAAATCTTTCAAAACCATAACGATGAAATGGCGAGCTTGGTGGGAAAGGAGTATTCATCTGGAACCCTACAGCGCTATAAAACGGCATTAAAGCATACCAAACACTTCATTTTCTATAAGTATAAAAGAAAGGATACGCCCGTCGAAAAGATAGACCATGAGTTTATAACAGGTTTGGAGTATTTCTTAAAAATGAATAGGAAATTAGGACATAATTCGGCGGTGAAATATATTGTAAATCTCAAAAAGATAATACGCATCGCTTATGCCAATCAGTGGATTTCAAGAGATCCGTTTTTTCATTGGAAAGCTAGTTGGAAAACAAGGGAACGAAAATATCTGACTGAAGATGAGCTACAGAAGCTTATGAGTACTGAATTTCAAAACAAGCGGTTGGAAAGGGTGAGGGACATTTTTATATTTTGTTGTTTCACAGGGCTTGCCTATGTAGATGTTAAAAACCTTGCAGAAGACGCCGTCCTTATTGATGTTAAAGGCCAAAAGTGGATTAAGACGCATAGAAGAAAAACAAAAACACTAAGTAGTATTCCTTTGCTTCCTATTGCGGAGAATATTCTGAAAAAATATCAACGGCATGCGGTCGTTGTCAAAGGGAGCGGAGTTTTACCGGTTTTAACCAATCAGAAATTGAATGCCTATTTAAAGGACGTAGCGGAAGCTTGTGGAATTAATAAGAACCTGACCACCCATTTGGCACGACATACTTTTGCTACGACTGTAACCCTTTCCAACGGCGTTCCTATTGAATCGGTAAGTAAGATGTTAGGTCATACCTCATTGAAGACCACTCAAATTTACGCCAAGGTAGTCGACCATAAACTCATTGAAGATATGGCCTTGGTGAAGTATCGCTTTACTTATACCGGTAACCAAAAACGGGCATCTACTGATAATTAAAAATTTGGAAGAGCAAGAGGGCAACACGCTGGCGCGGTGTTGCATTATACAAGTAATTTGTTTTGAGGGACTTATTGAAAATGTAAGCCCTGTAAAAAGCCCGTATTTGCGGCAAATGCGGCGGGAACACCAATAAAACTGCAAAAATTTGCGGCAATTGCTATTCTTGAAAAGTCTACCGGATTTTTGCTGATTTTAGTCAAATGGCTCCGGAAACCTCATAAACTGGAACGAATTTGCGTCAAATCCATTTTTTGCCTGGCAAGCAGATTAGTTTGGTAAGTTTGGGACGTGCAGCACGAAACTTCGTTTCGCTCGCTTACATATTGATTTCATATCGCGTACTCCGACCTCGTCCTGTAGGTTTAAAGATACCTTTCTCGACTAAATCCTGTAAATCCCTTGTTGCTGTGGCTTTTGATGCACTGGTTAAAGAAAGGTATTTTCTGGCGTTCATGCCTCCTTCAAAACCTTGGTGGCCTTCATCCAACCTCCAATTTTTCCGTTTCGTTTTTACGTAAGCCATACCACTTGGCAAACTATCAATTATAAACTGGTAGCGTTCACATAGGCATCAGGAACCTCGGAAGAGGGAACTATCTTCTATATAAATGGATTCAAAAGTTTCGTTAACTATGTCCTCACTGAAACGGTTATGTAAATTCTGGCACTTGAACCTGGCCATTTCTCCGAATTGCGCCTCTTTTCAAAAACAAAGAAATTTTACCACTGAACATGGTGATAATCAACCCTAATAGCGTAAGCGTTCTAGTCTAATTCGGGGCTAATTCTTTACAAACATCAGCTATTGAACAGAATAATTCTGTAACTTACTTCCTTTGATCGTAAACAGTGATTTTATCTCAAACATTTGTTTTAGAACACTGTTTAAGTGACCTGAGCTTTTTGCTTTCTCTAATATATATTCCCATTTTTTTATATTGAACCTATTTCTACTTAAAAAAATGGACTTGGAATTTATTCAATAATTTAAGAATAATATGATACCTCCGGAACTAATTGTCGCAGTGATTATTTTAGGAGCGGTTATACTTTTCAGCTTTGAGATATTTTCCATTGATGTCACCGCCTTGATTATTATGTGTGCATTGATGGTGACAGGCGTACTGACCGTGGAGGAGGCCGTTTCAGGATTTAGCAACCCCGCCACGTTGACCGTTTTGGCTATGTTGATCATCAGTGTCGGCATACAAAATACCGGACTTATTAATTATTTTGGTAAACAGAGTGATAGTACCGGTATCAATAATGAAATTGTTGTGATGGCCATGACTATGTTTTTGGCGGGTACGTTGTCCGCATTTCTGAACAACACAGCTGTAGTTGCGATCTTCCTTCCGATGACCCTGAAGATTGCGAAACAGAAAAAAATCAATGCCAATAAACTGCTTATGGCACTATCCTTTGGAGCCATGCTTGGGGGTTCATGTACGGTAATCGGGTCATCTACCAACTTACTTGTAAGTGCAATTTCCGAAGAGCATGGTTTGGGCGCGATTAAAATGTTCGAACTCGCTCCTGTAGGGGGCATCTTGTTCATCGCCGTGACTATTTTCCTGGTAATCGGTATAAGAAAAACTATTCCAGAGCGGAAATCTGAAAATGAAGACCTTACCGGTGTTTATCGACTCGATAACTACCTGGCAGAAATGAAACTACCGGAAAATTCTCCTTTTGTTGGAAAAACTATCGAGCAGACCCGGCTTTTACAGGACCACGACCTGGAAATACTGCAAATCATTCGTAAGGAGAAAATAATATACCTGCCCGAAAACATACAATTATTGGAAGCAGATGACTCACTGATTGTTAAGGCAAAAGCAAGAAAAATAGTAGCATTGGGCAAAATTCCCGGTATTGAGATTAGGACGGATCTAGCAATTAGTGATCAAGAATTAATCACCGAAGACGTTGTCTTGATGGAGGTGATCATTGGACCCGACTCCCAATTCATTAATAAAAGGATAAACGAAATTGATTTCCGAAAAAAGTATAGCGCAATTCCTTTGGCGGTTCGCGGAAAACAAGGGGTAGCGGTTGAACAACTTGACCAAATTGCCCTTTCGGAAGGATTTGCCCTTTTATTGGAAATAGAAAAAGATGCAATTTCCGAACTCCATGCGGGGGACGATTTTATAGTGCTTCACGAGCTGCAGCAGATTAAGTTGGAAAAACGAAAGGCTATCATCGCTACCGCCATAGTTATTGC
This sequence comes from uncultured Kriegella sp., assembly GCF_963975415.1. Lineage (NCBI taxonomy): Bacteria > Pseudomonadati > Bacteroidota > Flavobacteriia > Flavobacteriales > Flavobacteriaceae > Kriegella > uncultured Kriegella sp. Next base: position 113,438 of record NZ_CAXBGN010000015.1, read on the forward strand.
TGTAATTCTTGCTGCGACCCTTAACCTTACCTCAATCCTGGTAAGCGCCTGGTTGGGTTGTGTAGCGATGTTCGTTACCCGGGTAATCAGGATTCAAAATGCTTACAGCAAAGTCAGTTGGAAAATTTTTTTCTTGTTGGCAGGGCTTATTCCTTTGGGTACGGCGATTGAAAAATCTGGTACCGGTCATCTTGTGGCCACTTTTATCACGGAACACTTGGCCATATACGGCCCGGTGGTGATTCTATCCTCCTTGTTCCTTCTTACCACCTTACTGTCGGGGTTTGTTACCAATAATGCTGTGGCCGTACTCTTGGCCCCCATAGCTATTACTATTGCACATCAATTGCAAATAGACTCGAAGCCATTTTTGCTGGCTGTCATCTTTGGGGCCAATACCAGCTTCCTGACCCCCATAGGCTATCAAACCAACACATTGATCTATGGGGCCGGCCAATTTAAATTCGTCGACTTTTTGAAAACGGGCGGGTTGATGACCTTATTGGTCTGGATATTGATAACGGTGTTGCTCCCACTTTTTTACTTTTAAAAACAAGATTTCGAGGACGTGTAAGAACTGCGTTTCGATACGGTTTAGTCAATACCAGCAAATGTATCGTTGTTTGATTTAGATTAATAAAATCTGTCAAATACTATGCATTACGGTCGTTGAACTCATAAACTTTAAATTGTACTGCTACTTATCCTCCATATAGGTAAAGTTTTGAAAATAGCATTATGTAATTAAATCAATCTATTACTCTTTATATAACGTACCTTTCTGTTTTCCCGAAAACATATGAGACTTCCTGTAACACGTAAAAATTTAAAATTTCTGCCCGATTCCAGTCGTGTCGTCGCCCGGTTCTTCAACAATGGAGAGGAACGTACCGGCAATCTTGTAAAACGTTTAATGACCCTTGATGATGACGCCGTGGCACGAGAACTTGACCACACGCTACGTGAGTTCGTGGGCCGTCATCGAAATATTTCGCAGATATTCCTCGCGCACTACGAAAACCACAGAGGGCTCTTAGAACGGATGGAGTTGGACGATTCCCATTTATCGAAAGAGCGCAAATTGCTGATCGGGTCTTATTCCACAATGGAATATTCCATTGAGTCGGCCGCTATTTTTAATCCATCGATCATTGAGGATTTTAATCAGTCGTTTTTGGCCAAAGGGGAGCAACGGGTAGTAATTTCATTTAGGGCAACGGGAGAGGGGCATCTGTCCTCCATCGTTTTTCGAAGGGGAATCCTGGATGCGAACAACGACCTCAAAATGATGAAAGTGCGCAACCATATCGATCTGCCCAAAATCGTACAGAAGAAATCGTATGATAAAGGAAGGTTTGTGCAAAAGCTTCGCGAGATGAAAATATCCAAGCAATATTCATCGGTAATCATGGAAAATCTGCCAGACCATTTCGAATACCATCAATTGCGGAATTCGGTCGATAAGGTCTTATCGAACGGACTTACTATTAATAAGAAGTTGGCTTTGGAAGAAATGACGTGGTTGGTAGATTCGTACTACGATGTAGAATTTAGCTTGGATTCCGATATTTCCGAACGGGTTATTTTCCCTATCTCGCCATCCGAAAGCAAAGGTATCGAGGATGCAAGGTTTGTTCGATTTCAGGAGGATGATGGGACGGAAAAAATTTATGCCACGTATACCGCTTACGATGGGCATACCATATTGCCCAAACTATTGTCAACGGAAGATTTTAATACTTTTCGTATCATGCCTATGCACGGCAAGGGAGCGCAAAACAAGAATTTCGCCCTTTTCCCAAAAAAAATAAAAAGTAAATATGCCGTACTTGCACGTGTTGACGGGGTAAATAATTATATCATGTATTCGGATCGCAACACGCTTTGGAATAATCCAATCAAGATTCAAGAACCTAAATATCCTTGGGAATTTACCCAGATCGGAAATTGCGGCTCCCCTCTTTGGACGGAAGAAGGCTGGTTGATAATTACCCATGGCGTTGGGCCGATGCGAAGGTATTGCATCGGCGCATCACTGTTTGATTTGGACGACCCTACCCAAGAAATTGGAAGACTTTCAGAACCCTTACTTTCCCCTTTGGAAGAAGAACGAGAGGGTTATGTTCCGAACGTGGTGTATTCCTGTGGTTCGATGATACATAACGAAAGCCTGATCTTGCCTTACGCCGTTTCCGATTATTCCTCGTCTTATGCCACCGTTGAAATGGCCGAGTTGATGCAGGCACTAAAGGGATAAGGGAAAATTCCAAGATAAAGATTCAAAATTTCCCTATCGTATCAATTCTTTATAAACCTGAACATACGCATCGGCCATGGTATCAATTCCGAATTTTTCAAGTGCGTGCTTCCGGCAATCCTGTGGGGAAATTGTAGCCAATTTCTTAACCGCATCGACCGCTTTATCCAGGGTACGGACAAGGTATCCCGTTTTTCCGTCCAGTATCAATTCTGGCATGCTTCCCCTCTTAAAGGCGATAACGGGTGTACCGCACATCATGGCCTCTGCAACACTCAGGCCAAAGGGCTCTTCAAAAGTTATCGGATGTAACAATGCTTTTGCACCGCCCAACAATCTGTTGCCTTCCTCTTGGTCGACGTTTCCCAAGTATGTCACATTTTTATCGTCCAATTTAGGGGCTATGTCCCTGCTATAGTAGTATTGGTTTTGGATGAGGCCCGCTATTCTAATGGGATAGCCACTTCTTTTGGCAATTTCTATGGCCTCCGCAGTCCCTTTTTTCGGATGGATCCTTCCGTAGAACAGTAAATAGTCTTCCTTTGGTTCCTGAAATTGGAATTTAGTCGAATCGATGCCATGGTAAATCGTACGATGGTAGTCCAGTTCGGGATGCCTGTCCGAATCGGAGATGGAAATATAGGTCAAACTGGGATTATATTTTTTGTAGACCGGAATGATTTTCTCGGAAGAGAATCCGTGAACCGTAGTGACCATAGGTGTTTTAATCAACCGGGAATAGGTCAGGGGCAGAAAATCGAAATGATTGTGAACGATATCGAAATCGTCCGCCTGTTCCATCAAATTGGCTATATGTAGGCACTCCCAGACCTTGGCATCTACATTGATATCCTCGGCATAGGGAGTTGCGCATACGGACTGTAGTTTGCCCGAGGTAATGGAATCCCCGGTAGCGAATAAAGTAACATCCAGCCCTTTTTTTACGAGGGCCTCGGTAAGTACGGAAGCTACCTGTTCCCACGGCCCATAATTTTTGGGCGGTGTACGCCAAGCGATCGGCGACAGCATGGCAATTTTCATAGTAATGGAAGATCTTCAAAGGCCATCCGCGCCAAAAGATAGCTTAAAGTCGATTCCGCTCCTTGGTTCAGGTTTACATTGTGCAGTTCCAAGCCGTCATAGCAGCCGCCCGTACAGGGATTGTATATGGTCTGCTTTAAAGGATTTTCCCCTAAAAACCAATTAAATGCACCTTGCATTTTTACATCGTATCCAGAATCGGGAAATATACCGTGAAAAAAACGCAACGCCAGAATGGTATAGGCCACATCGATGGGTTGTTCGCCGCCCTGGAATGCCCTATCCAATTTTTCATTACTTTTCAACCAGTTCTTGTTCGATATCACACGTATGGAATTGCCCGTCATGATTTTGGACAATAGAAAATCGAAGGCGGTTTTTGCGATTTTGCGATAGTCGCCATTGAGCGTCATCGTATAGGCCATTAGCATGGCATGTGGCAAAATGGCATTGCCATAGGTCAGGTAGCTTTCGAACCAACGCCAGTCCTCCTTGGCTTCATGCCTGTACATTTGAACCAACCGATCGGCGAATTTCGTGACGAGGGCGTTCATGCATTTGCTATCATTGGCATGGCTATAATGGTAAAGCCCGTTGATCATAAAGGCCATACTTCGTGGGGAATGAACGTCTTCCATTTCCTTTATGGCCTCTTCAAAGACGAATCTCGCCCGATCTTCGATACCGCGATATGCTTCGGGAAAATGTTTCGATACCGAAAGCAGGTAGCCCAATGCCCAAATGGCCCTTCCGCTGGCATCCTCCAAATTTTCGGGATGGTTCTGTGCCGTGAATTGATAGTCCTTGTCCACATAGTTTAAGAACGTGCCATCATACCGGAAACAACATTGTATAAAATTGAAATAAATCTTGATGTATTTCAAATCTGAGGCGCGGCCGGTCAACTGATAGTGCTGGCAGAAGGCGATCAAGGCACGTGCGTTATCGTCCAATGTATAGCCACTTTCGATGTCCGGGCTGTTGATATTGGAAAATTGGATCATACCGACCTCCGTGGTCATATTTTTGATGTGTTTAAGGTCTATCGGGGGCTTATGATATTTTAGTCGAATGCCCTTTCCAAGCTTCTCAAAAATTTTGGCATGGGCGATAGCGGCATTTTCCCAGGCCGAGGTTGCGGAAGTGTTCAGTCCGTTCAGGCGCAATCTATGGAGAGCTTCATCGTTTTCGAACAGTTGTATGACCGCCCGTTCCAGTTGTCCGGAATCCTCAAAATCGAACATGATTCCTGCGTCGTTCTGTAAGACTTCAAGCGCATGTGGTATGGGCGTTGAAATTACCGGGCAACCGCAACTCAGGGCATAGGAAAAGGTTCCGCTGACCGCTTGGTGGGGGTCTTTTGAGGTAAACAGATAGATGTCGGTCAGTTGCAGATATTCCAAAAGCTCCTTAAGCGGAACAAATTCGTTTACGAATCGCACCTGATCCTTTATGCCCAGTTCATCGATTTTAGCTGTTAAAAAATCTCGGTAAATTTCTCCTTCCTCCTTGACTAGGGTCGGATGAGTACGACCGATGATCAGAAAGACGGTTTCTGGAAATTTCGTAATAATAGTAGGAAGTGCATTCAATGTAGTCTCGATACTTTTTCCAGGGCCCAAAAGGCCAAAGGTGGAGAGTACCTTTTTTCCCGACAAGTCATACTTTTCCTTTAGAAAATCCTTGTTTTCATAAAGTACCAAATGCGTACCGTGCGGAACGACCGTAATCTTATCGGCCCGTACACCATACGTTTGGGTCAATATTTCAGCCGAGGTCTGCGTCATTACGATAATCGCATCGCTCAGAGAAGACATCCGCTTTACATTTTGTTTCAACCCCGGTGTCGGCTTTGGGAGAATCGTATGGAACGTTATAGCGATAGGTTTATCGAGGAACTCCAGAAATTCTAAAAAAGCATTTTCGCCGTCCTTGAATAGGCCAAACTCATGCTGGATCAACACCATTCCAACATTGGGGTCGGAATTGATCCGATGTGAGGCTCTTTGAAAGTCGAGCACATTGTTAGTATTCAGCACGTGCTCTATATCTTTGGGATATTGGTGCTGTTCGCTTTTTGATTCTAGCGGGAAGACCTTTAAAATAAAACTTTGACCGAACTTCTTGGACAGCGCCTGTTCGAGGTCTTTAGAATATGTTGCAATACCGCACTGGCGCGGAGGGTAGGAAGTCAAAAAAATAATTTCCGATACCCGGGGTTCGGACTTTTTGACCCTTTTCGCTAATTCCTGAATCTTTCCTTTGTCAATTTTGGAACTATATGTTTTTTTTTCGCTAGGTCGTGCCCTCTTTTCTGTAATCGTTTCGTTGTCCATAGTTGAAGTAGTTTTACTGTTCATGTTTTGGTAAAATCTTTGGGGTCAAGTCTTGGGGTACCGGTTCGGTATTAAAAGGTAATGGCTATTAGAGACTGTTTTTATAAAAATTGATAGCAAAATTTATTTTACCAACACAAAATTATAGCAGGACGAGTGCAATCCGGTCAACTGTTTTTTTCGGATGATAGCTATAAACCCCGTCCTTTATATTTTCTATATTCGACGATTTCCTTAACATCCTTGTGCGCTCGATTTTCCTTTATGTTCTGGGCAAGTTTCGGTTTATTCGACTTTGCCGGGATCTTATTTCCATTTGACATTTTCTATGGTTTTAGTGAAATCCATTTTTCCTTATTTTAGTCGGAAAACAACTATAAGATATTGAAAATCAAAATGAAAAAGTTGAATAAAAATGGAATAGAGTTACATAATTCCCACATTTAAATTTTCAATATCCCTGTGAGATTGGCCGATTCCTATTTGGTTTATTGATGAATCCCTTCATGCTCCAGCCACTTCTAGGCATTCAAAGTGCGTATAAATTTTCAGAAGGCTTCAGTTTTAGGGGTAGTTTTTGCTTCGAACCCTGTTTTTTCAAAACCGTATACTTGAGTAACGATGCGGTATTTTTCCTTCCATATATTTTGGGAAAGGGTTTGATGTATACTTGCACCCTTTATGACCTGCGGATAATATTCTTTGTTTCCATCTTCAAAAGCAAAAGTCCATAGTTGTCTTGTGACAAATTCTTTTTTGCCCCACAAGTCGATTACCGCCCTACCGATTTCTTCATGACGTAAATGCCTTGTGTATTCGCCAAAAGGGCTGTGGGTTAGAATGAGGTCAAAGTTTTGATTTGGCAACAGCTTTATAATAGTGTCTTTTACTGTTTTTTCATCCAAAGGTGTTTGTTCGGCACCGTCATCCAGGTTACCCATAATGCCCTTGGCATTCAAGGCAATAAGCGCTTTTTTAAACTTTAACGCTCGTTCGGTGTCGTTTTTTCTACATAGACAGGCGACAAACCAATTATAGTTTGCGTTTAGAAGTATCGTACCTCCACACCATAAGGTTTCATCATCGGGATGTGCTACAATTACCACTATATCTTTTTTTCTTTGCGTGGTTTTACCTGTCATCATATTTTAAATATCTTCTATTCATAACCACTTTTAATAATGGTTGAAATCATTTTAAACCGCTCATTCGCCTTTATGCTATTGGGGGAATGCGCGGGGATAATAATACCCTCGCCAGTTTTCAAGTTCTGTGAACTATTATCGATCAGTATTTCGGCACGCCCTTCGATGATTTGTATGAACGTATCGAATTGCGATATTTTTTCAGTTAGGTTTTCGCCCGAATCAAAGGACACGACAGTTAGGTTACCGGTTGGTTTCTTAATAATGGTTTTTATGACCACTGCATTCGGAATATATTCGATGGTCTCTACGACAATGAAAACTTTTGATTTTTCAACTTCCATATTTTCCATGATTAAAATTTTGAGGAGTGGAATGCTTTTCTGGAATCCAATACATAAAGTTGAGGGATTATTGTCGATAATGTCTTACATCGTAAAGACGAAGAGTTATAGTATTCCCACATTCATATTTTTGAAGTTTTACAAAAAAAGCCTTGTAGTTCTAGAACCACAAGGCTTTAATCAAAAGTTTTTGATTAAGGTTTAAAAGATTAAAGATCTTCTAGGTTTTCAAAGCGTTTCACCTTCAGTTTTTTATAATACGATGGAGTAAGTCCGGTAACTTTTTTAAACTGATTCGATAAATGTGAGACGCTACTATAATGTAATTTATAGCTTATTTCCGTAAGATTCAGTTCATCGTACAACAAGAGTTCTTTGACCCGTTCAATTTTGTTTATGATCATGAACTGTTGAATGGTAATCCCCTTTACCTCTGAAAATGTGTTGGCCAAATACGTATAATCATACCCCAATTTTTCGCTGATGTAATCCGAGTAGTTCATTTTAGGTAATTCATCGTCATAATGAATCATTTCAATGATTACGGCCTTGATTTTTTCAATGAGTACCTTTCGTGTGTCGTCAAGCAGTACCAGCCCAAATGCCTTTAGATTTTTTCGTAATTGTTCTCGTTGGAAATCAGTGATATCTTCCAAAATCTCGATTGTTCCAAGGTCTACATTGACATAATGCAGGCCAAGCTTTTCGAGTTCCTGCTTTACCACCATCTTACAGCGCAAACTTACCATGTATTTGACGTAAATGATCATTATGGTGGGGGTTAATTGTTATTAAGCAAGCGAGACGGTGAAACTATAAAAATGTGATTTATATAACTCTTTCTCGAAATCATATAAAAAACACAGATAAAATGTAACTACCTTATACCGACTAGAAAAGTATGAGGCCATGTTGAATAAGGAAATCGAGCATCAACTAATGAAAGAGATTTTTGATCTGACCCTTGCCTTTCAAATTGAGTACCCAGAAATATACGATAATTTGCTCGAAACACCGCTATTTCTGAACTATGGTCACAAAGTGATATCCCAAACTGAATTTGAAGCGTATCGTGAATTTCTAAGGGCCCAGCTTCGGGTTTTCGAGGAAGAAAAAGTTGCCTAACAAAAGGGTATGCAAAGAAATCTATAAGACTCTCATTAGCCTGTAGAATTTTGCCTGAAGTACCTGAAGTACCTGATTGGCAAAACGAACCTGAAACCTAAAAAGGTGTGATTTATGTAATTTTTGGGTAAACTTATGAAACTAACCTCGGTCATTTCAACCTTACCTTTATATGTTCTTTAGTATTAATCAAGAACATTTAAAAAACACATATGGATATATTTGAAAAGAATAACTGGGAAATCAGGATTTGGGAAAAACTGAAAGGTTTCATAAAGCCGTTTTTTTATAATGGCTTTGATGGAAGTTCTGAAAATAAGCACCACAGAGAGTTTAACAAGAATGTATCCCAAATTGATTAAAATCAAAAGATGATACGCAACATTAGAAAGGTATTATCCTCGGAATCCGATGAACAATACTAATTTAGTTGATTGGTAAGTGCTTTCGAACTCGGTTGAAAGCCCAAAAAGAGCAGGAACTAAAAAATACTGCTCTTTTTCTTTAAAGTGTCAAACACATTAAATAGTATTATAATATACCTTCTTTTTTTGACAGTATTATACATTATTTATCTATTTTTTTTTAAAATAAAAATCATAAAAAGATGCCAATAATGGATTTATTCGAATCCGGTGAACATAGAAGCAACATGGCTCACTTTGCAGCTTTTACTCATTTAGCTGCCACAGATGGAAAGATTGATCGGGATGTGGAAATTCTCATCAAACGTTTTGCGGACAAATTGGATATCTCGAAAGAGGAATACCGGCGTGTCGTTGATAATATGGAGAAGCATAGTCTACATCCACCGGATAACGATAAAAAGCGTTTAGAACGTTTACATGATTTATTTGAAATTATTTATACCAATCATTACATGAATACGAAGGAACAAGAGTTAGTATTGAGATATGCTATAAAACTTGGTTTTAACGATGAAAGAGCTAAAGAGATTATTGAAAAATCGGTGAAGCTGTTCGCAGGCAAGATAGAGTTTGAGGAGTATGAATTACTTCTAAATTCATAGAAAAATAACATGACAATGGTTATATAGGGGATTATGAATATTGTAATAGTAAAGCAGTACTATTGATTACTTTTAATCTTGTTCAATTATGAGATAGCTGTTACACTACATAAATTTATGGTTCGAAAAAAAATATCGAGGAAGATAATACTGGAATTCTACCAAGATATACAGAGATGGGAATCTATGGTGGGGTATGCAGCTAATGAATTATTATTTCTAGATACGTTATTACATGCCAAAGCCTTCGAGAATACGGCACAGATTAAAACAGAAAAAATGCTTTGTTTCAAGCTAGAAATAAAAACAAAAAATCAGGAAGTAAATGAGCTAAAGACTCAAATGGAGCTTTCCAAGAATAATGTGGGAGCTTTTTTAGATTGTGAAGTAAACTCAGGAATTGAATTTAGCTTTAAAGATTATAAAGTATTAAAACGGAATTTTGGACTTTTTAATACTTCTTATAATCAATATAAAACCGAAATATTCAAGCACACCGGGGGAATTTTATAAAAGCTATTCTTAGTATGCACATACGTTTTTTCTCCATTTCCATATTAATTATATAACCTGTAAACGATGTTGAACGTTAAATTTATGTTAAAAAGTGAGTCTTGCGGTGCCCCCAAAAAGCGAGGCTTTGGTAGGCCCTTGAAACAGGATGTTTTTATGAAAAACTCGAGTCCCGTCCGGACCGCCAACTAAAAAGCCTTCGAGAAATCGAAGGCTTTTTTAATTTTACCTTTGCACGTAGATTGTACGCGGTTATCTACTTTTTTAATTCCTTAAATGTTTTCTTACCCCTCTATATTGTATGCCGCTATTGCGCACAGACTTTAAAATTAGCCTTGGAAAAATTAAAAACAATAACTCTAATGAAGCGCTATAAAAATAGAAAGTTCTATCTGGGGGAAGCTTGTACAGGATTTAGTTTTTAAGTTTCGACAAAGAATAATTAAGTTTTAAAACTAATCAAGGAAACAGTTGTTTTTTAACTCTGTTCTTTGTGAGCGGTAATGTTTTATCCTATAGCATTTCGACTATTTGTATTTTATTTCCGCAAGTGTCATTGAAAACAGCAATTTTTACAGTTCCCATTTCTTTTGGGTTTACACTGAATTCGACACCCAGATTATTCAGTCGGTCATATTCTTGTTGCACATTTTCAACATTAAATTGAGTATACGGAATCCCAGCATCAAAAAGTGCCTTTTGATAAGTTTTGGCAGGTTCAAAATGTTTGGGTGAAGGTTCTAATAATATTTCGGTTCCGTCTTGTTCTTCCTTGTTTACAACTGTTAACCACCTATTTTCTTCGCTTAACGGAACATCCACTTTTTTTATAAATCCCAATGTTTTGGTATAGAACTTTAGGGCCTTTTCTTGGTCTTGAACAGGAATACTTAATACTTTTATTTTCATCTTTTTTGATTTTTAATTAGACCCACCAAATTTCAAGAATCAACTTTAGATTGACTTTGCGAAAATTGCTCTTTTTGAAAATCAGTTGGTGTTTTCCCAGTCTTTTTTTTGAAAAGCGTGCTGAATGAACTTGGGCTTTCAAATCCGATCGAATAACAAGTTTCTGATACCGACATTCCCATTCTTAAATAGCTTTTTGATTTTGTAATCCTTTTGTCTATTAAATACTGTCTTGGTGTCTGTCCGTAGTATTTTTTGAACAATCTCAGAAGGTGAAACTTTGAAGTGAATCTGATGTGTGAGAATAAATCCAAATTCAATTCTTTGTCGAAGTTATCCTCCATATAATTTCGCATTCCAATTACGGTTTGAATTTGTCCATCATTAGAATGGCAAATTCCTTTTATTCGATTGATCTCTTTTTGATAGAACGTCATTTTGTTCATTGCTGATTTAGGTATGGAAGTAGGGCAGGCAAGGAAACGTTTTGTTTCCGTCAGCTCTTGTAGCCAGAGCTTTTTGTTTTATAGTTATTTTTTCATTTTAATCGCTAAATCCAAAGATTTTGTGACTTAGCAAATACATAGCAACCATCGTTTAAACATTAACTGAATTATTTTTTATACATTGCTACCACACGTAATTTTCGTTTATTTCATTCTCTAACTGCTCCGTTTTCGATGGGTAACTTGCTTGTGAATTGACAACATTTCCCTTTTCGTCCACCAGTAAATATCGAGGATACGCGAAAGAACCCTTATTTCCGAATTTATCGATTATGTCCGCAATAAGTTTTCTATTCGCCAATAAATGTTGGCCTTCTAAATCATAATAATTTATCATTTCCTTCCATACTTTTTCTTTGCTGTTTATGCCTTCGCAAATGTAAAGAGTTGTAATGTTCTTGGATTTGAGTAGTTCAGAATACCTGTCTTTTTGCTGAAATTCTTTTTTACATGGGGCGCACCAAGTCCCCCAAATGTCTACGAATAGCTTCTTGCCTTTTAGGGTTTTGATAAGTTCATCAAAACGGTCAATGTTTTCATAGTTTTTAATGAACTCAATTTTGTTATTGTTGGTTGACTCCTCAATTTTTTGGTGAAAATCAATGATTGGCTTTATTAAACCGGTCAAGTGATTGCTGTATGCGCTGTTAGGATATTCTTTTTTAAAGTTTTCGTATAAAGCAATTAACTCTTTAGAATTGTCTTTATTACTGAAACTATTACTTAAAATATATGTAGCGTGATAATACTCTAAAGCTTTTCCTTTAAGATATTTTTTAGCTTCACCAATATTGTATGAATGTATTTTTCCTTGATCATAAATTTTTTGCATTTCTTCAGACTTTAAAATGCCGGCATTGTGTTGATTGAAATTGATATAATTTCTCATCAAAATAAATGACCATGGAGAGCGAATATCAAAAGACTCAGTAGGTGGAGTTTGCTGAAATATCTTTGTCCAAAGTCTCCTAATTTGGGTATTTTGAGTTTCTATGCTGTCTGATTGGGCATTATATTTAACTTTGGCTATTGAGGTTTCCAAAGCTAAATAGTAATAGTTTCTATCTAATTCTGCTAAATCATAAAAATCTTTAGTAATTATCTGCTTTTCAAGTTGTTTTTTGAACTGTGATATTTCTTTTTCCTTTAGATTTTCAATTTTTGATGACACACTTGATAAAACAGCATCTTTTAATAGTGGATTAGAAGTACTAAGAACATAAAATTCAGGAAGAGGCAATGAATTGTATAGCGTAAGAGCCTCATTATTCTCTCCGTTTACTTTGAAGGCTTTATTTTTTGAATCTAAATTAAAATCAACTTCATATTTTTGGTCTGGTTCAACCAGTAAAACAGCGGCAGCTTTTTTGGGTATATAGAGAGTTATAAAGGAAGCTAAATCAGATGCTATGGAAATTCTGAAATTACCTAAAGAATCAGGAACAACTGACTTCTTAGCACCATAGAACCAAGTTCCGTTAACAGGTATTGTATATTCAATTTTATCAGGAATGCCCCCAATAACTTTTACGTTGATTATTATTTCCTCATTCTTTTTGGAACAGGCAGATAGTCCAACGATAAGAATTAGTAGAATTATTCTTTGTAGTTTCATTTTGGTCATTAGGTGTGGCAACAGTATCGTACAACCGTCAGTTACGGGGTTAAATTAGCGTTTGTATTCGGTTAAGTATGGGCGTTAGCAATTCCGAGTGGATTCGGACGTCTTCGAATCCGCCGTACTTGCGGTTATATATTGTGCCTCTTGCACAAGTTAGCGAAAAAAGTCGTTGAAGATCATTGCTCATCTGATCGTAAGTTTAGATATGCAGGGAAAGAAGGATTGGCGCGAAAAATGTTCGCCAGTTTCCAGCTGAGCGGACGGATTCCCATAGACAATTTCTACGGGCGTTTGAAAGCTGCACCGCAACTGGACTTTCTTTACCCGTTCCAAGGGGTGTATATAAACAGCAAAGAGGACAGGTACATGAAAGGCAAACGGCAGAGTACGTTAGAACCCGTGTTCGGTACGCTTGTCCAGTTCATGGGCTACGGAAAATACATACCGTCTGGCCGGGGCAGGCGAACAAAATGATGCACCTCTCGGCCATGGCCAATAACCTGAAAAAGTATTTCAAATTCGAACAAAAATGCTCAAAGAGCGGAGCACACCTACTTGCCTTATCGGCATTTTTAGAAAGCACCTATGAATGCTGGTTCAGGCTTTAGCAAAGCATGGAATATTAGCTTTCCATTTCTGATCTGACACAAAAAAAGCCTCTTAAAGAGGCTTGAATGGATCCGTTTTTTGTGAACTAACGTATGTCTTCGTTCTTTTCCCCGCGTTTAGTTTGGGGAATGCAGACCAATTTTATTCCCTTCTGAGTCAAGGAATAGTGCGTAATAACCGCTTTCGTCAGCGTGAAGTGATTTTGGAACTATTATTTCGCCACCATTTTTCTCGACTTTATCAAGAATTATTTGAAGATTATCTCCACCATTTAGATATATGGTAACTCCATCAGCCGAGGGTTTGTAACCTTCTGCTCTCATAATAACTCCCGTAACCATTTGTCCTTCATATGGGAATATACCCATTTGCATTTCCGGGAATTCCATTTTTTCAATGCTGATGTCCAAAATTGTTTGATAAAAATCGACTGCCCTTGAAATTTCTGTTGCAGGAATTTCAAAAATTGAAATAAAACTTTTCATCTCGTTTGTTTTTAGTGTTTCGCTTGAATCAATTTGCCGGTTCTCGGTATTTGATATGTCTTGACCTTTACAGGTTAAAATGCAGAAGGAAAGTATAACCGTACTTAATAGTAATGTCCTTTTCATATTTACTGTTTAAGTTCACAGCACAAATATGAAATATTTACGAAGTCTAAAATTGTAAAAATGCGACACCTTATTTATTTGTAAAAAAGCGTTGAAAGCACCATATTTTCGCTACCTAAAAAATCTTTCGGGTTGATTCCTGTAAACTCCTTAAAGTCTTTTATGAAATGGGCTTGGTCGAAATACTCACTTTCGTATGCAATGTTCGTTAAGGTGTCCGCCTTTTTGTTCAGCAACATTTTTAATGCAGTCTGAAGTCGGATTACTTTGCCCAATTTTTTGGGACTAACACCAATTTGCTTTTTAAAGTTTCTTTCAAGTTGTCTTCTTTTGGACAAGTCTTCTTTAAGAATTGCCGTTATTGATTCCGTTCCATTTGATGATAAAAGTGCATCAACGGTCTGTTTTACAATAGTATCGATGATTGTTTTGTCATTCAGCTTTTCTAAAAGAAAGTTCTCTATAATTTCAATACGTTGTTTGCTGTCTTTTGCGTAAATTATTTTTTGTTCCAATTCTTTTGAAGTATTCTCTCCGAACAAGAATTCAAGTGGCGTTTCTTTATTTGCCAAATTTTTAATGGGCGTAGTAACGAAATTTGCAAAGCCATATGGGTAAAATCTAATTGCAAAAGTGTTTACATAGCCTGTTGGTTCGATTAAAAAAGGTTCAATCGTTTGTCCAAGAACCATCGCACGAGGTTGCAGTATAAATTCATTTTGCGAAGTATAACGTTTTATGTCGTCTCCAAGAATAAATGCCATTTCTATACAGCCATCAGGTATTATTCGCTGTCTTTCCGAATTGTTTTCGACCGGAACTTCCAAAGTCCAATAGCAACTTACAAGAGATTCTAAATCTGGATGTGGTTGAAATGTTTGATAGTTCATTGATTAAGTGATGTTTTTTGAATGACACGCAACGTCTTGATAAAATGCGTTTTTAATGCATTTTATCTCATGTTGTGAGCCGTTTTTTTGAATAATAGGTTTTTGACCCTTCCGTTTGAAATCCTTATCCCAGAAATGGCATTCGAATTGTCTCGTTCAAATTTAATATTGTTGAAAAACCACTGATCTCCGAAAAACATGTCTTTTTTGATAGGATTGATCCTGATGTCGTTCAACCTTGAGTGAGTGGCAGTTAAAGTATCATTCTTTATTTTGAAGCTATACGATGTGCTTAGTTCTTCACTGTAAAAAGTACCGGCAAATTCTTGTAATTGTTCTTTAGAATAATTTATGGGAATATAGCTTTTAGAAATTATTGTATCTCCATCATCAATAGTTACTATTATAGTTTTTTGCTCCTTTTCAATTTCGAATCCCACCTTTGAATCAACTCCTACACTTAACATGTCAAAGATGTTATTACCAATAGGAACTATTAGGCTTTCATTACCTTCTCCCCTTGAATATCTTAGGGTGTCATTTTTGAGAAAAACCTTTCTTGAATAAGACCCTGCCTCATTCCAATAGCTGCCAGCAAATGCTTCTAATTCTTCATTTGACAGCTTTTCATATTTAGCTGCTTCAACCTTGTTTTCAGATTCCGATATCAAAGCATCTTCCAAAAAGATATCAGTTATTCTCATCGCTAATCCTCTGGTATTGGCTGAGGCAAAATTACTAAACACACTCACTGCGAAATTTTGATCCGGAAACCGTCCTAAATAACTTCTGTATCCAGCATCCGCTCCTCCATGTTGAATTTGATTTAGGCCTCTGTACTTGTTTACAAATTGTCCGTGAGCTCCTCCAAATGTTTCACCATTATTAAGAGTAGCCAGCGTATTCAATTGATTTATTATTTCATTATTCCCAACTTTTGGTGAGCCAAAGTTCATTGCCCATAAACTTAAATCTTCTACGGTCGTAAAAAGGCTCGTTGCTCCTACATTGGCATAGCTCAAAACGCTTTTCTTAAAACCTAAATCATCCGAATGATAAGAGTAGGCTCTATTTTTCACAATCTTTTCATGATCATCATAAAATAGTGTGTTGGTCATTTGTAGCGGATCGAAAATTCTTGATTTGGTAAACTCTGCAAAGGACTGTCCAGAGACTCTCGATACAACTTCAGCCAACAGTGTAAATCCTGTGTTGCAATATGTATACGCTTCTCCTGGTTCAAAATTTAGCTCCTTTTGTTTTGCAACCAGTTTTAAGACATGTTCTTTTGTTATTACGTCATCTTGTCTCCAGCCGGCCATTGCCAATAAATTCCATTGATCTCTTAACCCGCTTGTATGGGATGCTAAGTGCCTCAATGATATGGTTTTACCGAAATCAGGAACTTCAGGAATATATTTTCTGATGTCATCGTCAAAATCCAATTTCCCTTCTTCAACCAGGAGAAGAATTGAGAAAACAGTAAACTGTTTTGAAACTGAGGCAATGTGAAATATTGTTGAAGATGTTACTGGGATGTCATATTCAAGGTTGGCGCTTCCATAACCCTTTTGAAATACAATTTCTCCATTCATGACTACAGCTACCGCGGCACCAGGTTTGACAATGTCGTTATATTCGGCAAATACGCTATCTACACGACTTTCAAAATCGTTTGATGCATATTGAACTTCTGTTTTGCAACCATTTGCGAAAACCAATGCAAAAGACAATAGTATGAGTGTGTTTTTCATGGTACCTTGATTTTGGTTATGGTTTACAAGGCTTTAGCTATGCGTAGTGCGGAAGCAAGGAAATTTTTCGTTTCCGCCTACCGACGAAGCTTAAGCTTATTGTTTTGCTTTTTTTGTCCAAAGCTAAATCCATAAGATTTAGCGACTTTATAAATATACACAGACCGTTCGGGCTTTGCCTTAAAGTAGGCATTACGTTTAGGCTGTCTGCCTGTTGCACAAGTTAGGGGGAAAATCGGGTTTGATCATGGCCGATCGAAAGATCGATCGCAACTTTAGGTGTGCAAGGAAAAAAGGATTCTCAATACCTGGAACCCGTATTGCCCTGAACCCCTATAACGATGGTTTGGTTATTTCTTTAATTTTGACTATCATTTTTATTTATATTGACTGAATTTATGTTAAAAATTTGCTAGTCTGACAAATATACTTATTTTTGGTCAACCAATTTGGTTTACCAGTTTATGCGATACATCATGGCAACTTTTGGCCCAAAAAGTAAGTTCGAAAATTCAATCTAAATCATAAGCTCCATTTAATTTATAAAAAAGATTAAACCAATTCCATGAGTCAAATGACAAAGACTAGTTTATTACAAATAAGTACAGTTCTTATATTATGTTCCTTTTCCAAAAGTTCTAAGGATGAGGGTAGCTATGTAAAAGATAATTCGGAATCGAATGCCGTGACAGACAAAGCGATACTTGGAGCGCAAATAAATAAGTTCAATGGAGATTCGAACGCTATAGAATTTACGGTGCAAGAAGCCTCTCCACTTATGACATGTTAGAAATTATGGCTAAAAAATTAATCACATTTGGAGAGGTAATGATGCGTTTGTCTCCACCTGGATATGAGAAATTCTCCCAGGCTTCCTCATTTGAGCTTGTTTATGGTGGCGGAGAGGCGAATGTTGCCATTTCTTGTGCCTATTTGGGCATGAAAGCAGCCCATATAACCCGTTTTCCTGATAATGCTTTAGGAAAGGCAGCCACACAATTCTTGCGAAAACATTGGTTAAGTACCGAACACGTTATTTATGGCGATGACATGCTCGGCAAATATTTTCTTGAAAAAGGTGCGGTTCACAGGCCCAGCGAAGTCATTTATGAAAGGGAAGGTTCCTCTTTCTCTTTGATTAAGCCTTCCATGGTGAATTGGGAAAATATCTTAAAAGATGCCGACTGGTTCCATTGGACAGGTATTACACCTGCCATATCTGAGGGCGCCGCTCAATGTTGTCTAGATGCTATTAACACGGCCAACAAAATGGGAATAACGGTTTCCGGCGACATAAATTCACGAAGCAACATGTGGAAATATGGTAAAAGCATGCAGGAGGTGATACCTGAATTGGTTAAAAATTGTGATGTTGTGATAACCAGTAGCAGAGGTATTCGTGAAATGTTCGACTTGGGTGAGTTTGACGATAAATTTCAGTCTTTGGCCAAACAATTGATTACGCTTTTTCCCAATATCAAAAAAGTGGTCAAAAAAACCAGAAGAACCCTAAGCGCATCACACCACCAAATACAGGGTAAATTGTGGAATGGAGAAGCGTATATTAAATCTGAGATGCTGAACATTACCCACATTATAGATCGTGTTGGTACAGGTGATGCCTTTGCCGCTGGACTTATATATGGGCTATTGCATTATGATGATGCAAGGGCTATAGAATTTGCTTCCGCGGCCTGCGCCCTAAAACATACGGTTCCAGGCGATGTGAATACGGTGTCATTGCAAAACGTACAAAGTTTAATGGATGGGGATACATCAGGTGCCATCAGAAGATAATTTAAAATAGGGGAATCTTTGGGCACCCAATTTCGGCGTTCAAGAATTTATAGGTTTCGGTACCCCTGAGCTGAACGAAGTGTTCCATTACAAAGTTGAACTAGTGGTAGACGAGGGTTCGTTTGCCAAAGTGAATTTTTATGAATTGGCGGTCGGTCATTGAA
>NZ_CAXBGN010000016.1:0-98269 GCF_963975415.1 uncultured Kriegella sp.
ACCGGCGACATTCAGCTTGGAAGGCTGACGCTCTACCAACTGAGCTACTCCCGCAAATTTTCAAGAAATTTCCAAAAAAGGAAATCCTAAATCCAAAATATCAAAAAAACTTATTACCCAACGCCAATCAACAAAAACCGAATCCTTTAAAAATTCGCCATTTGAAAATTCAGGGTTTTCAAATTGTGGGGAGAGCAGGATTCGAACCTGCGAAGACGTAGTCAGCAGATTTACAGTCTGCCCTCGTTGGCCGCTTGAGTATCTCCCCGACCTATATTTTAAAGACCTTTTTGAGCCGATAGAGGGACTCGAACCCACGACCTGCTGATTACAAATCAGCTGCTCTAGCCAGCTGAGCTACATCGGCTTTTTAAGTGCTTTTTTGTACAAAAAAAGCCCGCTATTTCTAACGGACTGCAAATGTATACGTTTTTTTGTTTATTCAAAACAAAATTCGAAAAATTTTAATCAGACTTGAACACGTAATTTCTCTTTTCTTTTAATCAGCTTTCTTTCTAAAGAGCTACACGCCGAATCAATCGCCTCTTCAAACGATTTACATTGCTTTTTAACAATAAATCTATCCCTGGGCACATTTAACATGATTTCAACAATCTTATTCTCTTTGGCACTGGTTTTCTGCACCTTTAAATATACGTCTGAACTTATTACCTTATCATAAAAAGTTTCCAATTTATCCATTCGATGCTGCACAAAGTTGATGAGCTCTACATCTGCATTGAAATTTACTGATTGAGAGTTTACTTTCATAGGTTGAAGATTTTAAATAATTAAAAATAAAAACCGACTCGTTATTTCTTGCTTCTTGGGTGGGAAGAGGCGTGTATTTTCTTAAGTTCGGCGATACTGTTATGTGTATACACCTGCGTTGATGCCAAACTTGAGTGCCCCAACAACTCTTTTACCGAGTTTAAATCTGCCCCTTTATTGAGCAAGTGGGTCGCAAAAGTATGCCGGATGATATGTGGACTCTTTTTTACTTTAGACGACACTTTACTAAAATAATTATTTATTAATCTATAAACAAGAGTTTCATATATTTTATTGCCCGACCTCAATAAAAACACATACTCTCTATCATTGATAATTTCAAGTGACTTTCGTTCTTTAAAATATTTTAAAAACAAATTTCGAGTGGGGTCCAATAAGGGCACTATGCGCTCTTTATTTCGTTTTCCCAATACGCGAACCGTTTTATTTTCAAAATCAACATCGATTATTTTCATTTGAATCAATTCGGCCCTTCTAATACCCGTAGTATAAAGTAAATCTATAATCAGTTTATCACGTACTCCCTCGAAGTCTTCCTCAAACAGAATTTGTGACATCACCGCTTCCATCTCTTGCGGTGAAAAAGGAACCTCTATTTTTTTTGAAGTCTTAAGTGCTTTATGCTTAGCCAAGGGATTCGACTCGATGGCCCCGGTACGCTGTAGAAATTTGTAGTAGGCTTTTAGTGATGCGATTTTTCTGTTGATCGAACGATTGGAAAGACGTTGATCAACCAAACTTACAATCCAGTTACGCACCAAGCCATATTCAACATTGTCAATTTCGGCCAAGCCATATTCTTTCGAACAAAACAAACAAAAACCCTGTATATCAGAACTATATGCTTGCACCGTATGTTCAGAGTAGTTTTTTTCCAAAGATAAATACGAGATGAACGATGATACACTCATACCGTAAAGTTACTAAAGAATATTCTCTAGCGCTAGAAAACAAAAAAATCCCGCCAATAGGCAGGATTTTAATATTTTGATTATCTCAAGTGGATTAAATCTCCTCTTGATCTCTTAAACCCTGAATGTACTGGGCTTTTTGAATCAACTGTCTACGCTCTACGGAGGGTTTTGTAAATTGCTGACGTTTGCGTAACTGTCGCATTGTACCTGTTTTATCGAACTTTCGCTTGAAGCGCTTTAAAGCTCTGTCTATGTTCTCTCCTTCTTTAATTGGTATTATTAACATGGGCTACAACCTCCTTTCTTTAGTGATTAGGGGTGCAAAGTTAAAAATTAATTTTCAACTCACAACCAAATAATGATAAATATAAATTTTAGTTTTCCTCTGATACGCGGTACTCCTTTTTATCGATGACAATCTTGGCAATAATTTCCCGAAGAATTTCCGATGTGCCCCCACCAATTGGCCCCAATCTACTATCGCGCAATAAACGTGCCATTGGATAATCTTCAATATAACCATAGCCGCCTAAAAACTGTAAACATTGATAAACAACCTCATCTGCCATTGCAGTGGACTTTAATTTGGCTATGGAAGCCTCACGAACCACATATTCGCCATTATCCATTTTGTAAACTACGGAATAATTGTATTGCTTGCACATATCCATGTCTGCATGTAAGTCGACAAACCTATGCCGTAATGCTTGGTATTGGTTAATTGTCTTACCAAAGGCCTCGCGTTCCGACATATACTGCAACGCATATTCTAGCGCATATTCTGCCCTCGCGTGAGCATTAATTCCCATTATTAAACGCTCCATAGCGAAAGCTTCCATTATAAAGCTAAATCCTTTCCCTTCACTTCCCATCAAATTTGCCGCTGGTATAATCACATTATCAAATGCTAGCTCAGCTGTATCTGATGCCCTCCAGCCCAACTTGTTGAGCTTGCTTGAAGAAACCCCTTCGCTGTTGAGATCAACAATGAATATACTGATTCCCTTGTTTCCTGCCGAGGGATCCGTTTTTGCTGCCAAAATTATATAGTCTCCATAGACACCATTGGTGATAAAGGTTTTTGATCCGTTGATGATATACGTATCCCCTTTTTTGACAGCCGTGGTACGCATACCTGCCACGTCGCTTCCACCAAAAGGTTCCGTAACCCCCAGGCATCCGATTTTCTCACCCTTGACACTTGGCGTCAAATAGGCTTTTCTTTGATAGTCATTACCGTTTTTATTCAAATGGGTCATTGCTAAATAGGCATGGGCCCAAATAGCGGCAGCGAAACCTCCGGAATTTATTTTTTGCAGCTCTTCCAACAAAATGACGGTATAGAAAAGATCTAGGTTCATACCTCCATCACTTTCGGCTGTAGCCAGGCCAAAATAGCCCATCTCACCGAATTTCTCCCAAATGAAACGTTCAATAGTTCCGGTAGCTTCCCATTTATCGATATGGGGAACAACTTCTTTCTGTAAAAAATTCTTGAAGCTTTCCCGAAATAAATGATGTTCTTCAGTGAAGTACATACTTTGCATAGCTGATTTTTTAGAGCGTCAAATATAGCTTAATTCTATCAATCTTATCCGCAGGAAAATCAACAATATCCTTTAACTCGTCAAATGAGTTGATACGCCCGTTGATTTCTCGGTAAGCCACAATTTCCTTGGCTACACCATATTTAATATACACTAGTTTTGAAATTTCTGCAACGGAGGCTTTGTTAATATTTATTTTCTTGATTTCAGGTTTACTAAGCACCTTATACCTCTTCAAAACTCTTTCTGCAACTACCGAATCCAAGAAATAGACCTCATATAATTGTTCATCGATTAAAAAGCCATTCAACATATCCCTGAATTTCACAATCCTAGCCGATAATTTTTCTCCTATGCCATTTATAGATTGTAGGTCTTCTGCCGTCACACTGTTTAAATCGAGAACATTTGACACAACCTCGTCTGCAGTTAGGTTTCCTTTAGTCGTATTTGAGTACGTTGTAGCCTTAAATGCTATCTTACTCGGCTTCTTCGTCCACTCGGGAAATTTAAAATACGGGGAGATTGCCTTTAACAAGCTATCGGATATATGCGTTACATTTTGAAATTCCGTTGGTGAGTTGGCAAACTTATTCTGTTTGCGAAAGGCATGCAACCTATCGATTTCCTCAACTGACATGCCCAAGGTATAGCCTTTATATTCTGTGATAAAATTGGGATTGAAGGGATACAGCCGCCCCCCAGGGTCACTCTTTAATGCTCCCTCTTTTAGCATATCGATTTGGGCCTGGGTCGTATCATTAAGCGAAAATGCGACCGCCGAGCCACTCACAGGCCTTACTTTGATGACAAAAAATATAATTTGTAATATTATTATAAGAAGTAGCAAAAAGAAAATCCCACTTCGTTCCTGTTTACTGAACTTCAAGTGGGATTTAAACTTTCTCATGATTGAGTCTATCTTTTATTCCGTCTGCTTTTGCTTTCTAAACAGCTGGTTCGCTTTTAACTTATTCCAATATTCTCCTAAATCGGCTTTCACCTCTCCAGACATAATATAAAGACCAATGATATTTGGGAAAGACATGGCCAGAATCATCATATCAGAAAAGTCGAGTACCGCGCCCAAACTTACAGAGGCTCCAATTACAACGAAAATTAAGAAGAACATCTTATAAATCATTTCCGATTTTTTGCTTTTTCCAAAAAGATAAGTCCATGCACGCATCCCATAATACGACCATGAAATCATGGTAGAAAAGGCAAAAAGGAATACGGCCAACGCCAGCACATAGGGAAACCAAGATATTTGACTTGCAAAGGCGTCAGAGGTCAATTGAGCTCCTGCCATTCCCTCCACTTCGTGCATACCTGTAAAAATAAGCACCAAGGCTGTCAAAGTACAAACTACTACGGTGTCGATAAAAGGTTCAAGTAAAGCAACAAAACCTTCAGAAGGCGGGTGATTCGTTTTAGCCGTACTATGTGCGATAGCCGCTGAGCCTACACCTGCCTCGTTGGAAAATGCGGCTCGTTGAAAACCGACCACCAGCACGCCTATAATTCCGCCTTTGAGCGCACTGGGGTTAAAGGCCCCATCAACAATGGCCGAAAAAGCGGGACCAATATTTTGAATGTTCATAATAATAATGGCCAACGCCGCAACAATATACATAGATGCCATAATAGGCACTACTTTTCCCGTCACTTTAGCGATACTGCTTATGCCACCAATAATAACAACCCCTACTAGAATGGCAGTAACCACACCAAACCAGAATCCGTTACCTACCAAAACAGGAAACTGTCCCGATAATTGTTCAAAAGACTGGTTAGCCTGAAACATGTTACCTCCACCAAAGGAAGCACCAATGGCAAGTACGGCAAAGAAGCCGGCAAGCACTTTTCCAATCCCTTTCATGTTTCTTTTTTCGAGTCCGTACCGCAAGTAGTTCATCGGACCACCGAAAACTCTTCCATCAGGAAGAATATCACGGTATTTTACGCCAAGGGTACATTCGACAAATTTAGAAGACATTCCTAGCAGGCCACAAACGATCATCCAAAAGGTGGCCCCAGCACCACCCAAGGAAACTGCGACTGCTACACCGGCAATATTACCCAAACCAACGGTACCTGATACCGCAGTGGCCAATGCCTGAAAGTGGGTAACTTGACCAGGGGCGTTGGGGTCATCATATTTGCCTTTGGCCAAATCAATAGAGTGCCGAAACCCTCGAATATTAATAAAGCCCATTCGAATGGTAAAGAAAAGCGCACCTACAACCAACCATATAACTATAAAAGGAATTCCCTTTGTTACCGGGTCTCCATTGGGGTGCACCATCACCACCGGTTCGTCATATTTTATTTCTGCAAGGTTATGAGCCCCCGCTTCGATAATATGTTCTTGATTTTCAGAATTGTATATTACCCCCCCTTCCTTTACTAGATATTTAAGCTCTCCGCTAGCCGGTGCAACAATAGTTTCATCGACACCATTATCCCTGGAGACAACTGCTATTTGGTCTCCCTTCTTAATTTTTGAACCATCCTCTTTAAACCATTTTTTTAATACAAATTTGTCTCGAACCTCTGGAGACCACCCTGGGGTTCCCACCAATTTAATATCGGCATATGCCACAGGGTCATAGATACCGAGTGCATCAAAGGGATCCCAAAAGAGAACAGCACCCAAGGCACTCACCGCCGGGGTCATTGCTCCGTTAAACACCTCGGTTATCGCCTTGGCATCTACCTTAAATACTTTGGTTTCTGAAACGCCTTTGGCATCGATTACCGTAACGGTGTATGCTATACCCTCAACCAAGCCAGTTGCCATTTTTGAATTCAGTGGGGTACTTTGATTGCTCCATTTATAGGTATACGGAGGAGTTCCTCCATCAACTTCCAATTCGATAGCTCCGTCATTAATAGTATTCGACGGGTTTATGGTCTTGCCCTTCACTACGAGTTCTTGTGCAAAAGATGCAAAACCATATAGCATAAAAAGGAAAAAAAGGAATCTCTTCATAATGAAATTTTATTTTTGGTATGTTTGATTTCTGTTAAATATGATGGGCAATATCCTAAAAATAAGCATCACTATCAAATATTGTCGTTGAAAGATGCTTGCTCAATGTGGAACATTTCGTTTAAATTTTGAATCTGCTCGGGTTTCCCTAGTACAATCACCTTACTTTTTGGCTGAAGTTGTAAATCAGCCTCTGGGTTTATTATATATTCTCCATCGGGTGCTATATAACCTATGATGGTACAGCCCGTTTTTCTTCTCAAATCAAGATCGCGAAGCGAATTATTCCCCGCGCTTAACATAAAATCTTCGATGGCTACTTCTTCGAGGTTGGTTGTATGCTGCCCTTCCGTCGATAATTTATTTATAAAAGTAATCAGATTGGGCATAACCACCAACGAGGCCATATGATCACCACCAATTTTGTCGGGCATAATGACCTTATCGGCACCTGCTAATTCCAATTTCTTCTGTGAAGTTACCAAGGAAGCCCTACTCACAATAAATAAATTTGGATTTAACTGTCTTGCTGAAAGTACCACAAATAAATTTGTAGCGTCGTCGGGCATGGCAACAATGAGGTACTTTGCTTTTGCAATCCCTGCCTTAACCAACATTTCATCATCATTCGTATCACCCTCTACGAAGAGCACCTCATCTTCATATTTCTCTATGATTTCCCGGTTTCTTTCAATGACAACAAAGGGTCTTTTATACGATTTCAAACGTTCGGCCGCTTGCATACCATTTCGTCCGTAGCCACAGACAATTACATGGTCAGACAATCTATTGATCATATTTTTCACTCTTTTTTTCTTTAAAAGTTGTAGCGCGTTTCTACTTAAAATATATTCGGTGATTACCGAAATGGCATACGCAAATATGAAAACACTGGCAATAATTAAAAATACGGTAAAAATCTTTGCCTCGGGATCTAAGGGCCGTACTTCCGAAAAGCCTACGGTAGAAACGGTGATAACCGTCATATAAAAAGCTTCAAGCCAAGTAAAATCTGCAATAAAACGGTAACCCAACACTCCAATGACCAAAACTGCAACAATCAAGAGTTCTGCCAAGTAAATTTTTGAACGAAAGAATTTTATCATATTCAGAGGTCAAAAACCGATGTTCGTTTGGTATAGAGCAAATCTTTAATCTTTAACCAAAAGGCCAAAAACAAGTACAAGGCAAAACCAAAGCCCAAGGTCACGAATGTAAGGTAAATGAACGATGTGCGCACTACCCTTGCCCGTATTCCCATACGCTCAGCGATACGTCGACAGACTTCAAAACCGCGTTTCTGAAAATAGTAAAGTAACTGGTAGAACAAATTCATCGCCTAAAATTAGCTATTTTGGGTCAATAAACCAGTACCAATCGTACATTGTAGGCATTTGTTCTTTGTACAATATTCATTATACAACTGTAAAATACCCTGACTTTCCATAGCATTTTCAGCAGTTACCCCATGTGCAGCAAAATTCGAAACCACACTATTCTCTTCTTTATCAAGGGCCAAGGCAATGCTTGAAATAGTTTCATCTACGGCCTCATTCAAATGGCGGGAATAGCAAAACTTGATGGGCAATATGGTATTGACGATCAACAGGTCTATAAATTTCTTGGTCAATTTCTTTACCCCTTTTCGAGATGATTTTCCAAAAGTAAAATGGTCATCCCAATAACGGCTCGCTGAAACATCGAAAATGGTATAGATTTCCTCTAGGGTCGTAGCCTCGATTACTAAACTGAACAAGTTCTGGTGCTTGTGATACAAACTAGCCAATTGAGATAGCCTGATAGTAGGGAAATTTGGCGGACGAAGTTTAAAAAACTCCGGTTTTTGTACCCTTTCTTCCTCTAAAGAAAACTTATGCTGCAAATACCTGTATTCTTTCTTTAATAGCATATGGTACTCATCTGAAATAGTATCGTCATCCAGTAGGTGCGACATTCCATATAAAACGCTCTCCAGCTGAAACGGATCATGTTGAAGTTTGCGCACTATAGAAAAGTCAAGGGCCTTGGCCAAACTTAGAAAAGCGTCCCCATTGATTTTTAGTCCGAAATTTTTTAAGAGCAATACAAAAAAGACATTTTCCCAATCAGTTTTTGAATCTTCGAGCAACGTAAAGACAACGTTTGATTTGCGCTCCAAACGTTCAAAAAAAAGTCGTTCGAGCCAATTTTTGATCGTAAATGCGTCTGTCTGCCCGATATCTTTTTCGCAATTGATGAAGCGACTACCTTTTTTATCGAATAGGTCTTGGTAGGCCCCCAACAGCCTGTCTGAAATATAGTTTTTGAGTTGTAACGTGGGAATCTCCGAATTATCACTTCGAAAAACCTCAACATCCTCTTCCCAGACCACGTGTAGAATAACGTTATCGTAGTTTCGGTCTTTTTCATGATGGTGCGCATACCAATCGGAAGACTTGATATGTATTTCGACATTTCCGGCCCACAACTGTTCATCGATACGCACCTGGGCATTAAAAAAATCGGGGCCGGCAAGGTGATTATGCCTGCCCGCATCAACAATGACTACGGCCTCGTTCTTGGAAGTGACCAAATCTTTTAGCGGAAGCTTTTTATATTTCCATATAAAATGAAGTAAGTCTTCTCGCATAGGTGCAGTCTTTATTGTTAATAACTAAAAAACTACATACATCTTTCTAAAAGCGAATGATATAAAAACAAAAGATACGGTTAGGCTACTCGGCAACCTCCCCTTCCCAGTTCATAAAGCCACCTTCTAAATTATAGGCCTTCTCAAACCCCAAACTATTCATAATGGCACAAGCCTGTCCACTACGGGCACCAGATCGACAATAGACATAGTACGATTTTGACTTGTCCAATTTTTCAATCTCATCTATAAATCCCTGACCTAAATGTATGTCGATATTGGTTGCATTAGGAATATAACCTTCTTCTACCTCCTCTGGCGTTCGTACATCTAAAATAAACGCATTGCCGTCATTTTCCAATTGCTCTTCCCACTCCTCTTGTGATAAATCTGCCATAATCTAAAATTTAAAATCCAAAAATACGGTTTTTGGAGCAAATCGCTTGCACTAAATAATTAACAGAAATTTGGCACTCAGACACAACCCAATATGAAAAATTGACATACATTTGTATATACAATTATTGTATTGACATGAATGTAGAGGAAGTTATAAAAACCGACAAGCCGATTCCACTGGAAAGCAGAACCCTAATTCATTATAGCCTAGTAGGCAATAGAATTCATGAGGTGATGACAAACGCACTTAAACCCTTTGAAGTGTCGTTACAGCAATTTAATGTGCTACGTATTTTAAGAGGCCAGAAAGGTAAACCCGCCAATCTTTCTACCTTAAATGAAAGAATGGTGACCAAAATGAGCAACACCACTCGATTGGTAGACAAATTGATTATTAAAGGTTATGTAAATAGAATAACGTGCCCAAGTAACCGGCGTAAGGTTGAAATCAATATTACCGCAAAGGGCGAGCGTGTATTGACACAAATGGATAGCGCGATGAAAGCTGCCGAGAAGTCGGTTCTAAAAAACCTAAGTCAAGAAGATCTAAAAATTTTGAATCAGTTATTGGATAAATTTTGAATTAATAAAAATAAAAACATATTTTCATGAGTACGTATATTGATAGTTTAAATTGGCGATACGCCACCAAGAAATTTGACAATAGCAAAAAAGTATCTGAAAGCGATTTAGAAGTTTTGCTCGAGGCCACAGCTTTAAGCGCTTCGTCATATGGGCTGCAACCCTATGAAATATTGGTTATTAAAGATACAGAGTTAAGACTCAAGTTACAGCAAGCGGCCTGGGGGCAGGTGCAGACAACACAGGCATCACATCTAATTGTTCTTGCCAACAAAGAATCTTTTGGCGAAGAGTTGGTTGATGATTATTTAAAAAATGTAAGTAAAACTAGAGGTATCGCCCCTGAGGATTTAACAGGTTATGCCGATTTCATGAAGTCTAAATTAATGACATTGACCGATGGGGAGAAGACCATATGGACAGCGCGACAAGCGTATATTGCATTGGGAAACCTTCTCTCCGCGGCCGCGGACATGAAAATCGACACCTGCCCAATGGAAGGTTTTGACAGCGAACAGTTCAATGAGATTCTGAATTTAAAGGAAAAAGGCTTGAACGCCGCTGTTTTAGTGGCTATTGGCTATCGTTCAGAAGAAGACGAAACACAGCACTACAAAAAGGTACGAAAACCAAAAGAGAATTTAATTACCCATTTATAACAACGTAAACAAGAACAATTAAAAATGAAAATTATGAAGAAAAATGTATTGAGTTTAGTATTTGCGGTCGTAATCGGCGCTGTAGGAACTGCCGCTGATCCGATCGATGATGAAAAGAAAGAAGTGAAGGTCAGCGAAAGCACCGTCACTTGGAAAGCATATAAAGTAACAGGTTCGCATCATGGGACTATCGATTTAAAAGAAGGTGCATTGGAGTTTGATGGCGACAAATTGGTCGGTGGTGAATTTTTGGTCGACATGACCACTTTGGTTTCCACCGATATGGAAGGTGACGGCAAAGGTAAACTGGAAGGCCATTTAAAGTCTGACGATTTCTTTAGCGTTGAAAAGCACGAAACGTCTAAATTGGTCTTCACCAATGTGAAATCTACAGGTAAAAACTCATATGAAGTTACAGGAGATTTAACAATCAAGGGCATGACCAAACCCGTTACCTTTGATGTTTCGGTTTATGGAAGCAAAGCTACCGCCACAATGAAAGTAGATCGTACCGAATATGATATTAAATTCAGATCAGGCGATTTCTTCGAAAATTTAGGCGATAAACTAATTTACGATGAATTTGACCTTGTCGTTGATTTGGTATTCTAGACAGACTTAGATTCAAAACCAAAAACCTGCTTTTCACACTCGAGAAGCAGGTTTTGTTATTTTTAAGCACAGTATATTGTCGGTTTTAAAAATGATTTCTATATTTGACGCAATGAATACATGTAGAACAAATACTTGGTGGTGGAACAACTTACGACAACCTTCGTGAGCTAAGCATCATTGTAGTTAAACCATACAAGGCTTGTCATCACGACAAGCCTTTTTTATTAATGCTTTTTTAATTTTATTTCTGCACAGGCGGAAATCAAACTAAATGAATAAAAATATATGTTATACCAGCTCCATTCGCATCAGAAGAAGATATTAGCCGATACTATTACACCGGTAAGTGTATACTTGAAAATACGCGACCGTTTTCCGAATAGTATATTGTTGGAAAGCAGTGATTATCATGCCAACGACAATAGCTTTTCCTATGTCTGTTGTAACCCGATCGCCTCGATAAAAATTGAAAATGAAATCGTTACGCAACAGTTCCCCGACGGAACCATCAACGAAACCCCCATTGACGATACCACCGATGTAGTCAACATGATCCATGAATTCGGACAGCATTTCAAGGTACAAGACAATGATTTCAAGTTTATCAATAATGGCCTTTTCGGTTATATGGCCTATGATGCGGTTCGTTATTATGAGGATATCGACATTTCAAAAAAGGAAAATTCGCTGACCATTCCCGATGTCTACTATGCGATTTATAAAAATGTAATTGCTATTGATCACTTTAAGAACGAAGCCTACATTTTTGCCCATTGCTATCAAAGTGAAGAGAATACCGCCGAAATCGAACATATTTTGAATGTTCGCAATTTTGCCTCCTATAATTTTCAGATGGAAGGTGATGTCGCCTCAAATTTAGAAGATGAAGAGTACAAAGAGCACGTTCGTTTAGCAAAAAAACACTGCCAACGCGGTGATGTTTTTCAATTGGTGCTCTCACGACGATTTTCACAAGGTTTCAAAGGAGACGAGTTTAATGTGTACCGTGCCTTGCGATCGGTGAACCCTTCCCCCTATTTGTTTTATTTTGACTTTGGCGATTTTAAAATTTTCGGAAGCTCTCCCGAAGCCCAACTTATCGTAAAAGACGGAAAGGCCGAAATACACCCTATCGCTGGAACTTTCAAAAGAACGGGAGACGATGAAAAAGATACCATTCTCGCCAAAGAACTTACCGAAGATGACAAAGAAAATAGCGAACATGTAATGTTGGTCGACCTTGCCCGCAATGACCTGAGTCGCAATGGCAATATGGTCAAAGTAGACAAATATAGGGAGGTACAGTTCTTTTCTCATGTCATCCATTTGGTATCTAGGGTAATCGGTCAAAAAAAAGACAATATTTCGACCATGAAAGTAGTGGCCGACACCTTTCCGGCAGGTACGCTAAGTGGTGCTCCCAAGCATATGGCGATGCAATTGATCGAAAAATATGAAAAGACGAGCAGGGGCTATTACGGCGGAGCCATCGGATTTATGGATTTTAACGGAAATTTCAACCATGCCATTATGATCCGCACCTTTCTCAGCAAAAATCACCAATTGCACTATCAAGCCGGGGCAGGTTTGGTGGCCGCATCGGATCCAGAAGATGAATTACAAGAAACCTATAATAAATTGGGCGCGTTGACCAAAGCACTCGAAATAGCCCAAACGATATGAAAATGCAGAAAATATTAGTTATAGACAATTACGATAGTTTCACCTACAACTTGGTGCACTATCTTGAAGACCTTGATTGCGAAGTGGTCGTAAAGCGTAATGACCAACTCACGCTTGAAGCAGTCGATGCGTTCGACAAAATTGTGCTGTCGCCCGGCCCGGGAATTCCCGATGAAGCCGGACTTTTAAAACAGATAATCGCTACTTATGCCCCTACAAAACAAATTTTCGGCGTTTGTTTGGGCCAACAGGCCATTGCCGAAGTTTTCGGCGGTTCCTTGATTAATTTAGACAAGGTATATCACGGCACGGCTACCAAAATTAAAATCACCAAAGATGATATTATTTTTGACGGAATGGCCCGGGAAATTGAAGTGGGCCGGTATCATTCATGGGTCGTAGACCCGAATTTACCGGAAGTTTTAGAGGCAACATCATTCGATGAAAACGGACAAATTATGTCGCTAAGGCATCGCGATTATGATGTATGCGCCGTACAATTTCACCCCGAATCGGTGCTGACTCCCGAAGGAAAAAAAATATTGGCCAATTGGCTTGGGAAAAATAGTATAGCGTAGTGAGAAGTGAGTATGTAGTACCTAGACTGTGGTATTATGCAGCGCAGTGTTTTATACCAAAAAGTAGCAATGAACAATTATAAGGAACTTATCGTAAGGCAAAAATCAATGTTGCTTGTAGAACTGGTGTATAAACAGACCGATTCTTTTCCCAATGAAGAAATTCACTCAGGCCCAATATCTCTTATCTTAAATCTAAATACTTGGAAGAAAATAGAAGGGAGACGTTAAATTTGGGGCCAAAGACTTTGGAAACAAAAAATGGTAACTTTAGTAAAATACGGAATATTAACTAAAAATCAGCTCTTTCCCTTTTGCGGAAGGCTGGGACGAGGATTATGAAAGATACACTCAACAAATTGATCAACCACGATATGCTCACCAAAGCAGATGCGAAACAGGTTTTGGTCAATATTGCCAAAGGCGATTACAACACAAGCCAAATTGCGGCCTTTTTGACCGTTTATATGATGCGTAGCATTACTATTGAAGAGTTGGAAGGTTTTCGCGATGCCCTGCTAGAACTTTGCTTGGCCGTTGACCTTTCCGACTATAACCCTATCGATTTATGTGGTACAGGTGGTGACGGAAAAGATACGTTCAATATCTCTACCTTGGCTTCTTTTGTTACGGCCGGCGCCGATGTAAAAGTCACCAAACACGGTAATTATGGGGTTTCCTCAAAATGTGGGAGCAGCAATGTCATGGAGTTTTTGGGCATTAAATTCAGCAACGAGGCCGATTTTTTAACGAAATCGATTGAAGAAGCGGGCATTTGCGTGTTACACGCACCCCTGTTCCATCCGGCTATGAAAAATGTGGCGCCGATTCGCAGGGAACTCGGTGTGAAGACCTTTTTCAATATGTTGGGGCCGATGGTGAATCCGGCATTTCCGAAGAATCAGATGGTGGGGGTATTTAATTTGGAGTTGGCACGCATGTACGGCTATCTCTATCAAAACACAGACAAACGCTTTACGATCCTACATGCCCTTGACGGATACGATGAAATATCGCTGACGGGAAGCACCAAAACCATTTCCAACAATTCGGAAGGCATGTTAAAACCCGAAGATTTTGGGGTTCCTTCCGTAAAACAAAGCGAAATCGTGGGCGGGGAAGGCATCGAAGATTCAGCTCAAATTTTTCTTGACGTACTCAATGGTCGCGGCACCGAAGCACAGAATAATGTTGTCTGTGCCAATGCGGGTATTGCCATTGCCACGGTAAAGTCGATATCCCCAAAAGCAGGTTTTGAACAGGCCAAAGAATCGCTGTTGAGCGGAAAAGGATTACATGCATTGAAAAAATTACAGGAATTAAGTAAAAATTAAAAACGTCGTTACGAGCGAAGCGAAGCAAACTGTCTAAAATGTGACGTATGGCTTCTGGCCCGCAATGACAACCATACCAAATGAACATTCTTGATAAAATAGTAGCGGACAAACGCAAAGAGGTCGATTTAAGAAAATCGATTATCCCAGTTTCCCAATTGGAAAACTCCGTGCTTTTTGACCGCGCAAGTCCATCCCTGGCTACTGCCTTACGCAATAGTTCTACGGGCATTATTGCCGAACACAAACGTAGGTCGCCCTCAAAATCGGAAATCAATCAAAGTTTAAACGTACAAGATGTCGCTAGTGGTTACGAAAATGCGGGCGTCTGCGGTATGTCGGTCTTGACAGACGGAAAATATTTTGGTGGATCCTTAGATGATCTGCTATTGGCCCGGGCATCGGTTCAAATGCCGTTGCTGCGCAAAGAATTTATAATTGACGAATATCAACTTATTGAGGCAAAGGCGCACGGTGCCGATGTCATTCTATTGATTGCCGCCATTCTGACCCGGGAAGAAATAAAAGTCCTATCCGAAACCGCCAAAGGGTTAGGCCTCGACGTGCTATTGGAAGTGCACAACGAAGAAGAATTGCATAAATCGATCATGCCAAGTTTAGATATGTTAGGCGTAAACAACCGGAACCTAAAAACTTTCGAGGTCAGTTTAGAAACCAGCAAGTCGTTATCGGCATTGATTCCCGATGAATTTGTCAAAGTCTCTGAAAGCGGCATCAGTTCGGTCAGTGCCATTACCGCTTTAAAACCCTATGGTTATCAAGGGTTTTTGATCGGGGAAAATTTTATGAAAACGGACGAACCCGGAGCAAGTGCCACGGCATTTATCAATGAATTAAAACAATGACGCCATTCCGAGGAACGGAGGAATGATCAACGGATTCCTTCGTGCCTCGGAATAATCAAAGAAAATGACACTATTTCTTAATGAAAACCAATCCTAAACATACGAGAATTCAAGCTCCCTTCGCTTTGGGGAGGGCTGGGGTGGGGATTAAGGTCTGCGGAATGAAATTGAATACCTCGGAAGTGGCCGCATTGCGACCCGATTACTTGGGTTTTATTTTTTATAAAAAGTCTTCCCGTTTTTTCGAAGGGGAAATGCCCTTGTTACCGCACGGAATCAAAAAAGTAGGTGTATTTGTCGATGCTACCATTGAAGAAGTGATGGAAAAGATAACCCGTTTCGATTTACAGGCCGTTCAATTGCACGGTAGTGAAAGTGCGGAATATTGTAAAACATTGAAAGAGAAATACGCTTCGGCTGTACCCCGAGTGCAAATCATCAAAGTATTCTCTATCAAAGACGACTTTGATTTTGACGAATTACAACCTTACGAAGCCGTTTGCGATTTTTATTTGTTTGACACCAAAGGAAAACTCCCGGGCGGCAATGGCTATGTTTTTGATTGGCAGGTGTTGCAAGACTACCCTTCGACCAAGCCCTATTTTTTAAGCGGGGGGATTGGTTTAGAAGAAGTCGACGCCATCAAAACCTTTCTACAGCAACCGGAATCAAAATACTGCCAGGTCATCGATGTAAACAGTAGGTTTGAATCGCAGCCGGGATTAAAGCAAGTGGGAAAACTAAAAGAGTTTAAAAAACAATTGGGCGTATAAGGGGGTTAAGATCAATGATCATATACAATTGTTGGCGGTAATAAGAAAAACCATAGAACTAATTAAGAACATATGAAAATATTAAAGAAAATAGGAAAGTGGTTTTTGATTTTACTGGGAACAAGTGTTGCGTTTGTTTTAGTTGTATTACTAATAATTCGAATCAATAGTTCTGGAAACGAAGAACCTTTTTTAGACGAAAAGGGTAATGTTCTTCCGAATAGTATCGCTATGCACGAGGACATGACAATAAATGGAGTTCCACAAAGGATTACTATTAGAGGAAAAGACAAGAATAATCCCGTACTACTAATAGTTCACGGAGGACCAGGAGCACCAATTTTACCTGTAATTTATAGACTCACAGGAGTTGATTTGGAAGATATATTTACGGTTTGTTATTGGGAACAAAGAGGCTCTGGACTAGCCTATAATGATAGTATACCTGATTCGTCCATTACCTTAACCCATATAGTAGATGATGGTTTGGAACTATCAAACTACTTAAAAAAGACTTTCAAAAAAGAAAAAATTTACATCGAAGGTTTATCTTGGGGAACAGCGGTAGCAGCTTATATGGTTCAAAAAAAACCTGAATTATATCACGCCTATATTGGTAGTGGTCTGATGGCTAACCTATCACTTTCAGAAGAATTATCTTATGAATTTGCAATGTCAGAATCGCAAAAACATAATGATACCATTTCAATCAATCAATTAAAACAAATTGGAAAACCACCTTATGTTAAAAATTCAAAAAATTCAGTAACTGAAGCCTTCGAAATAGAACGACAGATTGTAATGAAGTATGCACCGATAAAATTAGAGACCGATTTTAATTTTATTAAAAGTATGTTTTTAGATAATGGGTTGACGTTTAAAGAAAAATTTACTGATATGATAAACAGTCCTGAATCCTACTATCCTGCATCTAAGATTTTAGAATCTACAGCTATCGATATGAATCTAATGCGTGATATTCCCGAATTGAAAGTGCCAGTTTACATATTACAAGGAGACAACGATCATTTTACCGAAACGTCCGTAGCTAAAGCGTATTTTGATTCAATTATTGCACCATCTAAAAAATGGTTTTTATTTAAAAATGGCACGCACGGAGTACAAGTTGAATATCCTGAAAAATATCGTTCAATATATATCAGTGAAATACTGGGGAAATAATACTACTGCCAAGAATGTATATAAAACATATCTAATATTGGCTTTGCGAAAGGTATGTGTGTATTTGCGAAGACCGCCAAATTTTTAGATTTGGCTTTTAATAAAAAAAAAGAAATATTTAAAAATTCGGCTCGTGTATAATTCGCAACGAAAGCGTCCTTTTACACGCTACGTTTCATACAAGAGACCATTGTGCGTCATTAAAAAATATTATGAAGAAAAAATTAAGATTATATTTCCTTGAATTAATTGGCCCTTTTATATTGATTGTTTTATTGGGTATTCTATTATCCATAGTAATATATTTCTTTGTTAATATTTTTATTGACTATGATGTTTTTAGTGAACCAATTAATGACAAGCGTCTGGATAGTACATTAAAAATTATGGGAACTGCAATATCTTTGACAGGTTTCATATCAATTATTGTTGCAATCATTTACTCAAAAAAAAGTATTCAAAGAGATATTCAAAAAAAAACTATTGAACTTTTTCGAGAATTTAATGGTGAACGATTTAAAAAAATAAGAAGTGAAGCTTGGATTGTAAAAGAGAAGTGGGAAAATAAAAAAAAATATAAAGAAAAACTGATTGAGTACAATTTTGCTAAATCAGGAAAAAAAGAGGATAAAGAATTAGCAGATGATACAAAGGTCGTTTATCAACTATTAGAATTTTATCTTGTTATAAGCACTTTTGAAAAAAAATAAAGAAATTTTACAAAGTTTGAGGTATTTTTATTATGGTTGGTGGAGAAAATTTCTATATGAAATAGCACATGAAATTGAAAGTAACAGAAATATTAACGAAATAATCATTAATGCCAAAAGCGATTACTTAGAGAATATATCTTATACTAAAAACCTTGAAAGATTAGACAAGATTTGTGGACTTGAAGATATTCCCAAGAATATAGAAATTCATCATAATGCTGGATAAAACGAACGCACAACAACGTATAAAACTAATCTCTTGGTATTCGCCTACTTCTGAACCCCGAAACCTCGAGGCTCACGGATTTTCAGTTAGGTGTGTACTTGCAAAGCTAAGTGCTAACCCACACAACTATTCATAGCCGAGACCATTGTGCGTCATTAAAGAAAAACCTTGGGAAAGAAGAAAATAATAAAGATAGACACATTTAACCCTTATGAAAATAGGTTTCCAAATAGAAAACTAATTACAAGGGATACTTTACTGCTTGTTAAGCACTTACGTACTGAAGGTTACGAAGTTGCCATTGAACCTGACAATGGACTTCCAGTACAATATCTGTATAAAAAAGGAATTGCGGAATTTTTTGCTGACCCAATTATTATAACCTTGATTAATATTCCAATAACAATATTAACCAACATTATTTCGAATCAAATTCAAAAACTTTTAGACAAAAAAGAAAAAGTATCTAAAGAAAATATCAATATTAAAATTGATAACTCAACTCGAACTTATAACTATTTGGGAGAACCTCAAGATACCAATAATCATAAACTGATTAACAAAAGAAGAAAAGAATTAAAAGATGGATTTGATAAATGTTTTGAAATAAAATCACCTTATGAAGATTTACCTACACCAGTCTTTTTAGAACATAAGCCAAAAATTGTTGGTTGGTGTTGGCTTTGGAGTGATGATGAAGGACTAAAATCAAAAATGATAATAAATGATAAAGTAGTTAAAAGAAGAATTTCTCAAAATCGACTGAATGGACTAAGTGTTACTGGAATTGCGACAAAAACTGAATGTTCAATTTGTAAGTCTGACTTTGTTGAATGCAAGCATATTCCGGCAAAAAAATATAAAGGAAAAAAATGTTTTAATACGATAATGGAAACTGACTATGTTGAAACAAGTATTGTAAAAGAACCAATAAATTCTCAATGTTTAATTAACCATAAATAACGAACGCACAACAATGGCCATAAGCAATTGCTTGTTCTCACTAACTTCTGAACCCCGAAGCCTCGGGGCTCGCGGATTTTCAGTTTGGTGTGTACTTGCAAACTTAAATGCTAAACCACGCAACTAACCATACACAAAAGCATTATGGGCAATTAAGAAAATATGGAAAGTGATAAAATAAAATTAGCAACTATAAAATGACAAAAAGGCTACATCAAAACATACTGCTACTATTCGTACTGACCCTATTTTCTTGTAACCATACGGAACCCGAAAAATCGCTAAACCCTTCGCTGATGTTATGGTATGCGAAACCCGCAGCGAACTGGACAGAGGCACTTCCCCTCGGTAACGGCCGTATGGGCGCCATGGTGTATGGAGGCGTAGATAAAGAGGTCATTCAATTTAATGAAGAATCCCTTTGGACCGGCCAACCCCATGACTACACCCATGAAGGAGCTTCTGAAGTTTTGAATGAACTCCGCCAGCTTCTCTGGGATGGCAAACAAATAGAAGCCCAAGACCTAGCGAATGATCGTTTTATGTCACAACCTTTCGGACAATTCTGTTACCAGCCTTTCGGGAATATATTGCTCGATTTCCCCGACCACAAAGCGGTTGACAATTACAAAAGGCAACTCGATCTCGAAGATGCCCTATCATCGGTAGTTTATGAAATGAACGGCGTAAAATTTAAAAGGGAAGTTTTTGCATCAGAACCAGACCAAGCCCTTATTACCCATATTGAGAGTTCAAAAAAGGGTGCATTGACTTTTAACATCGGGCTAGATTCTCCACATTCGGAATATGAGGTTTCCGTTGAGGGCGATGAAGTTGTTCTAAAGGGGAAAGCCAATGATTATCCCAAAGCACTGGATTTTCAAAACAAACCCTATCCCGAAAGCAAACTAACCTTTGAAGCACGCTTAAAAGTGGTCAATGATGGGGGTGAACTGGTAAAGGAAGGCAGTGTCATCAAAGTCATTGACGCCACCAGTGCAACCCTGTACCTTGTAGCGGCAACGAGTTTTGTCGACTATCAAGACATCAGTGGCAATCCCACGGAACTATGTATAAAATACCTCGACAACCTAAACGGCAAATCGTATCAATCAATTAAGGAGAAACACCTCGCAGATTTTCGGGAACTCTTCAATCGGGTAGCAATAGATTTAGGAAAATCGGAGCTTTCAAATCGGCCGACCGACGAAAGGTTGATTTCGTTTCAACAAGATGAAGACCCAAATTTAGTATCCCTACTTTATCAGTATGGGCGGTATTTATTGATTACGTCATCAAGAACTGGTACACAGCCCGCCAATTTACAAGGTATCTGGAACGATAAATTAGCGCCGCCTTGGGACAGCAAATACACTATCAATATCAATACTGAAATGAATTACTGGTTGGCTGAAATGACCAATCTTTCAGAACTATCCGAGCCATTGCGCCAGATGGTAGAAGATCTGTCGGTTACCGGAAAAAATATAGCCCAAGAACATTACAATCTCGATGGTTGGGTCGCGCATCATAATACCGATATCTGGCGCGGTGCCGCACCGATAAACAACGCCAATCACGGAATTTGGCCCACTGGTGGAGCATGGCTAAGCCAGCATCTCTGGTGGCATTATCAATACACCAATGACACCGCATATTTAAAAAATAAGGCGTACCCCATTTTAAAAGAGGCATCACGGTTTTTTGTCGGATATCTGGTTCCCGACCCGAACAATTCGGAATGGCTGGTAAGCGGACCAACGAATAGCCCCGAGATCGGAGGGCTGGCCATGGCAACAACTATGGATCATCAAATTATCAGAAACCTTTTTGCCAATACCATAGAAGCTGCTGAAATTCTCGATGTAGATGCCGATTTTATAAAAATAGTGAAAGAGAAACGCGCTAAAATAGCACCGAATTTAATTGGTAAACACGGGCAATTGCAAGAGTGGCTCATTGACCAAGATGACCCTGAAAACAAGCATCGACACGTCTCCCATTTGTGGGGGCTGCATCCGGGCAATGAAATTCACCCTTCAACAACACCAGAACTGGCAGAAGCAACAAAGGTTACCCTATCACACCGTGGAGATGGTGGCACGGGCTGGTCAAGGGCATGGAAAATAAATTTTTGGGCACGACTATTAGATGGTGATCATTCCTTTTTATTACTTCGCAATTTAATGGTGCCCTCAATCGAACAAGGTGTTGAAATGAAAGATAAAGGCGGGCTTTATCTTAACTTGTTCGATTCGCATCCGCCTTTTCAAATCGACGGGAATTTTGGCGCCACTTCGGGAGTTACCGAAATGCTGTTGCAATCGCATTTAAGGGATAAAAATGGCGACTCTTTTCAGGATATTCTTCCTGCACTGCCCTCAGCACTTTCTTCAGGAAAGATTTCCGGAATAAAAGGAAGGGGGGCTTTTGAACTCTCCATCGAATGGAAGGATGGAACATTAGTCGCCGTGGAGGTTAAATCCCTAACAGGAAACAAGCTAAATTTACGATATAAAGGGAAATCGATTTCACAAGAAACAACCGAAGGAGAGACATTTACTTTTGTCCCTGCTGATTTTAAATAGATAAAATGACAAGATCCAAATTACTAATTGTAAGCCTTCTAAGTTTGATCAATTTGGCAAGTTGCGAAACCGACAAACCCAAAAACACCAGACCGAACATCATTCTTATCATGTCAGACGATATGGGCTATTCCGATATCGGCTCCTATGGCGGGGTGATAAATACACCTGTTCTTGACGGACTCGCAGCGAATGGTTTGCGGTTTACCCAATTCTATAACACAGCGCGTTGTTGCCCTACCAGGGCATCACTTTTAACGCGGCTTTATCAACATCAGGCAGGTATAGGCCATATGATGAGCGACCGGGGCAGCGATGCCTACCGTGGTGATTTGAGCAAAAATGCGGTGACCATCGCCGAAGTTTTAAAACAGGCAGGTTACGCTACCTATATGTCAGGCAAATGGCATGTTACTCCTTATAAGGCATCAGAAGAAAATCCGTCCAAAGACAATTGGCCTTTACAAAGAGGATTCGATAAATTTTTTGGTACCATTCACGGCGCCGGAAGTTTTTTCGACCCCAATTCATTGACCCGTGGCAACGAGTTTATCGCTCCATCAAAAGATTTTTATTATACGGATGCCATTTCCGACAATGCCGTTAAATTTATAGAAGAACACGATACCGAAAAACCATTTTTTATGTACCTGCCCTATACGGCGGCCCATTGGCCCATGCATGCCAAACCTGAGGATATCGCAAAATACAAAGGCAAATTCGACGAGGGTTGGGATGCGCTGCGGCAAACCAAATACGAACAAATGCTTAAAATGGGCCTGATCAAACCCGAATGGAAGTTATCGGAAAAAGACGGTATTCCCGATTGGGAGCATGCAGAACGAAAAAGTTGGTACAGTTCGCTTA
The DNA here is from genome assembly GCF_963975415.1 of uncultured Kriegella sp. NCBI lineage: Bacteria > Pseudomonadati > Bacteroidota > Flavobacteriia > Flavobacteriales > Flavobacteriaceae > Kriegella > uncultured Kriegella sp. The sequence continues at coordinate 22,906 of NZ_CAXBGN010000016.1, forward strand.
TGGAAGTGTATGCGGCCATGGTCGATTGTATGGACCAAGGTATTGGCAGCGTAATGAATTCACTGGAAAAGAAAGGGATAAAAGAGAATACCTTGGTTTTCTTTTTACAGGATAATGGCGGGTGTGCCGAAGAATATGGTTTTGTCGATTCCATTGCCCCCCATTACCGTGATATCGATCCCGATGAGAAAAAACCTATGAAAGAAGGTGAATTTCAAACCGATATGGTTCCAAGGTATACCCGTGACGGAAGACCTGTACTAGTCGGAAAAGGCTTGGAACCTGGAGGCGACGACACCTATTTAGGCTATGGTAAACCGTGGGCAAATGCCAGCAATACACCGTTTAGAACCTATAAACATTGGGTACATGAAGGGGGAATAGCCACACCGTTGATCGTACACTGGCCTTCGGGAATTGCGGCAAAAAACGAATTCCGGCACCAACCTGGGCATTTGATAGACATTATGGCCACATGTATCGATGTTGCCGGTGGAGAATATCCAGATACGTTCAGCGGCAATACCATCACCCCCTTGGAAGGAATTAGTCTCACGCCCGCATTCAAGAATCAAGATTTAGCGGACAGGGCCATTTTCTGGGAACATGAAGGCAATAAGGCGGTTCGGCTTGGGAAATTCAAATTGGTCTCGAAATGGAAAAAAGATTCGGAATACAACTGGGAATTGTACGACCTTGAATCTGACAGAAGTGAATTGAACGACCTCATCGAGCAAATGCCAGAAAAAGCAACGGAGTTGGAAACCCTATGGAAAGGTTGGGCCCAAAAGGTAGGTGCTTTAACGTGGGATGACAAACAGCCTATTGTAAGGAATTAAGAGAAAACAGAAAGATTAAACAGAACAGATTTCCGTTTTCATGGAAATAAAAATGATAAAATGACATATCAAGCAGACGAAAAAGGATATTACGGAGAGTTCGGCGGAGCTTTTATTCCAGAAATGCTATACCCGAATACCGAAGAACTACGCCAGAACTACATTCGTATCATGAACGAACCCTCGTTCAAAAAAGAGTTCGATCAACTTTTAAAAGACTATGTAGGCCGACCAACGCCATTATACTTTGCGAATCGCCTTTCGGAGAAGTACAATACAAAAATTTACCTAAAACGCGAAGACCTGTGCCATACCGGTGCCCATAAGGTGAACAATACGATCGGGCAGATATTGATGGCCAAAAAGCTGGGTAAAAACCGAATTATTGCCGAAACCGGTGCTGGGCAACATGGTGTCGCCACAGCCACGGTCTGCGCACTTATGGGCATTCAATGTGTGGTATATATGGGGGAGATCGACATTGCCCGTCAAGCACCGAACGTAGCCCGTATGAAAATGTTGGGTGCCGAAGTTCGACCGGCCCTTTCCGGTAGCCGTACCTTAAAAGATGCGACCAACGAGGCGATACGCGATTGGATCAACAACCCCGTCGACACGCATTATATTATCGGTTCCGTGGTGGGTCCGCACCCCTACCCCGATATGGTGGCACGGTTTCAGTCGGTTATTTCCGCTGAGATCAAAACACAGTTGCAAGAAAAGGAAGGTCGAGAAAATCCCGATTACGTCGTAGCCTGTGTAGGCGGTGGTAGTAATGCCGCCGGGGCTTATTATCATTATCTAGACCAAGAAGACGTGGGTATCATTGCCGTAGAAGCCGCTGGTAAGGGCATCGATTCAGGTGAAAGTGCCGCGACTTCCGCATTGGGAAAAGTCGGAATCATTCACGGTAGTAAAACCTTATTAATGCAAACCCCTGACGGACAGATTACCGAGCCATACTCCATTTCCGCAGGATTGGATTACCCCGGGGTTGGCCCCATGCATGCCCACTTATACCGGTCAGGTCGTGGTGAGTTTATTTCCATCACCGATGCCGATGCCATGCAAGCTGGGCTTTTGATGTCGAAACTCGAGGGCATTATCCCTGCCATAGAATCATCGCATGCTTTTGCTATTTTGGAACATCGTAAATTCAAACCTGAAGATATAGTGGTCATCAACCTATCCGGCCGCGGCGACAAAGATCTTAACACCTATATTGAATATTTTAATCTGTAAACTTGTTTTATCCTTCCCGCGAATGCGGGAAGCTGGCTTTAGTTAAATCATTGCTTATGGACTATGTTATAATTGGCATCGGACTTCTTTTTATAGGTATAGGCTTTCTTATTACCGAGAAAAATGCCAAATACCTCCTCTCCGGCTACAATACCATGTCTAAAGAGCAGCGAGACAAAGTGGAGCTAAAACCATATCTGGCGCATTTTAGAAAGTTCCATATTTTTTTGGGACTTTCGTTTATGGTCATTGCATTGGTTTTAAACTATTTGAGTCCGAATATTGGTGGAATTTTCTTAGTGGTCTACCCCATTTTAGCCTATAGTTATTTTATGTGGACAAGCCGCGGGTATTTTAAAAATGTAAAATCAAGTCGAACCCAGCTTAAAGTAGGAATGGCCATACTTATTGGAACCTTAGTCTTTGTGGGCGCCATCTTCTATTTGGGATATCAGGAAGACGAGATTATTTTTGATAAAAACCAGATTACGCTTGAAGGTTTTTATGGCGAAGAAATCGACCCTTCGGAAATACAATCCGTGAAAGTGATTGAACAATTACCAGAAATCAAAAAACGGACCAACGGATTTTCTTCTGGTACCGTGCACAAAGGATACTTTAAACTAGAAGATGGAAAACGCGTCAAATTAATACTCAACAACGAAGCTAAACCCTATGTAATGATTACTAAAAATAATGGCGAACAGATTTATTATTCCTCGAGAAGTAAGTCGAACCAAGAAATTTATAACCAATTAAAAAATTTGTTTCCCGACCTGGATTACAATCCGTGATACTGATTTTGGATGTTGGGAGATCAACCCTTGGAAAAATACAAAAGATACCCGCCTTCGCGCCGGGACCAAACAATAAAGAAATAAGATTTCCGCCTTCGCGGGAATAAACATACAAATAATGAACAGAATCAATCAAAAAATACAAGAGAACAACCTGCCCGACGGCAAGACGGGAAAAATACTTTCCATCTACTTTACGGCAGGCTACCCCGCCTTAAACGACACTGTAAAAATCATTCAAGATCTTGAAAAAAATGGGGTTGACCTGATTGAAATCGGACTTCCCTTTAGTGACCCATTGGCCGATGGCCCCACCATACAAGCGAGTTCCACAGCCGCCCTAAAAAATGGAATGACCACCGAGATTCTTTTTGACCAATTGAAAGACATTCGCCAATCCGTTTCCATTCCCCTGATCATCATGGGATATTTTAATCCCATGCTTCAATATGGAGTTGAGGCCTTCTGTAAAAAATGTCAAGAAATCGGTATTGACGGTTTGATCATTCCCGATCTACCGGTCGACGTCTATCACGAAGAATACCAGGCCATTTTTGAAAAATATGGCTTGATCAATGTATTTCTGATAACACCGCAGACTTCCGATGAGCGTATACGGTTTATCGATAGCGTCTCCAAAGGGTTTATTTATATGGTCAGTTCTGCAAGTGTTACCGGGGGGCAATCAGGTTTCGGACAAGAACAGCAAAATTATTTCGAGCGTATCGCTTCCTTATCCCTCGCAAACCCACAAATCGTAGGCTTCGGCATCAGCAATTCAGAAACGTTTCAAGCGGCCACCAAGACGGCAAAAGGTGCCATTATCGGGTCGGCCTTTATCAAACATTTGACCGAAAACGGGGTGGATTCCATTGCCAGCTTTATTAAAAAAATCCGCTAGTGAAAGACCTAGTCGCTAATTGGAAAGTCGTCATCCTACTCTGTTTGACATTGGGGCTCGCACCATTTTTCCCCGAACCTCATATTTGGGGCAAAATCAAATGGATTATGGGAGGAGCTGTTGGTATGCAATTTAAAGATTGGTTCGATGTCATTTTTCACGGATTTCCATTTTTGCTTTTGATACGGTTGGCAGTTTTAAAGGTAATGGATACAAAGCCTAATTAACACTTACTAACAAAGGTTTATCAAGGCTTTAACGGAGGTTCCGGGTTCAGAACCTTATATTATCTACTAACCTAAAAAGCAAATAATTATGGGATTGATAGATGATAAAAGAAAATTTAAACGAAAAGTCGAACAAAGTAATCCGACGAACCCAACGGGGAATACCAATGTCGACACTAACAAGTTCGATTTTGATAAAAAAACAATAAAAGATCAGCAAAACAAAAAGTAGGATTAGAAAAATAATATAGTTCATGGCCCCGAAGTCGAATCGACTTCGGGGTCTTTCTTTTTTAAAGGGTTCCGCACATCACTCCATTCTATATAAAATATAACGTACCTCTAAATTTCCTAAATTGTAACTTGGAAGAAAGCACCTTTCAAAATATTCATAACATATATTTATCAATGAAACTGCCACATCAACCCAAGTCCTTCCCTTTTCTCGTACTACTACTATCAATTTTGGCATCTTGCGGTCATCAAACCGAAAAAAAATCGGTAACGAATTCTTCAGGAGTACTACAGATCAAACAAGACACAGCCGGCGGAACTTTGTCGGTGTTTCGACAAGGAGATGACGAGGTACTGGTCACACAAAATGCCTTACCGGATTTTCGCCCCTTTTTACATCCAATCATGGCCCCTGATGGTACCGGATCCCTCACCGAATATAGCCCCGGTCACCATAAACATCAAACGGGACTCTATTGGGGGTTTACTCGGGTTAACGGCAAAGGTGCTCCTACCGATACGATACGCAAATATTTTTACAGGAAGGATGATCTGCCCGAGATGCAAAAGAAGATAGGTCGTGATTTTTTTCATCATCCCGAAGGCGACCATTGGAAGCGAGTCTCTTTTGACGTACTAAAGGAAGAAGGCCCCGAAGTCTCTTGGCAGACGGTTTATGAAATGTTGGATGTTGATGGTACCCCCATGCTACAGGAAACCCAAATATGGACCATGACTGAAAAAGAAGGCAAGATCCTATTGAACCTTGAATGGCAGGGAAAAGCAATCAAAGACATAACCATAGGCGAATTCGATTATGGGGGGCTGTTCTTGCGTATGCCATGGAAAGAAGGTATAAAAGGAGAAGCTGTCAATGCCGCGCGGCAGCGTAATGAAAAGGCCGAAGGCCAACGTGCCATGTGGATGGACGTTGGCATGCAAATAGACGGCCATAAAGATCTTGCGCATATTGCCATTTTTGACCATCCCGATAACAATGGCTTTCCGCAACCTTGGCGGGTCGATGGACAATTGGGCGTGGGCCCCGTTCGCGCACGTATGGGCGATTGGCATATCAAATCTGGAGAGACCGAAATTATTAAGAACAGTATTGTCGCCTATACGGGAGAACTGAACAATTTGGCCCTTACCCAACTCTGGAACGACTATATAGGAAGTAATTCGCTCTATACTACAACTTCTTTATGGGGTATCGCCCAAGAAGAAGGCAGAAATGCGAAGTTCTTAAATCCGCAGGAGGCCGTCGCCGAAATGACCCTGTTAGATGGTTTTAAAGCCAATGCATGGGCGGGAGAACCCATGGTAACCCAACCCATGGCTTTTTGTTGGGATGATCATGGTCGTTTGTGGGTAGCCGAAAACCGTGATTACGAGTCACGGGTCGACGGTTTCTCGAATTCCGGTGATAGTAGGATCGTCATTTTGGAAGATACCGACAACGATGGTACCGCCGATAGCCGTAAAGTATTTTTGGAAGGCATTCCGTTTCCTTCCGCCATTGCAGTAGGTTTCGACGGATTGTTCTTGGGCGCACCACCAAACCTCCTTTTTGTACCCGACAAAAATAGGGATGACGTCGCCGACAAAACCGATATTGAAGTGCTATTGACGGGTTGGGGCATTCGTGACCGGCATGAAACCATCAATAGTTTTCATTGGGGACCCGATGGATGGTTATATGGATTGGAAGGCTTTGCGACCCCGTCTAAAATCAGAAAACCAAAAGGTAAAGGTAAAATCTATAAACATAAGGAAGCTTTTCCCGATGATCTTTTGGAAGCCGATGGTGTGGATATCAACGGTGGGGTCTGGCGTTATCATCCCACAAAACAACGCTTTGAAGTAGTGGCCCATGGTTTCAGCAACCCTTGGGGCATTGATTACGATAAAAAAGGGCAGCTATTCATTAGCGCCTGTGTAATTCCACATTTATTTCATGTAGTACCGGGAGGAATCTATCATCGCCAGGGCGGGCAACATTTCAACCCCTACGTGTATGGCGATATTCAGACCATCGTCGATCATCGGCACCGCTCGGCACACGGAGGGGCGCGTATCTACCAATCGGATGCCTTCCCAAAAACGCATCACGACCGTATTTTTATGGCGAACATTCACGAACATGCTGTGCTTTCCGATATTTTAGAACCCAAGGGCTCGGGCTTTGTCGCCCAACATGGGGATGATTTTCTTCTGGCCAACAATGCACAATGGATCGGATTCAGCATGGAAATCGGTCCGTCTGGTGATTTGTATGTGTTGGATTGGCATGACGCGGATATCTGCGGAAAGGAAGTGCTCAATAAAGAAACTGGTAGAATTTTTCGCATAAGTCCCCAAAATTCATTGGCGGAAAACTGGGAAGGAAGATATGGTGATTTAAGAGCGTTAAGTGACGAACAATTGGTACAATTACAAACCAGCAAAAGTGATTGGCATGCCCGTCGGGCACGGCTTATTTTACAATTTAGGGCCACGAAAGGTGCGCTAGACGAAATGGCCATAACGGAATTAAAAGAGTTGTTCAACACAGGTGAAAATCCTGACCATAGGTTACGTGCCATGTGGGCACTTCACAATACCCATAATTTTAGTTCGGAAGCATTGCAAAAGGCCCTCACGGATTCTGATGAATATGTTCGGGCGTGGGCAATTCAAATGGGTTGTGAGGATAAAGATGCTTCTAGTGAGTTTTTGAAAACCATGATAGCTATGAGTACAAATGACCCGTCAGCAGTTGTACGGCTCTATTTGGCAGCGGCCTTACAGCGGGTCGATGCCGAGACGCAATGGCAACTAGTCGAAGGATTGATTTCTAAGAATAGCGACAACGATGACCACAATATTCCAAAAATGATCTGGTACGGCATGGAGGATTTGGTTGCAAAGGAGCCTGCCAAGGCACTTGATTTGCTGGTTTTTTGCCAACTCCCACAAATCGCCGAGTTTATTAGTCGACGTCTGATGGATGCCGACCAATTAAATTTGGTGGTGAATGCCCTGACGAAATATCCTGATCAGTCCCAAGCCCTATTAAAAGGTATGCTTTCCGGGCTGGAAGGTCGTTCGGATATTATTGCCCCAAAAAATTGGGAAATGGTCTATGCTAAATTAAAAATCCAAGAAGAAAATGCGCCACTTGCCCTAAAGGTGGCTCAGCTTTTTGGTGATACCGAAGCCGCAAAACAATTTTTGGTTACTTTAAAAGATACGACTGCACCGCTAAAATCACGAATCGAGGCACTGGAGGGTTTGGCATCCAAACAACGTGGTGAATTGATGGCAGTTCTCCCCATGCTATTGAACGAACCGGGGCTTAGGTTACACGTCATCAGGGCCATGGCCGCCTACAATCATGAACCTTTTGGTCGTCTTCTACTCGATCAATTTGAAAAATTAAATACGCCGGAACAGGGAGAAGCCCTGCAAACTTTGGCCTCCCGGGGAACTTATGGGCGTCTGCTGACCCAGGCAATAAAAGACGAGGCTATAAAAAAGAACGATGTACCGGCCTATGTAGCCCGTCAATTGCGCCGGGTGGTGGGCAATGGTTTTGTTGAAGTCTGGGGGCCCATTGATCAATTGTCCAATGACAAGACACTAGACTACAGACGATACGAAAAACTACTGACCCCAGAGGTATTGACCTCCGCAGACCTATCTAATGGAAAGGCCATGTTCGAACGTACGTGCAGCGCCTGTCATAAACTGTTCGATAATGGAGGCACAATAGGGCCCGACCTTACCGGATCAAACAGAACTGACATCGACTATTTGCTCAATAATTTAATAGAGCCAAGTAGCGACATTCAAGATGACTATAAAATGGTCGTAATTACAAGTAGGGACGGGCGCACCTATTCTGGGAATATTATCGCGGAAAATGAACGACAACTCACCCTGCACGTTATTGGCCAAGACCAATTGGTGCTGAACAAGTCGGATATTCAGTCGCAAGAAACCTCATCGGTATCTATGATGCCCGAGGGGTTGTTGAAAACCCTATCGGAAAAGGAAATCATAGATTTATTAGCTTATTTACAAAAAAGCGAATCAACGGAATTATAGCCCGATTAATAGTCTGCTCTAATTGACCGTGCCGCTATAGCTTATTGGTTCAAAAAAGTGGAAACCGCGAAGCAAGCCTCAAGGAATTTATAAAAAGGAATCCAACAAAAAAGAAACATCTTGACATTCAATTTAGAAATAATGCACAGAAAATTAAAAAAAATGTCCCCCTTTTAGTTTCTAGTTTCGTCATTACTATGAATGATTTTATTAATTTAAACAAAAAAGAAATGAAAGAATTTATGATGATTTTTATCGGAGCCGATTATCAAGAATTAGGGTTGTCCCCCGATGAGCTACAAAACCGCATGGGGAAATGGTTTGCCTGGAACAATAAAATGGAAGAAGCTGGTATTCTAAAAGGTGGTAACGCCTTGATAAGTACCGCAAAATGTGTTTCGGGGCCCGACCGAACCATCGTTGATGGCCCTTTTGCAGAAAGCAAGGAGCTTATTGGCGGGTATTATATCGTAGACGCCGAAAATGCAGACGCGGTCGTTACGATTGCCCAAGACTACCCCGATTATGATTTGGGCGGTACCGTAGAAATACGGGAAGTTATGGTCTTCGATCAATAGAAAATTCATGATCAAGCAGCAGAAAATAGACCATCTTTTCCGTCACCAGTACGGGAAGATGGTCTCTATTTTAACCCGCATATTCGGATTATCGCATTTAGAGACCATTGAAGATGCGGTTCAAGATACTTTCTTGACGGCTACTTTGAAATGGCGAAATGAACTGCCAGAAAACCCGGAAGCATGGCTGACCAAAGCTGCAAAAAATCGTGTTTTAGACCTACTTCGAAAAATTACCGCCGACCAAAAGCGAATTTCAAATTTGAATAGTGGCCCATCGGCCATTACCATCAACCATCTTTTTTTAGATCATGAAATCGAAGACAGCCAATTGCGTATGATTTTTACGGCCTGTCACCCTGAACTAAAAGCGCAAGACCAGATTGCCTTTGCCCTTAAAACCATTGCCGGATTTAGTAGTAAAGAAATAGCATCGGCACTATTGTTAAAAGAAACGGCGGTAAAAAAGAGGCTGACCAGGGCACGAAAAACCATTAAAGATAAATCAATCACTTTTGAACTACCCGAACGTAACACCATAAAAAATCGGCTGCATAGGGTTCACGAAGTTATCTACCTGATTTTCAATGAAGGATTCCATTCCAATAGAAAAGATATGCTCATTCGAAGGAATCTATGCGGTGAGGCCATACGATTGTGCCAATTGCTATTGAAAAAAGAACATTATAGAACTGGCGGCGGTTATGCCCTATTCTCTTTACTTTGTTTTCATGCCGCTCGTTTGGAAAGTAAACTGTCGGAAGACGGAAAAATAATAGACCTTAAACATCAGAATCGGTCGTTGTGGTATGCGCCATTAATAGCATTGGGAAAAGATTCCATGACTAAATCATACCAATACAACGAAATATCGTCGTATCAAATGGAAGCGGCCATTGCCTCTGAACATCTTAAAGCCAAAACTTTCGGTGACACGGATTGGAGTAAAATATTGGTGTATTATCAAAGCTTGGATAAGCTACAAAACTCATCTTTTACCTCATTGAACATCGCTATCGTGCTTTTACAGTTGCAACGTAACGACGAGGCGCTTAAAGTTCTTTCTGAAATTGACCCCGATCAACTAGAGCAACGCGCGTATTTATTTTATGGAACCCAAGCCGAATACTATAAAAACACCAATGAAATCGGCAAAGCCATTGATTCACTCGACAAGGCCCTGCAGATGGTCAGCAATTCAAGTGAAAAAGCGTACTTGAAAGCGAAAAAGACCGTACTTCTAAGCAACCTCACCCGCCCTTAACCTCCAAAACACTAAAAACCAACGATCATTTACATTCTTTAACCAAATATAAATAATCGTTGACCGAAAAAGCTAAAAAGGTTCGCCCCTCAGAAATTATGCTGAATTTCTACTGGCATTAATATTACCGTATAATGATCTGGTGACAATCTTTTCGTATTCTTTTTTATAGCTGGTTTTCTGTCCAATTTTCTGCAGGGCATATTGCTGTATCGCCAATAACGGGAGTACAATACTCTCACGAATTTTTATGGACTCTCGGGAAACCGCTTCATTTTCCATTAATACTTTACTACCGGAAATCAAAAGCAACATCTCTTTTGAAAGCTTATATTCTGTATGAAGAATATTCCAGAACTCCCCATATTCCTCATCCTGTTGCATATAGCTTGTCAATTCAAAATAACATTTCGATAATGACATCATACTATTTAGCATCAGAGCTTTGAAAAAGGGCACATCTTTATACAGCTTTTTGAGTTCACGCAGCCTGCCGGCATCCTTAAATGTTTTTATAGCCGTACCGATACCGAAGTATCCTGGTACGTTTTGTTTTAACTGGCTCCATGAACCTACAAAAGATATGGCCCTAAGGTCGGTGAGCTCTAATTTCTTTTTATTTCCCCGTTTACCCGGCCGACTGCCAATATTGGCCTTTTGGTAGTATTTGAGGGTACTCCTATTTTCGAGATAGGAAATAAACATTTCATGGTTTTTCAACGCATCGTATTTCTCGAAACTTAAATCGGAAAGTTCTTCGATAAGTTTGCGATCCTGTCTGGAAATAACGTTCTCTTTCCCAAAGAGATTATTTGAAAGTCCTGCCGTCAACAATTGTTCACTGTTATGAATAAATTGCTCTTTGGTACCGTAAGTGCTCGTAATGGTCTGCCCCTGTATGGTTAGCTGTATCTCATTGTTGGCAATATTCTTGGTCTGCGCCGCATAAAAACGGTGCGTTTTTCCGCCACCACGTGCCGGCGGCCCACCTCGACCATCAAAGAATATGGCTTTAATACCATTTTTATCACTGACTTTAGATAAGGTTTCCTTGGTTTTGAGAATAGACCAGTTGGCTTTGAGATAGCCACCATCTTTAGTACCATCGGAAAAACCGAGCATAATGGTCTGATTGTTATTGCGGCTTTCAAGGTGTTGTCTATATTCTGGTAAATCGAACAAAGTCTGCATGGTCTCTTCTGCCGCTTCCATGCCCTTCATGGTTTCAAAAAGCGGAACAATGTCAAATGTAATTTCCTTACCGGACCAACCACACCATCGAAACAGGCCATAAACAAAAAGTATGGCGAAAATGTCTTCGGAATTACTAATGATATAACGGTTGCAACCGTCTTCGCCATTGGTATCTTGAATACGCTGAAGTTGCGATATGTTAGTAATAGTATCCTTTATAATATCCTCTTCATAATCTTTGGCATTCAATTCGATATTTTTATGAATAAGAATATCAATCAACGCTTCTTCAGAAAGCTCTTCTATAGATTCTTTTATGAATTTATTATTCTTCAACACAGCTTCCACCACTTTTTTATGGATGCTATTATCTTGTCTAATATCTAAAGTGGCAAAATGAGTTTTAAATATTTTCACCTTATCGATAAAATAATCCAGCTCCTTTAGATACAGGCTATGGTATTTCTCGACAAGTAGGGTTCTAATCTCTAAAAGCGGTTCTATAATGGCATTAAAAGTTACTGTTTTCTTTGTATCGAACATTGCCATATACAAATTGCCCCGCAGCTTCTTGATCAGTTCATGAACGTCTTTAAATGTTAGCTTTTTCTGAAGCTGTTTTAAATCATTATAATAACATTTCATCAAGTTTACGCGAAGCTCATCAGCCACATCTTTAGTAATATCGGCAGTTACGAAAGGATTACCGTCACGATCGCCGCCTGGCCAAAAACCTAATTTAACGATATTATGATTTTCAAAATCTTCTTTGTGGATATTTTCTTTGATATAGGCGTACAAATCGCCGACCGCATCATAATATACATGGCGCAAAATATAAATGATATTTTTAGCCTCATCTAAAGGTGTTGGCTTTTTGGCATTGATCAACGAAGTCAAGCCCAATTGTTGAAGGGTGATATCGATATCATCAATACGATCCTCAAGAATAAGCGACCTTAAATCGGATATAATATCTAAAACCGCCGGGGTGTAAAACTGCGTAGGGTGCGCCGTAAGCACGATGCGGGCACTGAAGGTAGATAGTTTTTTAGAAACCTTGTCCCAACTTTTATTTTTGTCTACCAGTTCAAAATAATCTTTAATAGATAATGACCTTCTATGCTGTTGTAATTTAGGAAAAGCAGCATCTTCAACACTATCGTACAAAACAACTTGGCGTTCGACATACTGAATTATTCTGAACATAAAATCGATCCGTTCTTCCTCCGATTCAATATTGGCATAATTCTGAAAAAACGCTTCCAATATTTCTTGCGGATTCTGCCCTGCTTTGAAACCTTTTTTACATTGATCGAGCAACAGGGGAATCAGCATTCCCACATTTTCTATATTCCGGTACGGAAGATTCAAAAATAAACTGTTGTAAACATTGAATTTATTGTTAACCGATTTCTTAAACTCATTTAATCTCTCTAACTGCTGCATATATAATTTTAAGTATGGATTGAAAAACGTACGTTCGAGCGTACATCAATCAACCTTCGATTGAAAGTTTAAATATCGGGATAAATACCTTGTTGCCCGAAGCTTTTAAACGCAAATAACAAATTAATCTTACTACATGACAAAAACAACACAGTTCACAACAATAATTTCACTTTACTGTATGGAAACCCTAATTTTATCCTATTAAACAAAACAAAGTAATTTTTTCATTTTCATATAGTGTTCTCGTGAAGGAGCCTTATCATAAAAGATAGGGCTCTTTTTAGTTAGTTCCGTTTTTGTACTTTTTACTTCGCAACGCTTACACTACCCCTATGCATCATAGCCATTTCTCATAAACTCAAAAGAAATTCAAATTCATCGAACAACTATCAAAAGAAGTCTTGGTACTGCAGAACCCTAAAATCTAACGTGTTGAATTTTGGATTTTGGATTTTCATTTGTTTATACTCGTCAAGACTACCCACTGCTCTATTGGCAGCACCGGAAGGAGCAGTAAGTGAAACGGTTCTGACCATACGGGATGCGCTGTTCTTCAACACCATGTCTTCCCGTGGTGGAAGGATGAACTCATGAATTCGCGGAACTCGGTCAGAAATGACCTTTAGCTTTACCCCCCATTCTTTTAAATGTTTCCTAAAAAAATATTCAGGACCATTTTTACTGTTTCCCCCTGTAAACAAAAGCGTATCTATATTGGGATAATCATGTAGAAAGCCCAAGATATTGCGCAGTTCAATATTTCGCATTCCCAAATCGGAAGCATCTATTTTTTCTCTTTGTGCACTAGCAACGATATCACAAATACCAATTTTACGCTGCTTCAAAAATGCCTTGCGTTGGGTAACGGCAAGGTCTGAATTTTCGAATTTCAAATTTAAATCAAAAATTTTATCTAAAATAGGCCATAACTGACCATCACGGCTACCGTAGCAAAAATCAACATCTCCCTTTTTAAAGTCTCCTGTCGTAAAACGTGGTGGAGGTAAGGTACCTACAATAAGCTTTGTCGCAGATTCAAATAGAAAAGGTGCATACGGGTGTGTATGTAAAAACATCTTTTATCACGAATTAAGGCGGCCATTGTCACAATTTCATTTGAGAGATCAGCACCACAAAACGATTTCCATTTTATTTGAGCACCAACACCAAGTCGTCACTATTGACCAATGATCCGCCACTCAATTGAATTTTATCGACCACACCCTCTTCCGTTGCCGTTACCGAAGTCTCCATTTTCATGGCCTCGATGATGAACAACGGTTGATTACGTTTTACTTCTTGTCCTTTTTTCACCAACACGTTCGACAACAGCCCTTGCAGGGGTGCACCGATCTGTTTTGGATCTGAGGCATCGGCCTTGACATTTTCCACTTTGTCGACCTTTACCGCCGTATCTTTGACGATAACATTTCGCAACTGCCCATTTACCTTAAAAAAGATGCTCACATTACCGGCCTCATCGGGCTCTCCCTTTAGCATTAATGAAATCAAAACATTCTTGCCCCTATCTAATTCAACCATAATTTCTTCCCCTATTTCCATACCATAGAAGAAGTTTTTGGTAGGTATGTTCATCACGTTACCATATTTCAAATGATTGTTATAGGCATCGGTAAAAACTTTTGGATAGAGCTTATAAGATAAAAAGTCGGTCATCTCAAGTTCACGGCCCATGCCCTTATTGAACTTTCGTTTAAATGCCTTGAATTCCTTATCAAAATCAATAGGTTCCATTTGAGCATTCGGCCTACCGGAATAAGGTTTTTCATCTTTGAGAACAATCTTCTGTAGTTTCTTGGGAAAACCACCAACAGGCTGCCCCAAATCTCCCCTGAAAAAGCTCTTGACAGATTCGGGGAACGAAATATCGTCACCTCTTTCCTCAATATCTTTTACACTAAGGTTGTTGCTGATCATATATTGTGCCATATCGCCGACGACCTTTGAACTCGGAGTCACTTTTACGATATCACCAAAAAGTTTATTTACCTCACCGTACATTTTGGTCACCTCAGGGAATTTATCCTCAAGGCCCAAAGCAATGGCCTGGCCTTTCAGATTAGAATATTGTCCGCCTGGTATTTCATGGCCATATACTTCTCCCGTACCCGATTTGAGTCCAGATTCGAACGTATAATAGTAATTTCGAACAGTTTCCCAATAGTTGGAATATTCGGCCAGTTTCTGGGTATTGATCGGATTCTCTCTTTCGTGAAACCGCAACATTTCAACAACGGAATTAAAATTGGGCTGCGAAGTGAGTCCTGACAATCCTCCCAAGGCTACATCAATCACATCGACACCTGCTTCTACGGCCTTCAAATACGTCGCCGTCTGTATCGAAGAAGTGTCGTGTGTATGTAAATGAATAGGAATATTGATTTCCGATTTCAATGCCGATATCAATTCAAAGGCGGCATTTGGTTTTAAAAGTCCCGCCATATCCTTCACGCCCAAAATATGGGCTCCGGCATTCTCAATATCCTTGGCAAGTTGCAAGTAGTATTTTAGATCATACTTGGTTTTCGAAGCATCTAATATATCACCGGTATAGCAAATAGAACCTTCTGCCAAGCCTCCTGTTTTGGTTCGCACATACTCGATACATGGTGCTATGGACTCCATCCAGTTCAACGAATCGAATATTCGAAAAACATCGACACCCGTCTCCCAGGCCTGTTCTACAAATTTCTCTATTAGATTATCAGGATACGCAGTATACCCTACTCCGTTTGAACCACGAATCAGCATTTGCAACAATACATTGGGCATAGCCTGACGTAGCAGCGCCAATCGCTCCCAGGGGTTCTCTTGCAAAAAGCGTAGACAAACATCAAAGGTAGCTCCACCCCAAACTTCCATACTGAAAATCTCAGGATGGTTCTTGGCATAGCCTTCCGCCACCTTCATCATATCGGCCGTACGCATTCGTGTTGCCAATAGACTTTGGTGCGCATCGCGCATTGTAGTATCGGTATATTGTATTTTATTTTCTTTTTTGAGCCACTGTGAAAATCCTTCAGGGCCTAGTTCGGTCAACAGGTCCTTCGTCCCTTTTGGATACCCGTCAGTCTTCGGAAAGGTCGGAACAATGGGCTTTGAAAAAACATGGTTACGATCGTATTTTTTTACATCAGGGTTTCCGTTTACGATGGTCTCTCCTAAATATTGCACTAGTTTATTAGCACGATTTCGTGGCTCGGTAATCTTGAAAAGGTCCGGCTCGTTTTTAATAAAATTCACCGTTACCTTGCCTTCCCTAAAGGTCGGATGCTTCAATATGTTGTCTAAAAAGGCCATATTGGTGTTCACTCCTCTTATGCGAAACTCTGCCAAGGCACGGCGCATTTTTCGGCAAGACCCATCCAACGTTCGACTAATTGCTGAAACTTTTACCAACATCGAATCAAAAAACGGGGAAATGCTCACCCCTTGATAGATACTTCCAGCATCTAATCTGATTCCCAGACCCGAGGCGCTCCTATAAGTGGTAACTACTCCATAATCGGGCTTAAAATTATTCCCCGGATCCTCAGTAGTTATACGGCATTGTAGGGCATAACCCGTAATCTGAATCGCATCTTGATCTTGTATCTTTATTTGTTGGTCGGATAGTTTATACCCTCCAGCAATAAATATCTGGGCCTTTACCAAATCGATATTGGTAATCATCTCGGTAACCGTATGTTCTACTTGAATTCGAGGGTTCACCTCTATAAAGTAAATACTGCCATCATCATCGACCAAAAACTCTACGGTACCAATGTTATTATAATTTACGGCCTTACAGATATCGATAGCATAGGTATACAGACTGTCTTTTGTCTCTTGCGGAAGCCCTACTGACGGCGCAAACTCAATTACCTTTTGATAGCGTCGTTGTACCGAACAGTCGCGCTCGTATAAATGAACGATATTACCGTGGGTATCGGCAACAATCTGTATTTCAATGTGCTTTGGATTTTCTACGAATTTTTCAAGGAACACCGTGTCGTCGCCAAAAGCGTTCAATGATTCACGACGGGCTTCTGGAAAGGCTTTTCGCAATTCATCTTTGGAGCGAATTACACGCATACCTCGCCCCCCTCCGCCTGAAGCAGCCTTTAACATAATAGGATAACCAATTTTATCGGCCTCCGATAAAGCGATATCAATAGTATCAAGGTCTTGGTCGCTACTTCGAATGATGGGCACATTGTTGGCAACCGCAACCTGCTTGGCGGTTATCTTATCGCCCAGCGCCTTTAATACGGAAACCTTCGGTCCAACGAAAATAATGCCGCTATCGGCACACTTCTGGGCAAAGGTTGCGTTTTCTGAAAGAAACCCGTAACCGGGATGAATCGCATCAACATCATTGTCTTTGGCTACTTTTATGATATTATCCATATCTAAATACGGACGCAGGGGTTCAGTGTCTTCACCAATTTGATAAGATTCATCAGCCTTATAGCGATGCAGTGAATAGCGATCTTCATAGGTATAGACACCAACGGTCTTTATTCCTATTTCAACACATGCCCTAAAGATACGAATGGCAATTTCTCCCCTATTCGCTACTAATACCTTTTTAATTTCCATAAATTCCTTATTATTAATGAGCTGACCGCAGTTATATCCAATCGGAGTGCATTGTCACAAAACTACTGTTTTTGACGAAGTATAACAATACGAGAACTTTATAAAGTTGGGGAATTTGTTACAATTCAGTAGTAAATAGCGGAATAAAAACGTTGAAGCCCCTGATTTGATTATTACAAAAAAAATCGTTAAATTTTAACAAACAAAAAATCAATTTTACATTGGGAAAAGGAGATAAAAAATCAAGAAGAGGTAAAATATCAAACAAATCTTACGGAGCTAGAAGGCCAGGAAAAATCAAGAAAAGACCGACTGCCGAGGAAAAAATAAGTATTGCAAAAAAGAAGTAGAAATTCAATCTTCCAGAATATGGAATTTTAATCCCGCTTCATTTGATACGGTATCTATTTGAAAGGTGTACAACCGAAGCATGACCGAGTCTATTTCAAAATTACCTACGGTTTCCTCAAGTTCTAAAGAATCAGCCTTTATTCTCAAAAATTCAGGCAAATCCGAACTATCATATTTTTGATAAGGAGTTACCTCTTTTTGAGCGACTTCACCGTATTCGAGCGAATCGATATAAACCTCAGTCAGGTCGACTGCACTGTTATTGCGTACCCGTATTTGGGTTCCAGATAGGTTGTCGTCATAATCGGTACAACCCAAAACCACAATACAACTAATAAAGGCAAGCGCAAAAAACTTTTTCATAGCAATTTTAGATAGCAATTCATCTATCTAATTAACGCTGTCTTTTGCATAATATTTTATCGAACGAAAACGGGTTGGTTCGCTTTTAAGGTATGGGCTTGACTAAATTCATATCCGTCAATATTAAAACCTTTGATATCGTCCAACGTTTTTGCATTGGAATCCAATATGAAACGAACCATAGAGCCGCGAGCTTTTTTGGCAAAAAAACTAATAACCTTAAGCTTGTCATTCTTCCAGTCTTTAAAAACAGGTGTAATAACAGGCACTTTGAGTTGCTTTTCATCGATTGCACCAAAATATTCATTGCTCGCCAAGTTGATAAAAAGTTCATCATTTTGCAGGGTTGCGTTCAAATGTGCAGTAAGTTCTTTTTTCCAAAATTCGTAAAGGTTCTTTTTTCGCCCTATTTTCAATTGGGTCCCCATTTCCAAACGGTAAGGCTGTATGAGGTCAAGCGGTTTTAAAACACCGTACAACCCCGATAGTATACGCAGGGTATCTTGTAACCGATCTAGTTCTTCTTCAGATATGGAGTAGGCATCGAGCCCTTGATAGACATCACCGTTAAAGGCATAAACAGCGGGGCGTGCGTTTTCGGGTGTAAATGGCAGTGAAAAATTTTGGTTGCGCTCCCAGTTCAATTCGGCAAGGTTATCAGATATACCCATCAATTTCGACAACGCCTTTGGTTTTTTCTTCTCAAGAATTTTGTTCAACTTTTCGGCCTGCTCCAAAAAAACAGGCTCAGTATATTGGGCAGTAGGCAATTTGCTATCAAAATCAAGTGATTTTGCTGGGGATATTACAATCTTCATCTTCTAAATTTTGCTTAAAAATAGGAAAGAATTTTAAGTTCAAGCTATGAACTAAAAAGAGATTCACAATGCCTTTATCGAAAAAATTTATATAACCTGCACCATACAATTTACGAAGCAAAACGGCCACGAGAAATTTCAAACACCGACAATACCCCCTATCTTAAAGGCACATCATCTGACCCCCACCGGTTGATAAGCCTTTAAGACAAACGTTTTATTGTTTACCGAAATAGTTACATCGCTATCTGTCTCTATCTTGACAATTCTACCATTTTCAAGTTGTGAAATAAATCCACAAGCAGTATTCAAAACCAATTCTGCGTCGCCATCTTGATCAATATCCAATGTTTGACCATAACCGCCGGCCATTTTCTTTCCAACGTACAAAGTGCCATCTACGCGTCCCAACAGGGATGAAAATCCATTTTCCGTTAGCCTAAAACTTTCTTTCACATTAATTACTTCGGGAGCCCCTTGTAACTTCGGATATACAAAAACAATTGGCCGATTATCCGAAGAGCGGAATTTAACGGGTAACAAGGTACCGTAGGTACTTTCGATTGCCAAGCCATCTTGCTCCGCTTCCATAGTTTCGTTCAGTCCTATGAAGTTTTGTGTATCACCACTTGATCCGTATCCCGTACTGGCAATTTTGCCTCTTATTTGAGTGTGTAAGGGACGCCCATCATTAACCAATAAAGGTATTGTCAAACCAAATGGCGTATTCTGTGGGCTAGAGAGATAGGTCATTACCCCGTCTGGGGTTACAACAAATTTTTGTTCAAACTGCGGACCTCCCCAGCCCGTGATACTTGCATAGGTGATTTTAAATTTTATCAATAAAGGATGTACAAATTCAGTGGTCACCGCACCTTGATAGTGTTTGGCCATATCGGCGATACGAACCGTCTTGCCCTCTTTCTCCCATGTAGGCCCAAAGGTCAATCCTGTTTGTGGATATATATCATCGGTTGGATTTCCAAGTGTGTTACTACTAAGTGCAGGGTCTACGGAAGCATTGATTCTTTTACCATCGGAAGGACCAAGGCGGTCGTCCCAGCCCATTTTTGAAAATCGCACACCTCCCAACGGCGTCCAGTACTCATTGTATTTGGGCACGGACGCTCCGCGCAGGTTTATAAACACCTGCATTCCGCCAGCGTTAGCCGTAAAGGTAGAAAACCGATTACCAGTCTGTATGGCGTATCCGCCAATTTCGGTTGGCGCAGGTACTTCCTTGATCTTGGAAGAACGAATTAAAAAAGCTTCGGCAAGGTGAAACATCATGGCCCCACTATAATTGCCCCATTGACTTGCAGGCTGATAACCGGTGCGCTTCGACAAATCAAAATGGTTTTTGGCAATCGAATAGGATCCGTTCCACAAAGTGTCAGAACGCTTCCAGCGCGCAATACTTTGAAATGCCAATAGGGCCGACCTTCGATACCGCCCCGCGAGTTCTAGCTGATTTTGTTTGAAGGCATCCTCCGCCAATGCCTCGAAAATAAGTTGGTACAGAATATCATTGAACACATGGTTATCTGTTCTTCCGTTTGGTGGGCATTGCCCTGTGGGACTCATCAACAACATCGAGGTCGCCCCTCCCCTGCGAACAACAGCTTTTATCTGATCGGCTGATGGGCCATCATACACCAGTGCCATCGCCGTTAAATTGCCTCGGCCAACGGCCTCGACAGCTAAAGATTGAGGGTCGCTGCTCCAATCTTCATAGAGGTTCCACTTCGTAAGTCCGATACGTTGTAACTGCCCATAGTTCTTCCAATTATCCTCTATGAACTCAACGGTGTTTTGCTTGTCGATAAAACCATGGCTCGCACGCCCCCATTCACCCTTCATCGCATAGGTACGCCAATTGTTTAAATGGCTGCCTATGCCATCCCAAATACTATCCAATGGTGTAGCCATCATTTCGGTCCATTGTTGGTATTTTTTCTTTGAAACATGACTTTTATACAGCTCCATAGCTTCGGCCAGCGCCGCAATATAGAATTCTCCATGTCTATCGGGAATGCTATCATTACCATTCGAAAAGTCGGTCAACGCCTTTTCCATGGCCAGCACTCCCGATGGCAACATTTCAGAGGCGTAGCCAGAATCAACAAGCGCTGCTACAGCAAATGCATAATAAGGTGTACTATATTGGTGCTCCCGATGTAAAAAAGGATCAATGATGGCACCACGCTCATCTTGAAATCGATGGGCCACATCGACCATTCCTTTCACGGCATCCAAATAATACTCTTTCGGAGTTTCCAATGGTCTCCAATCGGGGGAGGTCAAGTGATACTTAATTTCAGGAAGGCTTTCAGGCAAATCTTGACCCAAAATAAAGGTGCAACCAAAAACGATAAAAAAAAGTCCCTTACATAAAAAAAGAATATTTTTTCCCATTGGTTCGCACGCTTAAGAATTGATTTTAATTATTATTCCCCGACTGCTACAAAAATGTCCACCTCTGCGTTTTTCGGATCTTGTGACTTTTCACCATAAACCTCAAAATCGGCCGTATAGGATCGCCGTAACGGTGAATTCCATATCCTTACCCAAGTTTTATAGACCACTCCTTTTGATAAATCTCCCTTGGAAACGAACTTCACATAGGTTCCTCCTTCAAAACTTTCACCGACCATACCTTCAGGAATATCATCCAAAGTGTTCACCCTGCAACCCAAAATAGTGTCATATGCCCCCTTATGATCGCTTTCGTAATGTGTATAGATTGACAATATACTACTATCAATTCTATTGGGAATTTTTTCGGCAATATTCGCTACAATAAACTTCTCCCATAACCGTGCGATATCTTGGGTCTTTTGAATATCTTCGTTAGAGGTCGATATTGAAATACCAATAATCTTGAATGGCTGGATTTTAATTTTTTCCATAATCTACATTTTAAGTTTAATCCAAAAGTAGAAGAGCAATATGACAACAGTATGTCAACTTCAACTTTCGAATCTTGAGATTATATGGGATTTGTAATAAGCTTCATCCCATTGTACTATAAAAAACACCAAATTGGAAATTTGGTTCTTAATTGGACAATGACGGTAGTAAAAGATGCTACCATTTTCTGCGTTTAACAAATTTAGGAAGATTAAAAACAAAAAGGATTAATTCAAAAGTGCCATTACCAAGTCTTAATTTTTGACGGCATGTAATTACTCTTGGTGCTTGGCATAATGGCGCCATTTCTCGATGCAGTCAATCATATCTTTTGGAATTTCGGAATCGAAACGCATGGCCTTCCCCGATACTGGATGAACAAAACCCAATGTTTTGGCATGCAGGGCCTGTCTTGGCAACACCTTAAAGGCATTGTCGACAAATTGCTTGTATTTGGTAAAGCTAGTTCCCTTTAGAATTCTATCACCACCATACCGTTCATCGTTAAAAAGTGTATGGCCAATATACTTCATATGCACCCTTATTTGGTGTGTTCTACCGGTTTCAAGTTTACAGGAAACCATGGTAATATATCCTAACCGTTCCAACACCTTATAATGGGTTACCGCTTCTTTTCCTTGTTCCCCATCTTCAAATACCTGCATTTGCAATCGATTCTTCGGATTGCGGCCAATATGCCCTTCAATAGTTCCCTCGTCTTCTTCCATATTACCCCACGCGAGGGCAATATATTCACGCTCAGAGGTTTTCTCAAAAAACTGTTTGGCCAAATGCGTCATCGCCGCCTCAGTCTTGGCAACCACCAAAAGACCAGAGGTATCTTTGTCAATACGGTGAACAAGCCCCGGACGTTCATTACTGTTCACCGGTAAGTTATCGATGTGATAGATCAAAGCATTGATCAACGTACCCGAATAATTTCCATGACCTGGGTGCACTACCATACCGGCAGGCTTGTTTACTACCAAAAGCACATCATCTTCATAGACAATGTTCAGCGGAATATTTTCAGGAACCAATAAATTCTCGTGTGGTGGATGCTCGAAAAGCACTTTCACCTCATCTGCGGCCCTTACCTTATAATTCTGTTTTACTATCGTATCATTTACCCAAATATGGCCGTTTTTTGCGGCTTGCTGAATTTTGTTACGCGTAGCGTTTTCAATGAAATTCATCAAAAACTTGTCTACACGAAGTGGCTCCTGCCCTTTTGAAGCTACAAATCTATGATGCTCAAAAAGCTCATCTTCCCTTAATTCAGGGTCTTCCTGTGGCCCCATAACTTAGTTTGATTCGGCATTGATACGGGCTTGCTCAGAAATGTTTCCATTTCCACAGACAAGCTCGATTTTCGAAGTTTTTGGTAATTTATCGCCAGGTTTGATCTGTTTTCCTTTAAACTTTATAAAGTAGACCATGTCTTTTCCTAATTCATCCCGATAAGACACCCTTTCTACATCTAGACCCACTGCCCTCAGCATTGAGGTCGCATTACGTTGCGTTACCTGTATAATTTGGGGAACGGTCACCGTTTTATAACCGGATGGATTAACTGTAAAATAAATCTTTCTATTCTCCTTTACCTTTTCTCCAGCTTTGGGATTTTGTTCTATTATCGAAAATCGAGGATAGTCGGGATTATAGTTTGCAGAATCAAGCACCTCGTAACGTAAATTGCTTTCTTCAACAGACTTTCGCATATCCATTACCGACATTTTCGAAAAATCGGGCACCTCGACAAACTCACCATGATTGGTAGTATTGTCTAACCACCGGAGTACCAAAAAAACCAAAACTATCAATACCATCAGGGCCAGCCCTAGTTGTATCAAAAAAGTCTTGCTCCTTAAAAAGTTTAAAAAATTTCTCATTGATTACTTTTGACGTGACAAATATAGCAAACCGATTGCTTTTTTCTGTACTTTGGGCCTCCCATAATATTTATGCAGGCTACATAATATAACGACCATATGAAAACTAATATTGCCATTATCATGGGCGGACATTCAAGTGAATACCAAATTTCGCTTAAAAGCGGAAATGTGGTGTACAACTACCTTGATAAAAATAAATTCAACCTATATAGAGTCCACATTTTTCAAGAAAAATGGGTTTACGTAGATGATCAAAATAACGAATATGATGTAAACAGACATAATTTCTCGATAAAAATCGATGGTGAAACCATTTTATTTGATTGTGTCTTCAATGCTATTCACGGGTCACCCGGTGAAGATGGTTTACTACAGGCTTATTTTCAGTTGTTGGGCATTCCCCAAACTTCTTGTAATTATTACCAAGCTGCACTAACTTTTAACAAACGTGATCTTTTAAGCGTTCTCAAACCCTATGGCATAAAATCGGCCACATCATATTACCTTAACCTAGGGGATGACATAAATGCCGATGCTATTGTTGACAAAGTCGGCTTACCCTGTTTTGTTAAGGCCAATAAGGCAGGTAGCAGTTTTGGCATTTCAAAAGTGTATGAGAAAGAGAAGTTGGAAGCGGCCATTGAAAAGGCCTTTAAAGAAGATGAAGAGGTACTGATCGAAACTTTTCTAGATGGTATCGAAGTTTCCGTTGGCGTCATTACTTATAAAGGGGAAATCAAAGTTCTCCCCATTACAGAGATTGTTTCAGAAAATGACTTTTTTGACTATGAGGCCAAGTATGAAGGAAAGTCACAGGAAATCACACCGGCCCGAATATCTCCGTCTCAAGAACAAAAAGTAACGGAAACTGCAAAACGAATATACACTATCTTAAAAATGAAAGGCTTCTCAAGAAGTGAGTTTATATTTATTGATGATGAACCTTATATGCTTGAGGTAAATACTACACCGGGCCTAACGGTAGAAAGCATTTTGCCCCAGCAGGCCAATGTGGCAGGTATCAGTCTTTCTGAATTGTTTGAAAGCGCTATTAATGAAGCTTTGTCCGAAATTAGGTAACTTAGACCGAACATACAAAACATTTACTATGCGACGTGCAGTTTTTCCAGGTTCTTTTGACCCTATTACTTTGGGCCATTTTGACATAATACAACGAGGCATAACCCTATTTGATGAACTCATTATTGCGATTGGCATTAATGCCGACAAAAAATATATGTTCACACTGGAAGAACGCATGAATTTTATCACAAAGGCGTTTGAAGGCGAACCAAAAATAACGGTACAAACGTACGAAGGTCTGACGGTTGATTTCTGCAAGAAAACCAATTCTAATTTTATTCTTAGAGGACTACGTAACCCAGGTGATTTTGAATTCGAAAAGGCGATTGCACACACCAATCGAAAGCTATCTGAAATAGAAACCGTTTTTCTTCTTACTTCATCAGGAAAATCCTACATTAGTTCCTCCATTGTACGTGATGTTATCCGCAATGGAGGTGATTACACCGAATTAGTGCCCAACTCTGTCAAAATTTAGGCATAGCTACCCAACGGTGTTCCATTTTCATAAGCTCCACAAGACTATTCAATTTAAAATAAGACCGACTACTTTAGAGGTAGTAATATGACTTTAAATTGTAGGAAATAATACTTTAACAAAAAGGTAATATTCCTTATGTATTCATCAATATTCTTTAATAATTGATGAATACTCTCAATTCACAACGCATAAGGGTTAATTCACAACAAACCTTCAACTTTGTTAAAAAATCATTTTATATTCGTAGGAAATTACAACTTTAATGTTAAAGGGATCTCAAACATCATCTACTAGCTACTTAATAAAACAGTTGCCGAAAGCAACTGTCTTTGTTAACAATAGGTCAGAGATTGTTTACGTTTCTGACAAATGGTTAGAAGAGTTTAATTTTTCAAATCAAGATGTAACCGGAAAAAAAATATTAGCCCTTGAAAACAGAATTAGCAAAGAGGGGCGACAAGCTTTGAAGGCTTGTTTGCAAGGTGAGAACCAGAAAAAAACAATTGAACGGAGTCTTTTTATATCCTTAGAAAAACAATTCGAATGGACATACTCGACCTGGTACGACGAAGCCGAAAATATTATTGGAGCGATTATTCATTCTGAAGATATTACTCAATTAAAGCAGACCGAACTGCAACTCGAAAAACAAAAGGTACTTCTTCACGAAACCTCGGAGAATGGAAATATTGGACATTGGGAATATGATGCCGTTCAAGACAAGGTCACCTGGTGCAAACGTACAAAGGCTATTCATGAGGTTCCACCTGACTTTGAACCCACCATTGAAAATGGTATTAACTTCTACAAATTAGGGTATAGTAGAAACACCATATCGATGGCGGTTGACAGGGCTATGAGAGATGGAACTCCGTGGAAAGAAAAGCTACAAATAACGACATCAAATGGCACTGAAAAGTGGGTTATTGCAGCGGGGAAACCTTTGTTCAATGATAATAAGTTCATCGGCCTCATAGGTACTTTTCAGAATATTAACGAACATGTTATTTCAGAAAATCGCACGAAAGAGAGCCAACATCTTTTAAGAACTTTAATAGACAACCTACCATTGAATGTTTTTATGAAAGATGTTCAGTCTAAAAAAGTTTTGGTCAACAAACATGAGCTTCAGTTTTATGGTCTTGAACATGAACATGAAATTATAGGAAAAGACGATTTCGCCTTTATGGATCATAATTCGGCCTTACGAAGCCATGAAGAGGATCGCTATGTCATGACCACCTTAAAACCCATGCTTGACCAAGAAAATGAAATCACCCAGAAAAATGGAAAATCGATAACCTTTTTAACCTCGAAGATTCCGTTAATGAACGACGCCGATGAAGTCATAGGAATTATTGGCTTTAGTCTCGATATCTCGAATATCAAACAAAAGGAAGAAGAACTTAAAAATTTAATTAATGTGACCTCGCTTCAGAATAAGAAGCTAATAAATTTTGCCCATATCGTTTCCCACAACCTGAGGTCTCATACCGCTAATTTCTCTATGCTCCTTGACTTCTTGGTCGAAGAAAATGATGAAACCGAAAAAGAAACAATAATAGGAATGCTTACCCATGCCTCGGACAACTTATTGGAAACCTTGGAAAATCTTAATGAGGTGGTAGCCATTAGCAGCAATGTCAATCTTGAAAAAGAGCCGGTCAATATCAATGAGAAAATTAGGTCTATAGAGCAGAATTTGTCGGTATTCCTAAAAAATTACGATGCCAAGATTATCAATTCTATTTCGAATGCTGCATCTATAAATGCTATTCCGGCATACATTGAAAGTATATTCATGAACTTTATAACCAACGCCGTAAAATACAGCTCACCGGAGAGAAAACCTGTTATAAAGCTATCTTCAACAAATAAAAACGGTTACACCATCGTTAGTATCGAAGACAATGGGCTAGGAATCGATTTAAAGAAGTACGGCAGTAAGCTTTTTGGAATGTACAAAACATTTCATCCCAATAAAGATGCGAAAGGAATGGGACTATACATTGCCAAAAATCAAATTGAAGCCATGGGAGGCAAAGTTATGGTCTGCAGTGAAGTAGGAAAGGGAACCATTTTTAATATCTATTTTAATGAAAAGAATTAATCTCATCTGCATTATAGATGACGACCCTATAACAGTTTTTGGAATAAAAAAAATGTTGAAATCGGTTTCCGATTGTGATGCTATTGACACTTATACCAACGGAAAATTAGCTCTGGAGGGTATAAAAAGTAAATTGGAAACAACACAACGGGTTCCAGAGGTTATTTTTTTGGATATTAATATGCCCATTATAGACGGCTGGCAATTTTTAGAGGAATTCATCACCTTACCAGCATCGAATAAAGCCCGTATAAACATTATCACTTCATCAATTGACCCGGCAGACCGTGCCAAGTGGGAATACTTTAGACTGAACACCACCCATACCATTACCTTCAACTACAAACCTCTTCAAAAACAGGACCTCTTTGAAATAACCAAGGTCGCCTAAAGGCTTGAAGCCGATTTTCCTTAATTTTATGATAGCAAAAGGGAACTATAAGAAGTAGAAGCGACCGAAACTTCATAAAGCCAAAAAGACAATACCTTTTAAGGGCTCAACTTTTTTATACAATCCTTTAAATTTTATTCTATCACAAATGAAAATAAGGATAGTAGTATTTACCATATTCATTTTATCGATACTTTCATGCGAGCGTAAGACAACGCACAAAGTAAATAGTTTCCCAACTCATTTTGAGCGTTCCGATAGTACCGAAACCACAACATATCTTCAAGCTATCGATTTCTATATAAAATTGGCCAAAGAATTTCCCGCCATCAGCATTCAAACCATGGGGGAAACAGATAGTGGTTATCCACTGCATATAGTAAGTTACAATCCTGATGGGAATTTCAATTTTCAAAAACTAAAAGAAAATAAAACCATTGTTTTTATTAATAACGGTATACATCCGGGAGAAAGTGACGGTATTGATGCGACCATGCTACTCTATAGGGATTTTGCCACTGGAAAAATCAAACCGCCCACAAACACGGCTATTGTCACCATCCCTATCTACAATGTAGGGGGAGCCCTCAACAGGAATAGCACTAGCCGTGTCAACCAAAATGGACCAAAATCTTATGGTTTTAGAGGCAATGCTTTAAATTATGATCTTAATAGAGACTTCATAAAAACCGATACAAAGAACAGCCGCAGCTTTACGGAAATTTTCCATATGGTGGATCCCGATATTTTTATTGATAACCATGTCAGTAATGGAGCAGACTACCAATATACTTTGACCCACATTTTTACACAACATAACAAATTAGGTGGTGAGTTAGGTGCTTATATCCATGAAGAAATGATGCCCGCACTTGAGAATTTATTACGGAAAGATGGTTGGCCAGTCACCCCATATGTCAACGTCTTTAATAAAGTCCCAGAAGATGGGTTCGCCCAATTTCTTGACTATCCCCGTTATTCTTCCGGCTATGCCGCACTTTGGAACACCTTCGGTATGATGGTCGAAACCCATATGTTGAAACCCTACGGAAAAAGAGTGGCCGCGACTTACGCACTTCTTAACAAAATGATAGACATAGCCGAAAAAGACGGCGCCATAATAAAAGCTTTACGAAACAAAGCCCAAACGCGGCATAAGAACTGGGTGTATTATCCAACCAAATGGGGTATTGATACTTCAAAAATGACCACCCTCGATTTTAAAGGTTTCGAAGCCGACACGATAACAAGTGTGGTTACAGGTTTGAACAGACTTAAATATAATCGAAAAAAACCTTTTACAAAACCAGTGGCATATCAAAATTATTATACCCCCTTAGATTCGGTAAAAATTCCAAAGGCATATATTATTAAGAAAGGTTGGGAAGAGGTAATTTCACGACTTCAGTTAAACCATATTAAATATTCCATCATTAAACAAGACACTTCGTTAATGGTAGAATCGTACAAGATTCTCAAATACGACACCTCTCGGCAACCGTACGAAGGTCATTATTTACATGACAATACCGAAGTTATCGGCAGCCTAAAGAAAATTACGTTTTCAAAAGGCGATATTTTAGTTTCAACTGATCAAAGCGGTATACGATATCTATTGGAAACCTTGGAACCCGAAACCAAGGACTCTTTTTTTAATTGGAATTTTTTTGATGCCATTTTACAACAAAAAGAAGGGTTCTCCCCCTATGTCTTTGAAAATCTGGCAACTGAAATTTTAGAGAAGAACCCCATTTTGAAAGATTCCTTTGAACAAAAAAAGAATTTAGACCCCTCTTTTGCCAATGATTGGTTCGATCAACTAAACTGGATATATATTCGATCCGAATATTACGAACCGGCCCATTTGCAATACCCGGTTTATAGAATCTTGAAATAACATAATATTATTACTCCCCAAACAATGTCTTAATATTGGTATATGAATTCTCAAGGGCTTTTTTGATTTTCTTAGGCCCTTTCCACTTGACTTTTTCAATCCCCTCACTTTTTTGTCCCTTTAATTTACCATCGTAAGAGGTTTTCATGGCATACCAATGTACCTGTTTCAATTTATATTTACCATTTCGTTTAAAGATATGGTAGGTGGTACTTAAAAAATTCTCGATTTTCAATCCCTTCACACCGGTCTCTTCCTCAACCTCTCGTACGGCACACTCTTCAATTGTTTCACCTTTATCAAGTTTCCCCTTCGGAAGGTCCCATTTGTCGTTTCTATAAATAAAGAGAACTTTCCCCTCTTTATTAGTGACCACACCACCCGCAGCAACTTCAATAGGAATTTTTTTACTAAATTTCTTAAGAATTTCCTCGTGGTTAGGATGGTAAATATAGGCTTCGCTAAGCTTGTTCTTCGATAGAGCATCAATAGCTTCTTTCATAGTGTCGCCATTTAGCGGGTAGTATTTGCTATTTGCAATTTCCGACAATTCATTTGTTAAAATGAGGGGCGATTCTTTAACAAAAACTTTATACATTTGCGTAATGATTTTAGACAAAAACAGCGCCGAAAAAACAGCAGAGCTTCTATTGCAAATTAATGCAATTAAGTTGAAACCCGAAAATCCTTTTACGTGGGCTTCTGGCTGGAAATCTCCTATCTATTGTGACAATCGAATAATACTATCTTTTCCTGCCATTCGCAACTATGTGCGAGAAGAGCTTGCCAAGCAGGTTGATGCCTTGTATGGCAAACCCGATATAATTGCCGGTGTGGCCACAGGTGCCATTGGTATAGGAATGTTGGTAGCTGACTATTTAGGGCTTCCATTTATCTATGTACGCCCCGAAGCCAAATCACATGGAAGGCAGAACCAAATCGAAGGTCATTTAGAGGCGAATCAAACCGTTGTCGTTATTGAAGATCTAATCAGCACCGGAAAAAGCAGCCTAAATGCTGTAGACGCCCTTAATGAGGCTGGAGCACGAATCAAGGGTATGGTGGCCATATTTACCTATGGCTTTGATGTGGCTTCCGAGAACTTTGAGAAAAAGGAACTCGAGCTCCATACACTAAGTGATTATAACCACCTCGTGCAACAGGCCTGTTCGACAGGCTATATTAAAAATGATCAATTAAATACGTTATTAGAGTGGAGAAAGAATCCTTCACAATGGCACCCATAGCATTATGTTTATAGAGACCCAAAAAAGAGTAATTGCCAAAAGCGACAAAGAAGTTTTTGATTTTCTCACAAATCTAGAGAACTTCGAAAAATTGATGCCAAAAACTATCGACAAGTTCGAAGTATTAAACAAAGATAGATTCCTATTCGCTTTAAAAGGAATGCCAGAGATTGTGTTGGAACGTAAAAAAGAAACCCCAAACAGCCAATTGATCCTTGGCGCTGCCAGTGAAAAGCTACCTTTCACCCTTACTGCCGACATCAACGCCTTAAACGATACCTCATGCGAAGTCGCACTAAGTTTCGAGGGCCAATTCAATGCAATGATGGCCATGATGATTAAAAACCCAATTACAAATTTTATGGGTACATTGTCTGAAAACCTCGAAAACATCTAACTAGTTCCTGACATTTTACCCATCGGTATGTCAGTATAATAGTTTAACCTCTTTTAAATCGAATTCCTTTATAATATCGTCTTCAAGGACAACTTGAAGTTTTCCCATTTCGGAAACTCCTTTTATAAAGCCCATGAAGTAATTTCCGCTTCCATTTTCAAAAGTAGATGGTTTGTTTTTTCGGAACAGGACATTTTCATAGGCGGCCCATAATATTTCTTTACCTCCGTTTTCCAAAGAAACAAAAGTCTGCTCGAGATTGGCCAAAACCATATTCAACAGTTCATCTAGATCAAAGCTTCGGCCCAACAACAATTTTAAAGAAGATGCGTTAGGAAGGTTAGTAAAGTTGATTTGATTAACATTCAGCCCAATACCGATTATCGATGTCTGAATTTGATTTCCTGTAAGTGTGTTTTCAATAAGAATACCACAAACTTTAGAGCTACCTGACAGAATGTCGTTCGGCCATTTAATGCTTAAATCTGGAATATGAATAGCTCTTAATGTATTGAAAAGGGCCAAGGAAACACAAATGTTCAATAGAAATTGATGGTGTACAGCGAGACCATTCATGTTTTTCAAAACACTGAAGGTCAGGTTTTTACCAGTTTCAGAGATCCAATTAGTGCCAATTTGCCCTCTCCCGTTGGTTTGCTCGGATGCAACTACGACAGTAAAATCGTCAAGGGTTTGGTCAACCAACATTTTTTTTAAGTAGGCGTTGGTTGAGTCCGTGGCATTAAGTTTGATTATTTGCATCGTAACCCAGAAGTATGAATCTTTAATCAATTGTCAAAAACTAGGGTAAAAGAACAAAAAAATAATAACTTTGTACAAACTAAAATTATTGAATGCAAAAAAGGAAAGCTAGTGCAGACGAGTTAATTGCATTAATTTTACAAGGAATAGAGGAAGTAAAGGGAATCGACATAAATTTACTTGACCTTAGAGAAATAGAGAATACCGTTTGTGACTACTTTATCATTTGTAATGGTACTTCCAATACGCATGTAAATGCTATAGTCTCATCTATCCAAAAAACAGTTAGCAAAGCTATCAGCGACAAACCTTGGCACGTTGAAGGGGAAGATAATGCCGAATGGATTCTTATGGACTATGTCAACGTGGTAGTTCACGTCTTTCAGAAACATATTAGAGAGTTCTACGACATAGAAGGTCTTTGGGGCGATGCTAAGGTAACCGAAGTTGAAAGTAGCATTAATCAGTAAAAAAAAATAATGGCAAAAGATAACAGTACAAATCCTAAAAAACCCAAGTTCAGTTCGTGGTGGATCTACGGACTTATTTTGGTTTTAGTAATAGCTTTTCAACTTTTTGGTAGTGGAAACCTATCCAACACCAAAAAGACAACCACCTCAGAGCTTCAAGAATACTTGAGAAATGGTGATATCAGTAAAATATTGATCATCACCAACACGAGACAGGCCAAGGTTTTTCTAACGGACGAAGCACTTCAGAAAGGTGTGCATAACGACGTTTCCGAAAAACCGTTCCTCCCTTCTTCAGGAATAGTTCCTCAATACATCTTGGATTACGGGGATCTTCAGAATTTCGAAAACGATATCAAAAAAATAAAGCAAGAAAATAATCTAGATACCATTGTTGATTACGATACCGAGTCTAATTATTTAGGTGACTTTTTACTGGGTATCCTTCCTTTTATTTTGATTATAGGTATCTGGATCTATTTGATGCGCCGAATGTCTGGTGGTGGCGGAGGCGGTGCCGGCGGACAGATTTTCAATATCGGTAAATCGAAAGCTAAACTTTTTGATGAAAAAACAGATACTCGTACCTCTTTCAAAGATGTTGCGGGTCTTGAAGGAGCTAAAGAAGAAGTCGAGGAAATCGTAGAATTCTTAAGAAACCCTGACAAATATACTTCTTTGGGAGGTAAAATCCCGAAGGGAGCCCTTTTGGTAGGACCTCCAGGAACGGGTAAAACCTTATTGGCCAAGGCCGTTGCCGGTGAAGCCAAAGTTCCTTTTTTCTCGCTATCGGGTTCTGATTTTGTTGAAATGTTCGTTGGAGTCGGAGCCTCAAGGGTTCGTGACCTTTTCAAACAAGCAAAAGATAAGTCGCCCGCCATCATTTTCATTGATGAAATTGATGCCATCGGTAGGGCGAGGGGGAAAAACAATTTCACAGGTTCTAATGATGAGCGTGAAAACACATTGAACCAGTTGCTCACCGAAATGGACGGATTTGGCACCAACACCAATGTTATTGTTTTGGCAGCTACCAACCGTGCAGATGTACTTGACAAGGCCTTAATGCGCGCCGGTAGGTTTGACAGACAAATTTATGTCGACCTGCCTGACATTCGAGAGCGTAAAGAGATTTTTGAAGTCCACTTGCGCCCCATTAAAACGGCCGAGACTTTAGACCTTGATTTTCTAGCGAGACAAACTCCCGGATTTTCAGGTGCTGATATTGCCAACGTCTGTAATGAAGCTGCACTGATTGCTGCACGTAAAGAGAAAAAGGCAGTAACCAAACAAGATTTCTTAGATGCCGTAGACAGAATTGTAGGCGGGTTAGAGAAAAAGAACAAGATTATTACTCCGGGGGAGAAAAAAACGATTGCTTATCATGAGGCAGGGCATGCCACTGTAAGCTGGATGCTTGAACACGCAGCGCCCTTGGTAAAAGTTACTATCGTACCAAGGGGACAATCATTGGGGGCCGCCTGGTACCTTCCTGAAGAAAGGCTTATCGTGCGTCCAGAGCAGATGAAAGATGAAATGTGCGCTACACTTGGTGGTCGGGCTGCGGAAAAAGTAATTTTTGATAAAATCTCGACAGGTGCGCTTAGTGATTTAGAGAAGGTTACCAAACAAGCTAGGGCCATGGTCACCGTATATGGTCTTAATGATGAAATCGGAAATCTTACCTATTACGATTCATCGGGCCAAACGGACTACGGATTCTCTAAACCTTATAGCGAAGACACCGCCCAAAAAATAGATAAAGAAATTTCCCTTCTTATCGAAGATCAATATAAAAGGGCAATTGAAGTACTTGAAGAAAACAAGGACAAGTTGACCGTACTTGCCGAGCGCCTGCTTGAAAAAGAGGTTATTTTCAAAGAAGACTTGGAGAAAATTTTTGGAAAACGACCTTTTGATAAAGAGTTCGATAAAAAAGGACAAGAGAAATTATCACGAGACGACGAAGACGCAAACGACTTGCCTCTTGAGGAAGAAACAAAAGAAAATAAATAACAGTATTTATCGTTGTTCTTTAACAAAGAACGCATTAATTTAGCGAGTTTATTGAATCATTCAAATGGGGCTATTTGACAAGTTGTTTGGCGGTGGCAAGAAAAAGGTTTCCAAAGAAACTTCGGAGACTCGTGGGGTACACATGCCTGATTTGGACTTACCCGTAGATGAAAAATTTACCATTCATTTTAGAAAAAATGGTGGTAAATTTATTTATTGTGATTCTTTTACCGAAGTATCACAGGCCCTTAAAAACATCGTTAAAGAGAATAGTTGGCAAGATTATCCCTTCTTTGTTATGGATCCAAAGCTCGAGAAAAAATTCTCCAAGGAAAACTTGAGCTTTGTAAATACCGCAAACAACAGTGAGGTATTCTTCACGAAATGTGAACATTTGATTGCCCAAAATGGCTCCATTTTAGTATGCTCCAATCAGTTGCATGAAAAAAAATTGCATGAACTACCTGATAATATCATCGTTTTTTCAACTACAAGTCAATTGGTGGAATCCATTGGTGAAGGACTTAAAATCATAAAAAGGAAATACGGTCATAACATACCTGCCAATATTACGACACTCAAACATTTTCAGGCGACCGATGAGAATTCAGATGACTTTCTAACTTACGGAAGCAGCTCTAAAAATCTATATCTTTTATTATTGGAAGATCTATAGCATGAGGGAAATTTTAAGGCGATCGCTTACAGGCGCAGTGTATATATTTTTACTTTTATCCGCTGTCTTTCTTAGTTCCGATGCCTTTGACTTTCTGTTCATGGTTTTTGGTCTTGCCTGTCTCTACGAATACAAACGCTTAATCGGCCTTAAAGGTTATCATATATTCATCGCCTATCTTGCTCTTTGGTGGGCTTTTATCTACTTTGTACATGACATGTTCGTGGTGTACGCGTTGTTATTTCTTACCCTGGTAGTAAATTTTGCCCTCTTATTTTATCTGTTCTCAAAAAAAGAAAAATTATTCAATACCTTTCAAAAGTTTATGATCGGGCTTTTTTATGTAGGGGGAGGATGCATCTTTTTGACGATGATACCATATACCGATGATGACTTTGTAAAATTTTTGATTATGGGTATCTTTATTCTGATCTGGATTAATGATACATTTGCATACTTGGTAGGCAGAGCTTTTGGAAAAAGGAAGCTTTTTCCGCGTGTTTCTCCTAAAAAAACTTGGGAGGGCGCTATTGGAGGTTTAGTTTTTACATTAGCTGCCGCATATTTTATGGCCAAATATGAGCCAATCGTTAATCAAGTACAATGGGTCACCTTGGCTGCCATAATTGTAGTGGCCGGGAGTCTCGGGGATTTGGTGGAATCAAAATTTAAAAGGGACGCAGGCGTCAAAGACAGCGGAGCCATCATGCCCGGACACGGAGGAATGCTAGATCGTTTAGACAGTTTAATATTTGCAGCCCCTTTTGCCTATTTAACACTTAATATTTTTGCCAATGTTTCATAAAGAAGGCCAAAAAATAATATTGCTTACCTTTTTTCTGGTCGCTACCACAGTTTTATTAGCACAATATTATATCGAAACTCCTTGGTTACGTTGGGTATTGCAAACTACTGGCTTGGTGATACTCATTTTAATTCTTCAATTCTTTCGCAACCCAAAGAGAAATCCGATCAAGAGCTTTGATGAAATACTGGCTCCTGTAGACGGTAAGGTGGTTGTTATCGAGGAAGTCGAGGAAACAGAATACTTCAATGATAGACGTAAACAGGTCTCTATTTTTATGTCACCCGTAAATGTGCATGTGACGCGGTATCCCGCGAGTGGAAAGATAAAATACTCTAAATATCATCCAGGGAAGTATTTGGTTGCTTGGCACCCTAAATCAAGCACCGACAATGAACGTACGACTGTTGTTATGCGAACGCCCAAATTCGGAGACATTTTATACCGTCAAGTAGCGGGTGCAATGGCACGGCGAATTGTAAACTATGCCGAAGAAGGTGAAAACGTTCAACAAGGCGAAGACGCCGGGTTTATTAAATTTGGTTCTAGAGTAGACTTATTCTTACCTTTAGACTGTGCGATAACTGTACGATTAAACCAAAAAGTGATTGGCGCAAAGACCTGCATAGCCGCCGCGATCGAGAGAAAAGATCATGAAGATTGAAAAAATAAATACTGATTTTTTAGAGGCTGTCGAGTTTGTAAACAATTATACAAGCCCTTTGCCCGCAGATCTTTTGCTAAAGCTCTACGCCTATTATAAAATAGCCAACAAGAATTTCAACAACCCCGGAAGTAAAACCCCGCTCATAAACGCCTTCAAGGCCAATGCTTTGTTTCAGGCCAAAGATATAAGCCGGGAAGAGGCAATGGAACAATATACCTTGTTGGTAAATAAAGAAATCAGAAAATAGTTCGATTTACCAAACCACGACTTAAGTCAGAAGTAGCTTTTAAGCAACTCGGAACACCTTACCCCCTACTCGTAAAGATCATCTAAGTCCGCTTTAGAGAGGTCATAAAAGAAACTTCCTATCTTTTCGGTTACGTCCTTAAAGAACCGCTCGCCTTTTTCCTTGGTAGATTTATGCGGATTACCCACACCGGTATCCTCACTTATTTTTGACCATTTGCGCTCAGCCCACACCCAACCTTCGGAAAAGGATTTTATTTTATACTTTTTATCCTTTCCATCACCCCATTTCTCCCTAGGAAGTACCAATTCAGGTTTTAAATAAAGTAACATACTGGTTTCCATTTCATCGGCATGATCACCTTTTTCATCAAAATACTTTGTCTTATCCAAAGCATCCGGCCACATGGAAAAGCTAATAAACATCTTTGGAAACTTTAAGCCCAATTCACGTACCAGTGGTTTAAAATTATTACCCCCATGGCTATTAAAAATCAACAATTTATAAACTCCCTGTCGGTTCAAAACCTCAACAACATCTGTCAGAATCGCTAATTGTGTACTCGGATTTAAATTCATATCAAGATAGATATCGGACTGACCTGTATTTACACCAAAGGGGATGGTAGGAAGCACAACAACCTTCCCTCCCCTATCCCATGCAATACGTGCCGATTCTGCCGCAAGATGGTCGGCCTCAATAATATCGGTGCCATAAGGCAAATGATAATTGTGCGCTTCCGTAGCTCCCCATGGAAGAATGGCCAAATCAAATTTTGCATCTTTTAAGGCCTGCCAATTAGTCTCGGCAAGTATGTATGGTCTCATATGTTATGATTTTGTTTTACAAACTTAAGAAGTCGGTTCGTTATGACACCGGCTTGTCACTAATTATTTATTAATATAGGAAATTACATCATGCGGTTTACCATACGGCATAAGCACCCTAGATCAAGTAGCCAATGTAGCGTCAATGGTATTCTTTTCGAAATATGTAAAATATGCCGAACCTAAAATCGTAATCAGAAAATAAAGCAGCACGAGTATGCTTCCCCATGATAAAAACGTATTGACACCAAACCAATCACCATTAAACAAAATCAGTCCGATTCCTAAAAGGCCGCGCCCCATCTCTATCCAAATAGCATATGATTTACGATCCATCAAACTGGTATATCCATAGATGCCCATAAAGACAAAGGCCCCAAAAAGTAGGAGTCCGTCAAATCCGATGGCTGTAAAATTAAAAAACATAAACAGTAGCAGCATAGTAGTGGCCAGCATTTGAAAGATAATGTAGGCCTTAAACATAAAGGAAGAGGGCGTCTTATAACGTTCAAAACCATATACGTCGGTTATCACTGCCACAGGATATTGTTCTTTGACATCTGCTGGCCTCCAGCCGGTCGGCATAAACCAAATTCTTATTTTATCCCAATAGCGCTTGGTACGCCATGCATCTTGAACCAATCTCCATAGGTGTTGAAAATTAATATGAACGGGATTCCAGGTCGCCGCAGGTTTTAACACTCCATACTGTGGAGGCACCGCATCAAGTTCTTCTTGAAATGTACCAAACCAACGATCCCAAATACATAAAATCTGTCCTAAATTCTTATCGATATACTCTGGATTAATGGCATGATGTACGCGATGCTGTGATGGGGTTACAATAATATACTCCAACCACCCCATTTTACCAATATGCTGGGTATGGTACCAAAACTGGGCAAATAAATGGATTGGCGCCAGAACTGCGATTACTTCATTGGGAACACCGACCAATGCCGCAGGGATAAGCAAAATGGGGAAATAACCAATTAAATTAGAAATCGACTGTCGCAATGCACAGGCCAAATTAAACTCTTCACTGCTGTGATGAATTACATGTTGGTTCCAAAAAAAATTGATTTTATGACTAAGCCTATGGTTCCAATACCCCGCAAAATCAATAACGATAAAAGCAACCAACCAAACCCCCCATGTTGCCTTTATGCTAGTCAATGCCAAATGTTCTAGAAGAATCGGGTAAGAAACCAATATAAGCCCCAGGCCTAAAGAATCTTTAATAATATTGGTCAAGCCCGAGCTAATGCTCGATACAGAATCCATGACCTTATGTTTTTGATTTTTTACAAAATGACCATAGGCGATTTCAACAACGAGCAGCAACATAAAAAAGGGAATGGCATATAACAGCGCATTTGCGTAGGTTTCCATTTAGACCTTTAACATTTAAACAATATAACGAAACTCCAATATATTTTATTTGAACGGTCCGATCATAATATGTGCACGAAATGTACCCGGATCCATTAACCAGGGCATTCCTTTCTCATGGGGCTTAGCTGGCAAACCCGTAGACGCATTTGTTGCAAAAGGAGTGTAAATAACATAACGGTATTGGCCATCGCCCAATATGCCGGTTGTCTTATCATAAGCTTCGTCGCTACCATAATAGACATACATCATACTAGGCACGATAGGCATTTGCCATTTACCCGCAGCTACTTCAGCACCCTGAATTTCACGTTTTTCCTTCGTGTTTTTACCTTCGGCCGTAAGCTCCCTACCCCTTTTCATAAAAGGTTCGAGTTCTTTGGAATAACACGCAACACTTACCCCCTCTTTTGCCGGATCGTCGCCAACACAAACAAGGTTATTAGTACCTTCACGCAAGACGACCATCGCACCAGAGGCATCATATCCGTATACCATCGCACCTTCCTTGTCACCCTCCGGAGCGGGTAGCACCGCAGTTTTCACCTGTATGTCCGTAGGCAAAATTTCAAGTTTTCCCTCTTGGCCAAGAATTGGCAAAAAGAACAAAATTAAAAGAACCGCAATTATATTTTTCATCACTTTCTGTTTTTACTAAAGATAACTATTTTATGAATAATTTTTAATCCCCACTACCACTAGAACTTTATCCGACTCTTAAAATGGCAAAATTGATGAAGAAAAAGAGTTCGCCACAACCCATATCCAACATTCAGAATACCGTCAAATGTAAACTTATCGTTGCCACACCTGCCCTTATTACAAATGGTTCAAAAAAAACGCTGATTTGATGTTTTAAAATATTTATTTTGTAACCTTTAAGCGCACAGCACCTTTTTAAACCTCTATTACAACCCATCACATGAGATTATCGCTTCAAGCAAAAATCAACTATCTAGCACTATCTCTTTTTGTTCTTACCGCACTATTTAGCGTGGGCCATCACCAATCAGATGAGCATTACCAAATACTTGAATTTGCCCAATATAAACTTGGACATATTAGTGCAGATGAATTGCCTTGGGAGTTTAATGAAAAAATAAGACCATCGCTACAACCGTGGATAACAGTAGTATTGGTAAAACTCCTCAATACAATAGGCATTTCCGACCCTTTCAGCCTAACCACTCTTTTCAGGTTACTTAGTGGCCTATTGATGTGGTTGATCATAAAAAATTTCAACAAACTACTGGGCGAAACTTATTTTTCCGACCCTAAATGGGTGTTGTTTTTTAGCTGTTGTACTTTCCTTTTATGGTATGTTCCGTACATAAGTGTCCGGTTTTCTTCTGAAAACTATGCAACTATCTGCTTTTTGTTGGGTCTTTATTTCTTGATAAAAAACAACCATCGATTCTGGCTTCTTGCACTTATCGGGGTATGTTTCGGGTTTTCAATATTATTCCGGTATCAATTGGGGGTTGCCATTGTTGGCGTGTTCGCTTGGCTTTTGTTTATAGATAAAAAGCGAATTCAGGAAATTATGGCAATAGCGGGCGCCATGGTGCTCGTTCTTGCATTCGGTACCTATCTTGACTACTTGTTTTATGGCGAATTTGTCATAGCCCCGCTAAACTACTTAAATGTCAATTTAATCGAAGGGAAAGCGGCAGAATTCGGTGTTAAATCGTTTTGGTATTATATGTTGGTTTTTCTTCTGGTGGTTGCCCCGCCCTTGAGCCTTATTCTACCTGTATTCTTTTTTAAGGGAATTAAAAAATTAAAGCACCATGTCTTTATTTGGGGCATCATACCTTTTGTTCTTATCCATTTTCTGATCGGTCATAAAGAATTCAGGTTCTTATACCCGATGAGTTATATTTTTATTTTTATTACGGTATATGGATGTTCTTTATTTCTTAAAGGAAGGAATATAAAAAAGTACCAGCGCAAGTTGGTTAAAGTGGCCGTAGTTCTCAATATGATTTTTCTCGTGCTTATGATATTTCGACCTGCAAAGGGCACTGTTTTGTTCTACAAGTACTTATACGAAAACAGGGAGGCCGGAAACAATATGGTACTTACCACCCAGAAAGATTTTTACAGGCTTATGGGAGATCTGAAAACCACTTTCTACACGCCTACCGATATGCAATCATATGTAGTAGAATCGACTGATGACCTAGAACAGTTTTTAAATACGAAGAATATATCGTCATGCTACTACGTACATTCGGGCTATGCATTTACCAATTCAGTATCGGGATATAACTTTGAGAAAGTGTACTCGGTATATCCAGATTTTATCGGTGAACTTGGTTTTGTGGATACAAAAAAAATCAGAACGAAATGTATCTATCTCGTTTCACGGAAAAAAAAGTAAACTTGAATACTATGATTTCGCCTGTATGACCTTTTCGTTTACTTTGTTGCCATCTACGTCGTAGTGCGTGAAAGTAATAATAGGCAGCTGATTCTCCCGTTTTACGGAGACCGACATAAACCCACCTTTCACCCTTAAAAATTGATGTTCGGGCTGTATATTATCGGGGTCCCAACCTTGGGCATGCTCATCACTAATGGCTCCTGAACTGAATTCCATGAGTCCTGTATCGGTATCTTTTGAA
Organism: uncultured Kriegella sp.; assembly: GCF_963975415.1. NCBI lineage: Bacteria > Pseudomonadati > Bacteroidota > Flavobacteriia > Flavobacteriales > Flavobacteriaceae > Kriegella > uncultured Kriegella sp. Next base: position 64,757 of record NZ_CAXBGN010000016.1, read on the forward strand.
ACGTACTGCCAGTGTCGATCCCCATTGATGGAAAAGGTGTTTTTTTGATTCGACAAAAAGTTTCGCAACCAAATACCTTCTGTTTGAAAACTGGCATTCGAATGGTTATCATTTTTTCCTTTTGGCCTATCAGGCCCTACCAAGGGCGTTGGTGAAACGATTATTTTAAAAGTAGCATCGGAAGCTTTCATCGTGTTTATCAGCCATTCCTTTTGCGCACTACCTAAAATGGTCTTCTCGGCACTATCTTCCAATGAATTATTATCTCTAAACTCCCTGACTTCAACCAGCCATATTTGTAGATCCTTTCCCCATCGCAATGTGCGATAGGGTTTCTCTAAAATAGGCACGTGCTCACGCCACAGGCTTAAACCATCTTTAAAGGTTAATTCCCCAAAAGGCGTGCTTTCGTAGTGGGCATCGTCTTTTAGAATATCATGATCGTCTTTTAGCATATATATCGGAACTTGGGTATAAAAATGTTTCAAAGACGGCCATGAATTCATAGCACTCCACTTATGTCTCGCCAAGGGCACAGTAACTGCCATGGGCCCAGGTTTGTCATAATAAACATAATCACCGGTCTGACAATGGAACAATGGATTCAACTTGGCCATGCTGTCATACGTTTTGTATCCGCGAACCCCATCATCATGAGACCAGAAAAACTGACATGTTGACGTAGTAAACAGCACAGGCACTATTGAATTGGCATCGGGCGCAGTTGTAAATGTTGTTTGTACCTGGGTTATTGGCTGCCCCTGCGACTTTCTCCCTTTTAAGATCAAACTATACACCGTATTGGGGCGTAGATCGGTTATCTTTTTTTTAAAAGTGTGGTTTTCATACGATGAAACGTATTGCCAATCTGTATAGGTCGTATCGGTTTTTGAAGTAATCAGAACCGATACCTCGCCAAATGTGCCTCCTACATAACCATCCATCTGGGTTACGGGCATATGCTCATCAAAGTCTATAGGATGTCGAAAAGGAGCTGTCTTCCGTTCATGATGAACAGGCACAGGAATGGAATCTTTACACAATCTGGTCCAAAGAACAATACTTGTGTCGGTAAGTTCTCCAATTTTAAAACCGTTGGTAAAAAATACCTGTTCATTGGTCTGTGGAAATACGCTTTGAAAGAATAGCAAAGTTGCTACATATAAAAAGTGCCTCATTTTGAAAAGTTGTGGGATTCTGAAATTGATTCCATCAAAAATAAGGCATATTAAGCGGTAATCAACACTAGATTCTGCCGAATCTAATCGCCAACAAATACTATTAAAGCGGTTTACGACCAGAAATGATATTATAAAGTACTACGATTATCGCTATTATGATTAAAATGTGCAATAGACTACTAGTTCCAATGCCTGGAACAACATTCAACATGCCCAAAAGCCATACTACAATACAAATAACTGCCACGAGCCATAGAAGACCTCTCATAATATATCAAATTAAAAGTTCATTCAATACTACCTATAAAAACGGTGAAAGATTAACGCTATACGTTTAAAAAAGGTCGTGATTGCCCTAAAAACCGTGGAATACAATATTGTGTTCGGTTTTTTAAAAATGACTATCGGCTTTCATTATATGTTTTAATATCAACGGTAGATGAGAATCAATAATTCTAAATTTTCTATTTATCAATAAATATTTATTGATAATCAATAAATATTTATTATTTTGCAATACATAAATAATTTTCATTGGCATGAAAACATCTGGTCAACCAAAAAGTAGCATTTTTATTAATTTTCTAACCATTCTTTTTAGAATAGGCTTTTTTCTTTTGGCCTTTTCATTATTGATTTGGGTTATATATAACATTTTTATCTTTCTCACCGACAGCCCAACCACTCATATGGATTTTCCGGTGATGTTTTCTCTTACCGAACAAGGGTTATTTAATAACCCGGGCACAAACGGATTATCAAAATTCTATATGCAAGCTATGGGAATGATTCGGGCCGACGACTTACCAAAAGGTTTCCTAGCCATATACAGTATCACTACCCTATTGGCAAACATCTGTATGCTTTTATCAATGCGCCAAGTACTTCTAATTTTAGAGTCTGCAAAAACTAGAACTTTTTTAATCATCGAAAATGCTATTCGTTTGCGATGGATCGGTCTATTGGGTATCGCAATTTTCTTATTGGAAAAGACCGGAACATTAATTTCTGCATCTTTTTTTACCGATAAATTGGAAGTTTCGAATCTAGGATTTACAAGTTTCAATCTTTTTTCCTTTTTTGGCATAGAAACGGTATTCAGCTCCCTGTTTCTCTTAGTTATATCTGAAGCGTTTCGCGTGGGTGCACAGTTGAAAAATGAAGCTGACCTAACTATTTAGAACAATTCAAATGCCTATAATCGTAAATCTTGATGTCATGCTCGCAAAACGGAAAATGTCGCTGACCGAACTTTCGGAAAAAGTGGGTATAACCCTTTCGAACCTTTCCATTCTAAAGAGCGGAAAGGCCAAAGCCATTCGTTTTAGCACTTTAGAGGCCATTTGCGAAGTTCTCGGGTGTCAGCCCGCTGATCTTTTAGAATATCAATCCGATGAATAGCTCGTACGAATTGTGCTATATTTTCACCTTGAGATAATTCCAATGCTAGATTATCATCAAGAAAGGCTCGCCAAACTTTTCTCCAAGGTTTCTATTTTAGCTTCGGCATCCGATTGCTTTTTACGTTCAATTTCAATCACTTTCTCCGGGGCATTATTAACAAAACGTTCATTGCTCAATTTCTTTTGCACTGAAACCAAAAAGCCTTTGGTATATTTAAGTTCTTCCTCGATTTTTTTGATTTCGGCTTCCACATCAACGGCTCCGCTAATAGGAACGAAATATTCATTACTCTTGACCCTAAAAGTCAAGGCCCCGTCGACAGCAGCATCAACATATGAAATATCGGATACATTGGTAAGTTTTTTAATGACGACGTCCCAATCTTGAGTTGTTTTCTCACCGTTTAATACGGATAGCTCCAAAGATTCTTTCATGGGAAGGTTTTTCTCTTTTCGGATGGTTCTAATACCCGCAATTACTTCCGAAGTAAAATCAAACTGGGCAATCAAATCAAGATTGACCGCTTCGGTTTTTGGCCACTTGGCAACAATTAAAGCTTCTTCTGGGGTTCGTTCTGCAATATGTTGCCAGACCTCTTCGGTCAAAAACGGCATAAAAGGGTGCAACAACTTCAGGTTCTGTTCGAAAATATGAATAACCGCATCGAAGGTCGTTTTATCAATGGGTTGCTGATACGCCGGTTTGATGATTTCTAAAAGCCATGAGCTATAATCGTCCCAAACAAGCTTATAAATGGCCATAAGGGCATCAGAAATTCGATATTTACCGAAGTGATCTTCAATTTCAACCAGTGTTTGATTAAATTTAGCCGTATACCAGTCTATGCCCAACTTGGATGCTTCTGGCTGTGGTAAGTCTTTTACTTCCCACCCTTTTAACAACCGGAAACCGTTCCATATTTTATTGGCAAAATTCTTCCCTTGTTGGCAAAGGTCTTCATCGAACATCAAATCATTACCTGCAGCAGAACTTAGTAAAAGTCCGACACGAACACCATCCGCCCCATAATTTTCTATTAATTTCAAAGCATCGGGCGAATTCCCCAATGATTTTGACATTTTCCTTCGCTGCTTGTCACGTACGATTCCTGTAAAATAAACATTCTTAAAAGGCCTCTCATCGCGATATTCGTAACCAGCAATAATCATTCGCGCCACCCAAAAGAAAATAATATCGGGTGCTGTGACCAAATCGCTTGTCGGGTAATAATAGTTGACCTCTTCGTTATCAGGTTCCAAAATACCATTGAAAACGCTCATGGGCCATAGCCAAGAAGAGAACCAGGTGTCGACAACATCTTCGTCTTGTCTTAAATCGGAAAGCGTCAACGAATCGTTTTTAGATTTTTCTTTGGCCAAGCGCAATGCGTCTTCCATACCTTCGGCAACTACAAAATCATCTTGACCATCACCAAAATAGTAGGCAGGAATCTGTTGACCCCACCATAATTGGCGTGAAATATTCCAGTCACGAATGTTCTCCATCCAGTGACGATAGGTATTCTCGAATTTTTTAGGAAAGAATTTTACTTCCTCTGTTTCTAAAACGGACTTCAGGGCCGGTTTTACCAAATCTTCCATTTTCAAAAACCATTGATCGGAAAGCCGAGGTTCGATTACCGCTTTGGTACGCTCAGAGGTACCTACTTTATTGGTATAGGTCTCTTTTTTCACCAAAAATTCTTTCTCCTCCAATTCTTTAGAGATTTCCTTGCGAACAACAAACCTGTCCTTTCCTTCATAATGCAAACCAAAACTATTTAAAGATGCATCGGCATTAAAAATATCAATGGTCTCCAAATTGTGCTTTTCACCCAATGCTTTATCATTCACATCGTGTGCAGGCGTAACTTTTAAACATCCGGTACCAAACTCAATATCGACATAATCGTCTTCGATAATGGGAATTACGCGATTGCAAATAGGCACAACAACCTTTTTACCTTTCAAATGTGTATAGCGATCATCGTTCGGGTTGATACAGACCGCAGTATCGCCTAAAATAGTTTCAGGGCGTGTGGTAGCAATGGTAACCGATTCATCAGACCCTTCTATTTTATAGCTCAAATAATAGAGTAGCCCTTGCTTTTCCTCATAAATTACCTCTTCGTCCGACAGGGTAGTCTGTGCCTGGGGGTCCCAGTTTACCATTCTATATCCTCTGTAAATCAACCCCTTATTAAACAAATCAACAAAAACTTTGATTACAGAAGCTGACATGGTGTCATCCATGGTAAAAGCGGTTCGCTTCCAGTCACACGAACAGCCCAACTTTTTAAGTTGTTCTAAAATCACACCGCCATATTCATCGGTCCAGTCCCAAGCATGTTTTAAAAACTCTTCCCTAGAAATATCAGTCTTTTCAATGTTCTGTTCCTTAAGCCTGGCAACTACCTTGGCTTCAGTAGCGATAGAGGCGTGATCGGTACCTGGAACCCAACAGGCGTTCTTTCCCATGAGCCGTGCCCTACGTGTTAACACGTCTTGTAAGGTGTTATTCAGCATGTGCCCCATGTGTAATACTCCTGTCACGTTAGGTGGTGGTATTACGATGGTATAAGGCTCCCGATCATCGGGAGTGGAGTGAAAATAGTTATGCTGCATCCAGTAATTATACCAACGATTTTCTACGTTTTGAGGGTCATATTTTGAAGGGACATCCATTATTTCGGTACGGTTTTTGGTAAATTAAATCTCGGTCATTAAGTTGGCCGAAAAGATATGTTAAAAGTTATTAAAATATGAGGTCTTGACCTTAATTTAAATACGAAACAAAAATAAGTAACGTTAATAGATAACAAAAGAATTTTGGGGGTTCATCTGAAAAGATTTACTTTTGAAATTACCCTAAATTAAAAACAATGAAAAAAATAGTACTCGTATTATTTATTGGAATGCTAGGTATAAGCCTTACCGCACAGGATACGGCAGCAAAAATCGAGTTTAAATCAGAGACGGTAGACTACGGTGAAATCACCAAAGGAAGCGATGGTGTGCGTGTGTTTGAATTTAAAAACACGGGAAATGCCCCCCTTATCGTCAGCAAAGTAAGCTCAAGCTGCGGCTGTACCATTCCTAAGAAGCCCGAAGACCCCATTTTACCTGGTAAAACTGGAGAAATCAAGGTTAAATATGACACCAACAGAGTCGGTCCGATCAGAAAGGCCATTACAGTTATATCCAATGCAGATACGCCCACAAAGGTTTTAAAAATCAAAGGAGAGGTAAAAGCCTCTGGAGGAACAAAATAGAATTAAGTTTATTTAAAAAAAAAGCCCCGAACAATCGGGGCTTTTGTAGTTCTAATAACCGTGCGCTACTTGAACATATGCTTCAGCACAAAAGAGAAAAGTAGGTTGTTTTGACGTCTGGCAATCTGTACCTTTATTTTTTTTCCATCCTTTTCATTCAACATTTGCAAGACTTCCTGTAGCTTATAACGATGTATACTTTTGCCGTTTACAGCAAGAATGATATCGCCTGCTTTTAATCCGGCCTCATCTGCCGGGCTGCCGGCCCGAATGCCCGAAACGATAATTTCAGGAACCAAACTGATTCGCGTTCTATTTTCCAGCAGTATCTGAACATCGCCAAATGATTTCCCTTTTTTTTGAACTACGCCACGTGAATCGGCAATGCTTTCCGAAATATACCTGACACCATTGTGCTGTAAATCTATACCACTCATATTATATTGAAAAGGAATGCTGAAATTCTTATTTTTTCGTAGAGATACTTTGTTGTTCGGATAATCGAAAACGAAATTGAACCGCTTTAGCATCTCCCCGCCAATACTACCATTTCTATCTCCAAAACTTTTGACGTTGTTAAAAGATTCTTTATTAGGAAAGGCAGCTTTTGCGTTCTTCAGGGTAAAGCCACCTAGACTAAGACTATTGACCATTGTTCGCTTGCCGAACACATGGCCACTCAATCCCATTCCCAAAAAATCATCGTAATTTTTATCCGGTATGCCCAAGTCCTCATCCTCAAAAAGCCAAATAGCATCACTACTTCCTGTATCTAATAACAACTTTACCGGAACATTACCTGTACCACTCAAATGTACGTTGCCGTTGATATAGGCTTTTTTTCCCTTGACCTCTAAAGCCAAAGTTTTTTCTTGTCTACCTTTTTTATATCGATAAAATCGTGGGTCATGAAATTTGATGATTTTTTTAGCATAATTGATATCCACAATAAAATCATTAAACAAATCATATCCTATTATACCATGAATGGGAATCCCCAAAGCCGGAGAAAAATTCAAACCACGATCCATAACCACATATAAAGGCTGATTGCGATTCACCAATTTTTTAAGTTGGAATACATTTCCGTTTGAACTCAATGCATCAATCGGTTTCCCTTGGCCGAGGCCTTTGATACGTATTTCGGAAACATTATTTATCTGCACGGAATCTTGATTGGAAAGATTGAAAAGAATCGGACTGCCAACGCCAGAATCTAAAATAAAAGAAAGTTCGGTACCGTTTACCGTAACCGGAATTATAATGAGGTTATTTACCAATCGAAATCTTACCTTTTCGTACCGTTGATGGTCGGGCATATGATAACCTTGCGTCAAACCAACAAAGGGAAAAAATAATGTCAAAAAAAACGAATATGTCAAAAACCTATTCAAAACTCTTCACTATTAACAACGTATCCCTATTGAATTTACAGAATATTCAGTTATAGCCCTTGACATTTAACATAAAATCGATAAACCTAAACTTTTTTAGTGGAATAGCCACAAACCGTTGGCCCTCTATCTTAAATAAACCCACGCAATATTGCTTTGTCCGTTTTGATTTCCCATTTTTGTTAAAAATAAGCTGTGTATGCCAACAATTTCAAAAAAAGGGCGGTCTATGCCTTCATCCCCAATCAGAAAATTAGTTCCCTTTGCGGAACATGCAAAAAAAAATGGGGCCAAAGTCATACATCTCAATATTGGGCAACCCGACATCAAGACCCCAAAAGTCGCTTTGGATGCCGTCAAAAACAATACTTTAGAGATAATAGAATATAGCAGAACCGAAGGGTCTGAAGGCTATCGGGAAAAACTAGCCAAATATTACGCTAAAAATGACATTTTCGTCAGTGCCGAAGATATTATAGTGACCACGGGTGGCTCTGAAGCGTTGGCGTTCGCCATGGGCACAATTGCCGATATGGGTGATGAAATCATTATTCCAGAACCTTTTTATGCGAATTATAACGGATTTGCCATAGCTGCCGGCGTTCGTGTAATTCCAGTGGAATCGCGAATTGAAGATAATTTCGCATTGCCCCCAATAGAAGAGTTTGAAAAACTTATAACACCATCGACCCGGGCCATACTTATTTGCAATCCAGGAAACCCAACGGGCTACCTATACTCCAAAGAAGAAATCAAGAAGTTAGCGGTCATCGCAAAAAAACACGATTTGTTCTTGATTGCAGATGAAGTATACCGCGAATTCACTTATGAGGGAAGAGAGCACTACTCTATTTTACAAGAACCAGCACTGGAAAATCATGCCATAATGGTCGATTCTGTTTCCAAAAGATATAGCATGTGCGGGGCCCGAATAGGCTGTTTGGTTACAAAAAACAAAGATGTGATTGCCACATCCATAAAATTTGCACAAGCCCGTTTATCTCCGCCTACCTATGCCCAAATTGCCAGTGAAGCCGCTCTAGAAACACCTCAGTCTTATTTTGACGAGGTAAAAGAGGAATATGTCTCGCGTAGAGATTTTCTAGTTTCGGAATTAGGAAAGATCGAGGGGGTTAAAGTCGCCAAACCCCAAGGCGCTTTTTACTGCATTGCCGAACTACCCGTCAACGACACCGATGATTTTGCACAATGGTTATTGGAAGATTACCGACTGAACGGGGAAACCGTTATGTTGGCCCCGGCCGCCGGATTCTATTCGACCCCTGGCTTAGGCAAAAACCAAGTACGCTTGGCCTACGTTTTAGAAAAGGAAAGTTTGAAACGGGCAGTTGCCATACTAAAGGAAGCCTTAAAGAGTTATATAGGTTGATGAGAATTAACAAAAATGTTTCGCTCAAACCCTATAACACCTTCGGTATTTCGGCAAAGGCTAAATTCTTCTGTGAAATCAATTCGACCGAAGATTTGAAACAGGCTCTAAGGTTGGAGGAATACCCCGAAAAATTCGTTTTAAGCGGAGGCAGTAATATGCTTATCACCAAAGATATCGAAGCATTGGTATTGCATATAAATCTCAAGGGTATCGAAATTGTTTCCGAGGATCAAGACCATGTCGTAATAAAAGTAATGGCTGGTGAAAATTGGCATCAAATGGTTTTATGGGCCCTGGCGAGAGACTATGGCGGTTTGGAGAATATGTCGCTCATCCCAGGAAATACGGGAACGGCACCCATACAAAATATAGGGGCATATGGCGTAGAACTCAAAGATACTTTCGTGAGCTGCGAAGCTATGGGTATTTCAGATCAGAATATTAAAAAATTCAGCAAAGAAGCGTGTCATTTCGGTTACCGTGATTCATTTTTCAAAAATGAAGGCAAAGGAAAATACATTATAACCTCAGTGAACTTACGGCTCACCAAGAGAAACCATAAAAAAAGTACTTCCTACGGAGCTATCGAAACAGAGCTACAAAGCAGGGGAATTAGCGAACCGACCATTCAGGATATCGCTAGTGCAGTAATCGCCATTCGACAACAAAAGCTTCCTGACCCCAACGAAATAGGGAATAGCGGAAGTTTTTTCAAAAATCCGATGGTTTCCCGCTCTGCATTCGATACCTTTATCGCCGACCACCCCAACGCCCCATTTTATAAAGTTTCTGATGACGCCTATAAAATTCCTGCCGGCTGGCTTATCGAACAGTGCGGTTATAAAGGCAAACGTTTTGGTGATGCGGGGGTTCACAAAAATCAAGCTTTGGTACTAGTTAATTACGGCAATGCCTCTGGTCAAGAAATTTTAGCTTTGGCCTATAAAATTATAAATACAGTCTCTGACAAATTCGGCATTCTCATAACACCCGAAGTCAATATCATTAGCTAGTATGTCGCAAAACTCAAATTTATAGAATAAAATAACCCCCTAAGATCTATCTTAAGGGGCTATACCAAACCAAACTAACCAAAATTAAATGCACAATTACCAGTTGTACATTTATTAATTAATAATTTTTAGAATTCGAGACCTATAACAATCAATTTTATAAATTAGCGTTTAGAGGATATACGGTTTAAAAAGAAAATTAGACGCCTTAGCTTCCAGTTTTCTGCAAACCAAACACTATATGAGCACACTTCTTGAAAAGCACATTGTAGAATTACTCAAAGAGCGAAATGAAAAGGCTATTTCCCTTTTGTACGAAAACTATAGCGACACGCTATACGGAGTTGCCTACAAAGTGGTTCGTGATGAAGAACTTGCCCAAGATGTACTTCAGGAAAGTTTTATTAAAATCTGGAAAAAATCGGACTCTTACGATGCCTCGAAGGCTAAATTATTTACCTGGCTTTTTCGCATTACTCGAAATACGGCAATCGATAAATTAAGAAGTGTCAACACAAAAAGCGATAAGGAAATCCAAATGGACGTTTCTGACGTATATAATTTAGGCGTTGAAGGCATTCGGCCGGAATTCATGGATATGCAAGAAAATCTTGAAAAGATAGAATCAAAGTATCAAATAGTACTTGAAGCTCTTTTTTTTCAAGGAATGACCCAGCAAGAAGCTAGTGATGAGCTCGACATACCACTAGGAACCATTAAATCACGATTAAAAATCGGATTAAGGGAACTTAGAAAAATTTATGGTCCGACGATAATTTTGGCCCTCCTACTAAATCTTATGTGATGAAAGATAAAATAAAAGAATTTTTAGATTCTGACTTGCTTGAAAAGTACCTTTTGGATGACACGACTTCTGCGGAAGCTTTTCAAGTAGAACGATACATAGCCATGTATCCCGAAGTAAGAAAAACCTACGAAGAACTTCAAGAAAACTTGGAAGTTTATGCAAAATTGCACGCGCTTACCCCACCAGAGGGATTGAAAGAAACAATTCTTAAAAGAGTAAAGTCGCAAAACCGGAACAGTGGTCGAAAGCGATTCATAAAATACGCCATTGCCGCCAGTTTTACGGCATTCCTATTTGCCGGTGCATCGTACTTCTTCTGGAACCAAAACCAGAGTTTGCAGGAAGAAAACGTTATGGTGAACAATAAGATAAAAAGTCTAGAGGAAGACATGAGGGAGCAACTGATGGATGTTAGAAATCAGTTTATAGTACTCAATAATCCACAGACCAAAAAAATTACGGTAAAAGGGAACAAAAAAGCTAAAGAACTAAAGGCGGTAACCTATGTAAATCCTGTTAAGAAGCTTTCTTATATCAACCTCAGCAAATTACCGAATCTACCCAATGACCAGTGCTATCAGATGTGGGCAGAGGTCAATGGAGAAATGGTTAACCTCGGTATTATAAAAGAAGCTACCAGTCAAGAAAAATTACTGGCATTGCCCTATTCAAAAAATGCCATGGGCTATATTACTATTGAGCCTCAGGGTGGCAACAGTACACCCACTGTAAAAAATATCGTGGCCAATATACCGTATTAAACCACTTCCGACAATTTATATTCTAAAGCCCTGATGATACCATTAGGGCTTTATTTTTCTTATCTTTGTACAAAATTTCCTTATGAAGTTAATATTATTGACAATTGGTCTACTTGCCTTATCATTCGCAGGCATTGCAATAAAAATATGGTCTAAAAAAGGTGGTGAATTTGCCGGTACATGTGCGAGCCAGAGTCCCTTTTTAAATAAAGATGGTGAAGCCTGTGGCATGTGTGGTAAACTTCCAAGTGAACAAGATTGCAAAAAGGACACTACAGCATAAAATTGGATGACACCAATTCATGCCTTGACCTAAATTATTAAGCTATTTCTTTTGGATACGACCGAGAATCTTCAAGCTACGATCAACAAGGCCAAATTGGGGAGTCAAATTGCTTTCAGCAAACTACTGGATACCTTTTGGAACGCGGTATACGGCTTTCAGCTAAAGCGGACAGAAAACGAAAACGATGCTGAAGACATTACTATTCAGACGTTTTCAAAAGCATTTGATAAAATTGACACCTACGATGCCTCTTATGAGTTCAAAACGTGGCTGATCGCCATCTCGAAAAACGTGCATGTCGATTTGATTCGTAAAAGAAAACGGAATGTTCTAGAGTCGGGAGGAAGCAACGAGGCTATCAAAAAAGTGCTCGATGATGCACCATCGGTAGAAGACAGATTGATTATCGAACAGAATCTAGCCACACTTCTACTGCACATCAAAAACCTGAAACCACATTATCAAAAAGTCATTAACCTCAGATACTTTAACGAGTTAAGCTATGCCGCCATTGCACAAGAGCTCAACGAGCCTATAAACAATGTTAAAGTTAAGTTACTGAGAGCAAAAAAATTACTGGCAGAATCTATAAAAAAATAACGGACCTACTTCTGAAATTCATTGTTCGTATATTTGTTCCTGCTATCTTAAAATCATAATATGAGCATTGATACAATAGATCACGTTCAACCCCCTAAAGGAAAACCCAAATGGTTACGGGTAAAACTTCCGACAGGAAAAAAATACACCCAACTCAGAGGGTTGGTAGAGAAATACGACTTACACACCATCTGCACTTCGGGCAGTTGCCCCAATATGGGCGAATGCTGGGGAGAAGGTACCGCCACCTTTATGATTCTAGGTAATGTCTGCACTCGTTCGTGCGGCTTTTGCGGTGTTCAGACCGGAAGACCTGAGACGGTCGACTGGGCAGAACCTGAAAAGGTTGCCCGTTCTATTAAGATTATGGGTATTTCCCATGCAGTGATCACCTCGGTCGACCGTGATGACTTAAAAGATATGGGATCGATAATTTGGGCCGAAACGGTCAAGGCTATACGTCGTATGAACCCCAGCACCACTTTAGAAACTTTAATTCCTGATTTTCAAGGAATCGAAAGACATCTCGATCGTATTATAGCCGTAGCTCCAGAAGTAGTTTCCCATAATATGGAAACCGTAAGACGTTTGACAAGGGAGGTTCGCATACAGGCGAAATACGATAGAAGTTTAGGAGTTTTGAAGTACCTGCGAGACAATGGCATAAACCGTACAAAATCTGGCATCATGCTAGGTCTGGGAGAGCGTGAGGAAGAAGTTATCACGACCATGGAAGATCTTAGAAAGGCAAATGTCGATGTGGTCACCATTGGCCAATACTTACAGCCCTCTAAAAAACACCTGCCCGTAAAAGAATTCATTCTTCCCGAACAGTTTAAAAAATATGAAACTATCGGCCTTGAAATGGGTTTTAGACACGTGGAAAGTGGGGCTTTGGTGCGATCTTCCTACAAAGCCCACAAACATATCCACTAAGCAACTTGCTAAGGGCTTAAGAGTTAGTTTCGGTAGTATTGAACCATACGGCGATAAGCAATTCGTCGTACTTACAATGATGAGCAAAATCGTACAATTTATCCCCCACTTCTTACGGCAATGAAAAGAACATATATAGGCATCAACGGCTTTGGAAGAATAGGTAGAACCCTCTTCAGATTACTGGAAGACCAACCCCACTTGCAAGTGGTTGCCATCAACGATTTGGCAGACTCCAAAACATTGGCGCATTTATTGAAATACGATAGTATTCACGGAACCCTAAATAAAAATGTCGGACATAGCGAAAACACTATTACCGTTGAAAACACGCCTATTGCCCTGACCAATGAAAACAAGCCTGAAAAAATAAAATGGTCTAACCATAACGTCGATATTGTCATTGAATGTACAGGCAAATTCAAAACACGGGCAGATTTACGACAGCATATAAAGAATGGGGCAAAAAAGGTGATTTTATGCGTTCCTCCTGTCGATGATAGTATAAAAATGATAGTTTACGGTATTAACGAAACTACGTTGACCAAAGACGACCATATTATTTCAAATGCTTCGTGCACCACCAACAACGCAGCACCCATGATAAAGGTGATCGACGATCTGTGCGGAATAGAACAAGCCTATATAACCACGATACATTCTTACACCACTGACCAAAGCCTTCACGACCAACCCCACCACGATTTGAGAAGGGCCAGGGCGGCATCGCAGTCCATTGTACCTACAACGACCGGAGCGGCCAAGGCGCTTACCAAGGTGTTCCCGCATCTCTCCAATGTTATAGGGGGCTGTGGTATTCGAGTACCCGTACCCAATGGGTCACTTACTGACATAACCTTTAACGTTAAACGAGAAACCAGTATTCAAGAAATAAATGATACATTTGATAATGTTTCACAAGGGGAGCTCAAAGGCGTCCTTTTTTACACAAAAGACCCCATAGTATCTATCGATGTAAACAATACTTGTTACTCTTGTACGTTTGATTCTCTGATGACCTCCGTAATCGGTAAAATGGTCAAAATTATAGGGTGGTACGATAATGAAATGGGATACAGCAGTAGAATTGTAGATCTCATAAACTTACTGATCAAAAATAAATACGTTTGAGATTTTCCTTTCGACATATAAAATTAGGTTATACTGCCTTGATATTGGTATTTCTTACGGTATCTCAAGGGTCCCTGGCACAAGATACGTTGCCATTACAAGACAGTATTTCCCAAACTAAAGTCGAATTTTATTTCAGTGCGGCAAGAACACTAAAAAACCAAAACAAGGTCGATTTAGCCTTAGAAGCCTTGAACAAAGCCGCAGAAGAAGCTGAAAAAACCGAAGACATTAAATCGCTAATTGATTGTTACCACAAATTTGCCATATTATATCTAAAATTAGATAAAGAGGAGACAACCTTACTTTATTGGGATCGGGCACAGGTGCTATTGAGCGAAGTCGCATATCCGTACGGTGATGCAGTTCATAAATATATCGAGGGCATACTATTATTCAAAAACGGCAAAAATTTTCAGGCCATTTTTATGCTCAATGAAGCGAAGCAATTAAATAATGACAGAAATTTTTTCAACAATCTTCTTTTGGCAGAGGCAAATATCTATTTGAACCTCGAAAAGTATGATAATGCCTCCAAAAACTTCAATTCATTAATTATCAATACCGATCTTTATGAAAAAGACTATTTAGCTACAAGGGCCAATCTTGGCATGTCAGCATTGAATTATAAAATCGGTAAATACAAAGAAAGTGTAGCGAATGCCGAAGAAGCCTTAAAACTTGCACGAGCAAACAATTTTTCCAAAGAAATATTAGAGGCCAATGAGCAACTAAGTAGACTTTATGAAATTTTAGGCAGATACTCCCTATCGCTAGGCAATACGAGAAATCTGCTTGAAATAAAAGACTCCCTGTTTACTATAGAGAAAGTAAAGACCGAGGCGAAAACGGCCGAAAAGATTCAGTTCGAGTTCATGAACGACGAGATTAAACGTCAAGATCAAAAAATAGAAGAGCTTACAACGTCTCAAAACCGATCGGAAATTGCCGCTATACTAACTTCGGCTTTTTTGACAATCATCTCCTTACTGGCTGTATCACTGTACAGAAACAACCAGATTAAGCTCAAAACAAATGATCTGCTGCAGACCAAAAACAACGAGCTTCAATCAGCACGGGATGCCGCCGTTAGCGCCATGGAAGCTAAAACCAACTTTCTTTCGACTGTAAGCCATGAACTCCGAACCCCCTTATACGCAGTTACAGGGCTCACACACTTATTGTTGGAAGAAAACCCCAGCGAAAACCAAAAAGAACACTTAAAGGCACTAAAATTCTCTGGCGATTATCTTTTAAATTTCATTAATGATATTCTCCATATAAATAAAATCGATGCAAATAAACTTGAACCATTGAATATCGATTTTAACTTAAGAAAAGTACTAAATGAGGTAATCGACTCTTTAAAACAAAGTGCCAAGGAAAACAACTCTACGATTATTCTTGATTATGACAAGGAAATTCCATCACACTTATTGAGCGACCCCTTGAAGTTGTCACAAGTATTTATGAATTTGGTGGGTAATGCCCTAAAATTCACTAAAAATGGAGAGGTCAGGGTAAAAGCCCGACTACTGAATAAAGTAGGGGATGATGTTACCCTCTATTTTGAGGTTTCCGACAATGGCATTGGCATTTCAAAAGATCAGCAACAAAGTATTTTTGAAGGGTTCGAACAAGGTTCTATTCAAATCAACAGGGAATATGGCGGTACCGGTCTCGGCCTTACCATCGTAAAAAGCCTATTGGGACTGTTCGAAAGTAAAATACAATTGGAAAGTGAACTTGGGAAAGGAAGCACCTTCTTCTTTGAACTTAAAGTAAAATCTAAAGATGGTATTGTAGATGATGTGCCTTATGAGATAACCCAGGCCGAATATCGGTTTAGCGGCTTGCATTTATTGATTGTCGAAGACAATAAAATCAATCAAGTCATCACTAAGAAAATGTTATCGAAGAAAGACATTACCAGTGATATTGCAAGCAATGGAACTGATGCCATCGAACTTACGAAGAAAAATAAATACGATGCCATTTTAATGGATATTCATATGCCAGGAATAAGTGGTGAGGAAGCAACCATCGAAATTAGAAAGTTCGATACTCAAACACCTATAATAGCCCTTACGGCAATTTCTTTAGACGACAGTCTTGAAAGTTTCTATGCGGCTGGTTGTAATGATGTTGTAACGAAACCTTTTAAGCCCGAAGTATTCTATCATAAAATAGGAGAGAATATTTTTGGCAAAAAAATCAATAGTCCTTCTTCTTAAGGCTACCTAATAAAGTCTGCAAAGTACTTTGCCCATTGTCAAAAAACATATGGGCCACTTGAATATAAAACAAATTTTTCACATGGTTCTTCAATCGTACAAAATCCTTTTCTGTTGTCAGTACAACCTCCTTTGAATTTAAAGTAAGAAGTTCTTTCTGTGTAAAAAAATGATGGTCGGCATAGGCCAAATGTTCAAAAGTGATTTTTTCGGTCTCCAAAAAAGAAATCAACGGTCTTGGGTCGGCAATGCCCGTCACCAAAGTTATCTTTTGATTGTTTAGCTCATCTAATGAAAGATTCTCCATATGCCCTTTAACAATGTTGTCATACACCAAATAACTGAACAAAACGCTTTGCCCTTCCGTAGGCCTTAACTTCTCCTTAATGGTTTGACGCTCATCAATGGAAAGCGCTGGGGGACATTTGGTCACAACAATAACATCTGCCCTTTTGGCCGCCTTTTTACTGTCACGCAGGTTTCCGGTAGGCAGATACCAATCTTCGATATAAATATCATCGTACGCCGTTAGCAATATTGAAAAATCAGGTTTTACTTTTCGGTGCTGAAAAGCGTCATCGAGCAGAATAAGGTCTGGCCCTATTTTATCCTCTAAAACAGAAATCCCATGTCTTCTGTCGGCATCGACCGCTACGGTAATCTCAGGAAATTTAGAATAAATCTGATAGGGCTCATCTCCCAACGCTTCAACAGTTGACTCTGGAACGGCTAAACCAAAACCCCTTGACTTTCTGCGATAGCCCCTACTTAAAACCGCAATTTTATAGGAGTCTTTCAAAGCGGAAATCAATAATTCTACCATGGGTGTTTTTCCAGTACCCCCAACACTTAAGTTTCCGATACAGATGGTGGGGGTATTAAAAGTTTTCGATGAAAATATACCGACGTCGTAAAAATAATTACGGACATACACTACCAATGCATAAATCAATGAAATGGGAAACGCTATTTTTCTTAACAGTTGCACGGGAACGAAAATATAATATTTTATCTTTGTCGACCCTATAAAAGTTTCAAATGATTATTAAGGAGGTTACCCGAATATTGGAAGAATTGGCCCCCTTGGCCTATGCCGAAGACTTTGACAATGTTGGT
Organism: uncultured Kriegella sp.; assembly: GCF_963975415.1. Taxonomy (NCBI): domain Bacteria; kingdom Pseudomonadati; phylum Bacteroidota; class Flavobacteriia; order Flavobacteriales; family Flavobacteriaceae; genus Kriegella; species uncultured Kriegella sp. The sequence continues at coordinate 82,285 of NZ_CAXBGN010000016.1, forward strand.
TTGCTAGTAGGCAATACAAATACAGAGGTCTCTGGTATACTGGTAACCTTGGATACCTTGGAGTCGGTGGTCGACGAGGCCATTGCGAACGACTGTAATCTTATAGTAAGCTTTCATCCGATTATTTTTAGCGGATTAAAGAAACTAACGGGAGCATCCTATGTTGAGCGAATTGTTATAAAGGCCATCCGTCATAACATTGCCATTTATAGCATGCACACCGCCCTAGACAATTGCGCGAAAGGTGTAAATGCAAAAATTTGTGAGGTTTTGGGGCTTACGAATTGTAAAATCCTAATTCCTCGAAAGGGAAGCATTAAAAAGCTGACCACCTATGTACCCAATAGCGACGTCGAAAATCTAAAAGATGCCCTGTTCGAATCAGGTGCCGGAAATATTGGCAACTACAGTCATTGTAGTTTTACGGTCAAAGGAACAGGCAGCTATCGCGCCGGACAAGATGCCAATCCTACCAAGGGAAAAATCGGAGAGACACATCACGAAGAAGAAGTACAAATCAATATTACCTATGCAAAATCGTTGGAGCCTAAAGTACTCCAAACACTTTTTCAAAACCACCCCTATGAAGAAGTCGCTTATGAAGTTGTTACACTAGAAAATACGAATCAAAACTTGGGAATGGGTATGGTCGGTGAACTACCCCAAGCCCTGGACGAATTGGAATTTCTTGAATCCGTAAAGAAAAAGATGGGCGCCTTGGGCGTTCGTCATTCTGAATTATTGGGTAAAAAGGTAAAAAAAATCGCTGTTCTTGGAGGCAGTGGCGCATTCGCCATTTCAGCTGCAAAAGCAGCAGGAGCAGACGTTTTTATAACTTCCGACATCAAATACCATCAATTCTATCAGGCTGAAAGCAAAATGATTATTGCCGATATCGGGCATTATGAGACAGAGCAGTTTACAAAAAACCTTTTAGTTGACTATCTTACGAAAAAAATTCCTAATTTTGCAATCCGTTTATCGGAAAGTAAAACCAATCCAGTCAAGTATTTATAAGTAACATATGGCAAAAAAAGTAGAAGCAACGGTAGAAGACAAATTAAGGGCACTGTACGATTTGCAATTGATAGATTCCCGTGTCGACGAAATCCGTAATGTACGGGGCGAGCTTCCGTTAGAAGTTGAAGATCTTGAAGATGATGTTTTAGGCCTTAAGACAAGGATGGATAAATTAAAGACCGATGTAGAAACCATCAATTTTGAAATTGGCGCAAAAAAGAATCTGATCGAAGAGGCAAAGGCATTGATCAAGAAATATACCGAACAACAAAAGAATGTTCGGAATAGTCGAGAATTCAATTCGATCAGTAAAGAATTGGAGTTTCAAGAACTAGAGATTCAATTGGCCGATAAGAACATAAAAGAGTTCAAGGCTAAAATTGAGCAAAAGAAAGAAACTATTTCAGAGACCAAAGAGCGTCTTTCCGAAAGGGAAGGTCACCTCAAGCACAAGAAAAGTGAATTGAACGCAATTTTGGAAGAAACTGAAAAAGAGGAAAAGGCTTTGTTGGACGAATCGCACAAGTTTCAAGAGCAGATCGAAGAACGATTGGTTAAGGCTTATGCCCGTATTCGTAGTAATGTTAAGAATGGTTTAGCGGTAGTCCCGATTGAAAGAGGTGCTTCCGGAGGTTCTTTCTTTACCATTCCGCCGCAGGTTCAGGTTGAAATTGCCTCCCGCAAAAAAATCATTACCGATGAGCACAGTGGGCGAATTTTGGTAGATCCGGTTCTGGCTGAAGAAGAGCAAGAAAAAATGGCCAAGATGTTTGCCAAACTATAGTTGAACCTAGTACAGAAAGTAAGGCCACCTTTTTAGGTGGCTTTTTTTTTGTTATATTATAGGGTAACGCTAGTTGAAACCAATGATGAAGCTATCCAAATACTTTTTAGTACTGCCCCTCATATACGGTTTTACCCTGAACGCACAAGAATTACAAGATTATAAATGGAAAAACAGACTACTGCTCTTGTTCGACCAATCAAATGAAACACCTGCCCTGATTTCGCAATGGCATCAGTTCACCAACCTAAAAACCGAGTGTAGCGAACGAGATTTAAAACTGCTGATAATCACAAATAACTCGGTATTTCTCGATAATACAACAAAAGCTGATGCGGCATTAGATACCCAGAGTATTCGTGCCCGATTCGGTATCTCAGAACATTTTAAAGGAATAGTTTTAGTCGGTAAGGACGGAGGCAAGAAATTACAAGAAAAATTCGAGGTGAATCCTCTTATGGTTTTTGAGCTAATTGACGGTATGCCCATGCGTCGTGCCGAAATGCGAAACAATTAAGCCTATAACAAACTTAAAATACGCTTCTCAACCTCATCACTATCCCATTTTTCTTCAATATTGGGCATTTGCATCACTTGCCGCATAATTTTTTCCTGCGCATCGCCTTCCGCTAAAGCCTCGGCGTAGGGACGTTCGGAAAACGTAACACGCGAATAGGCCGGTATCCATTTATCCGGATGCTTTTGAGCAAAGTTCTTTTCTATTTTTTTCTGTAATAAAAATTTAGGGTCCGCCGTCTTACTGCTCATTTCAACAAAGTTCCGATAACTTAACTCCGCAATAGCATCGGCATTAGGCTTGCGTTGCTTTTGATAGCATTGAAAAATAGTCGCCCAATCATCTTCGTATTTTTCCATCAGGGCATTTAACTCATAAATATCTTCAAAACCTGCATTCATGCCCTGACCGTAAAAAGGAACTACGGCATGGGCCGAATCGCCAACTAGGGCAACTTTGTCCCAATACGTCCACGGGTAGCATTTCATCGTTACCATGGCGCTTGTCGGATTCCTAAAGAAATCCTCCGTAAGGTTTTCGATATCACCCATTACATTAGGAAAATAGGTGTTAAAAAATGCCTTGGCCTCCTCCGTCGTGTTAATATTTTCAAAAGATACTTCTCCTTCGAAAGGCATGAACAACGTACATGTAAAACTACCGTCTAAGTTCGGCATGGCAATAAACATAAACTTACCCCTAGGCCAAATATGAAATGAGTTCTTGTCCAATTTATGGGAACCATCGGTATTTGGGGTAATTGTCAGTTCTTTATAACCAACATCTATAAAATCTTGTGAATAATCGAATCGACTTCTTCTTTGCATCTTATGGCGTACACGCGAAAAAGCACCGTCACAGCCAAAAATAATATCGTATTTATATTCTTTCCATTTTCCCTTTTCCGTATTTCCCGTAAACAACTTGGCTTCAGGAAGATCAACATCCCAAACTTTTTCCTCGAATTTGAATTTAACACCTGCCTCCTCCGCCAAATCGATCATGGTTCGGTTCAAAACACCGCGTGGAATAGACCATATTGCCTCCCCTTCTTTACCATACTTCTGAAAGTACAGGGGTTTACCAATAACGTGCATAGCCCGTTTATCTAATGGAATCGCTATCTCCTTAACTTTTTCCTCAATACCGATGGCAGCCAAGGTTTTCCAACCCCGATTGCTCATGGCCAGGTTTATAGACCTGCCTGAAAACTCAACGTTTCGAATATCAGGCCTTCGATCAAAGACCGTAATCGTATGCCCCTTTCGTCTTAAGAATATTGCAAGTAACGAACCCACTAGTCCAGAACCAACTATTGCGATTTTTTTTGGCGTTTTTGTCATATGTTGTAAAACGGAATTCTAAAGACTGCCGCACCTTGGTTTTGGGGCAGAAAGAGGGTTACTCGGTAAAAATAGTAAAATTGTTAATGTTATTTTAACAAAAGTAAAAAGTCTGTATGTATTTATAGATCGTAAATAAAATATCCCGCTTAGGCGTCCATATATATCAAAAGTCCTTCACACGTGACGTGCGAAGGACTTTTATTTTATAACTGACTCGTACTAGGCCGTTTGAAGGTTTTTAATATTGGCAGCCATTTTTAGACTAATACCAACGTAGAAACTGTTTTGAACGACTATTCCAAAATACCGTCGACAATACCGTATGCCACAGATTCTTCTGCACCCATCCAATAATCGCGGTTAAAATCTTTCATTACCTTTTCAAAAGGCTGCCCGCAATTATCCGCCAATATTTTAGCCCCTAGTTCTTTGGTCTTGATAATTTCCTTTGCCTGTATTTCGATGTTTGAGGCTTGGCCACTGGCACCCCCACTCGGTTGGTGTATCATCACTCTTGCGTTGGGTTGAATAAACCGTCGACCTTTTTTTCCAACGGACAACAAAATCGAACCCATAGACGCCGCAAGGCCGGAACAAACCGTCGAAACCGGGCTTTTTATTTGTTTTATCGTATCATAGATGGCAAAACCAGAGGTTACGTATCCTCCAGGGCTATTGATGATCAATTGTATTTCTTTGTTGTTTTGCAAATCAAGGTACAATAAACGATCGATGACGTGTTTGGCCGAATCATCGTCTACCTGGCCCCATAAAAACACCTTTCGCTCGTCCAACAACTTCTCCTGAATTGCTTCCTGTACTTTTCCTTTTTTAGAACTCATTGTTTATTTTTTATCCATCTCAAAACTAATCATTTTCTAGCAAAATACTATTCGAATAAATACACGGATTTTTAAAATGGGATATGGAAATCGGTTATCTTTGAATAAAACAGACAAAATGAAGAAGTTTCTTTTCCTAGCAATACTAATCATAGGCACTGCCTCTAGCTTTATAAGCCTTGATAAAGTAATAAAAACACCTCAAGAACCCACCATTTTAGAAAAAGTGGCCAACGCCAATGGCTTTCAAAATTGGAAAAACGTCAAGGAACTTAAATTTACTTTTAATGTTGACCGTGACACCTCACATTTTGAACGTACTTGGATCTGGAAACCAAAAACCAATGACATTACCTCCATAACCAAAGGAAAAACCTTGAACTATAATTGGTCGAATATGGACAGCACCGCCTATAAGGCCAATGCAGGTTTTATAAACGACAAATACTGGTTGTTGACCCCATTTCAATTGGTATGGGACCGTAAAAACATCACCTATGAACATACTGCGAAGGCTAAAGCTCCGATGAGCAAAAAGAATATGCAGAAATTGACCATTACCTATGGTAACGAAGGTGGCTATACGCCCGGCGATGCTTATGATTTCTATTTTGGTGATGATTTTATTCTCAAAGAATGGGTCTACCGCAAATCGAACCAAGCCGAACCTTCAATGATAACATCTTGGGAAGACTATGTGGATAAAGGTGGATTAAAAATTGCCCAAACCCATAAAAAGGGAGACGGAAGTTTTAAACTGTATTTCACCGATATTGAAGTAACGACAAATTAATTCTTTTGCCTACCCAAAAAATAAGTGGCCATCAAAATGACCATGGCACAGCCTAAAAGAACAACAAAGCTCAATTTTAAAGATGCAGCATCGGCCAAAAATCCCAAGATAGGGGGTGCGGCCAAGAATCCGGCGTAACCCGTACCTGCGATAAAAGAAACCCCCTGGGAAGAGTCAATACCTTTTACGGTACCTCCAATTCTAAAAAGTTCGGGAATAATCACCGAAAACCCCAAACCTACCAATGCGAAACCGATAATGGCCAAATAAGTAGCTGTAGAAAGTACGCTCAAATACCCTAAAACTGCAATGGCCGATCCTAAGGCCACAATTTTAATCGATCCGATTTTTTTACTAATGCCATCACCAAGAAACCGCCCTAAGGTCATCGTTATAGAAAAAGCCAAAAAGCCCGTGCCCCACAAAGCCTCGGGAGCCATACTGATTTCCTTTAAATAGAGTCCGCTCCAATCAACGATGGCACCCTCCCCACCCATGGCCACAAACGAAACGACACCTATAATCAATAAAGGTTTGAACAGTTTTAAGCTAAAAGGTTCTTTTTCGACGGGTGCCGCAACAATATGGATGTAATTTTTACGCAAGATTAAATTTACGACCAATACTAGAGCCACAACAATTCCCATGTGAAGTATAGGACTTCCCAGAAATACGATCATAAAACTCCCCAATCCTGCCAATACCCCACCCAAACTAAAAAAACCATGAGCAGCCGACATAAAATTCTGTTTGTCTTCCTTTTCCAGTTCGGTTACCAGGGTGTTCATTGAAATATCGGTAAACCCATTTGCCGCACCCAATATGAAAAGCGCTGCCATTAAGGTATAATAACTTGGTGCCATCAGGGGCAAAAGCGCCGCAAAACTGCTTAAAATCACGCCATACCAAGTAGCCCTACCTACCCCCATTTTATTAATTATCTTTGCAGCAATAGGAAACACGGTAAACACCCCCAAGGAAAGAAAAAAAATGGCAATGCCCAATTGCGACTTGTCAATTTCAAGCCGTTCCTTAACGATAGGGATGTAAATGGCCCAGGTACCGAACCAGATGTTCAAACTGGCAAATACCCATGCAGGGGCCAAATAACGCGGGTTCGATAAGATCAGTCGAAGTGATTTCATTTAAATTGGAAAAGATATAGGTTGATTGTCTAAGGTTTAAGGGGTGCTAATTTTCAAGATACCCTGTTTTAAAATCTGCCCGAATCGAAACATATCTTCATAAGAACAATAAAAAGGCGCGGGAGCCAACCGGATAACATTCGGTTCACGCCAGTCGATAATCACACCTTCTTTCATCAGATAATCAAATAAATCTTTACCACCACCGTGCAAAAGCACCGACAATTGACACCCTCTTTGTTGTGGCGTAATGACCTCAAAAGTGGTATTGACTTCGGCATCGACTTTCTGTAGAATAAATTCCAAATAGCCTACGATACGCTCCCTTTTCTCGATCAAGGCATCCATTCCTACTTCTTCGAACAGTTGTAGCGAGGCCAGATAGGGTGCCAAAGATAATACCGGTGGATTGCTCACTTGCCAGGCATCGGCATTGGGCATCGGCTCAAACTCAGGCTTCATCAAAAAACGGGTTTCCTTTTTGGTGCCCCACCAACCTTCAAACCTAGGAATATTCTTTTTGTTCAAATGGCGTTTATGAACGAAGATTCCAGATGCGTTTCCCGGACCACTATTCATGTATTTATAACTGCACCACGCTGCAAAATCAACATCCCAATCGTGCAGCTTAAGTTCGATATTTCCCGCGGCATGGGCCAAATCCCAACCTACAAGGGCACCCGCCGATTTGCCGGCCTTGGTAATTTTTTCCATATCAAATACCTGACCGCTGTAATAATTGACACCGCCGATCAAGACCAGCGCCAATTCGTCGCCCACTTCCTCAATTTTATCAATCATATCTTGAGTACGCCAGAAATGCTCGCCCTCTCGCTTTTTAATTTCGACAATGGCAACATCGGGCTCAAGACCATGAAAACGCACTTGGCTTTGAAGCATATACTGATCTGAAGGAAAAGCCTTCTCCTCACATATAATTTTAAATCGTTTTGGGGTCGGCCTATAAAAAGAGGTCATCAAAAAATGCAGGTTGACCGTCAATGTGTTCATCACTGAAACCTCTTCTACACGGGCACCGACCACTTTTGCCAAAGGTGCTGCCAATCGTTCATGATAATCCCACCAAGGTTTTTCGGAATGAAAATGCCCCTCTACCGCCAAATCAGCCCAATCGGTCAAAATTTGATCAACATATTGACGGGTAATCTTGGGCTGTAACCCCAGTGAATTGCCCGTAAAATAAATAACATCTTTACCGGCTATTTTAGGAAAATGAAATGCGTCCCGATACTTTCCAAGTTTATCGTGTATATCAAGTTCTCGGGCAAAAGCCAAGGTATTCTCAAATTGCATTGCGTTGTTTTGTTCAAAAATACAACATCGCCAAAGATTTGAATACGGCGCTTTTTAAAAACATATACGATCTGCCCATAATTCTTTATTTTTGAAAAAATTCTACAATGCATTTCCTATCCCCGGCCATAGAAGATTATATCAGAAACCATTCTGAAGGAGAACCGGAATTACTATGCGAGTTGACGCGGGAAACCCATTTAAAAGTAATACAGCCCCGTATGATTACAGGCCATTACCAGGGAAGGGTTTTGAGTATGCTCGCAAAACTGGTCAACCCCAAATATATTTTAGAAATAGGAACCTACACTGGCTATTCGGCACTCTGTTTGGCCGAGGGACTTCAAAAAACCGGAGAACTGCACACTATTGACATTAATGAAGAACTCCATGGTATGCAGCGACGCTATTTTGACAAAAGTGGTTTTGGAAAACAGATCATTCAACATACGGGCAACGCTTTAGATATTGTACCCAACCTACAAATGGTATTCGACCTCGTTTTCATCGATGCCGAAAAAAACGACTACCCTAATTACTTCGAAGCGGTTCTTAAAAAAACCAGACCGGGCAGTGTTATTCTTTCTGACAATGTTCTCTGGTCGGGTAAAGTTGTCGAACCTTTAAAAGCAAAAGATCGGGCCACTAAAACGCTATTGGAATTTAACAAGAAACTTCAAGAAGACCCAAGGGTAGAAACGGTATTACTGCCCATCAGGGATGGCTTAACCTTAAGTAGGGTGCGATAAGCCGCACATACAGACCGAAAAAAAGAAATGCGGAAAACACTCCCACACTGGCCCCTACCAAAATATCTAAAGGATAGTGCACTCCGACATAGATACGACTCGAAGCAAACATAAGGGGCCATAGATAAAAGACCCAGCTCCATTTAAACCGCTTTCTTAAAAAAAGTACCATCAAGGTGGTAATGGAAAAAGAACTTGCCGCATGACCCGAGAAAAAACTGTAGCTCGTCGGGCTCTTTATAATACGGATCAGCGTATTTATTTCCTCGTTATTATTGGGACGTAGCCGGGCCACATAATGTTTGGTGACATCTGTTGCGAAGTTGATAAAAAAAGCGAGGGCCACCACGGTCAAGACAACACAAGTCGCTTCCTTTTTAGGATACTTCAAGAATATGATAATAAAAAAGAAAACAAAAAGCGGAATCCAAGAAGAAATATTGGTTACTGTAGCCCAAAAAAGGTCATAATCTTCAATACCAAGGTTGTTCAAATAAATAAAAGTATCCCTGTCCCATTGAAGGATTTTCTCTAGCATAGAAAATATTATCCGCGCTTTATCGTACCACTAACGTCATCGACGTTTTTCTTTACCGCATCGACACCTTCTTTGAAGTCTTTACCGATACTTGATGAGATATTGTCTTTAACATCATCGATATCTTTCTTGATATCTTTTACGAAACTGGTATCGATACCCTGCTTGTCAGCACTCTTCTGAATTTCTTGCTTGATGTCCTCTGTAGCGTCCTTTAGTTGGCGCATACCTTTCCCCAATCCCTTGGCAATGCCAGGAATCTTATCGGCCCCGAATACCATGACAACTATGAACATGATAAAGAATATTTCGCCTCCACTAATAAATAAAACGTGCATCAAAAACATAGACACAAATATAAACAAGTTTACATAAATAGACCTGTCAAGATGTTAAAACATGACAGGTCTAAATACCTAGCAAAAGATTAAGAACTATTTCCCTTTAATATCGCCCTTGAATTTATCAAAATCGGATTTCTCCTCTTTTTTAGGCCAAGAGTTATTGGTGGTATCGATATCGGCAGTTTCCGCCTTGGGATCCACCATAATACCGGTTAATTCACTTTGCGAAGATAATACCATTTTCACCTCCGCATCATTTTTTCTCCATATTTCAGCAGGATAGGTAATATTTTCACGAGTACCGTCGGCATAGGTATACTCAACGATCAACGGCATGGGTATACCGCCCGGCTTATCGAACGTTACTTCATAGAAGTATTTTGGCTCCTTCACTTTTGCACGTTCATCGGCCGTCATATTATCCATCATAAATTCTTTCAATGGCTGAGAGGTTTCGCTAGGCGTTTTCCCTTTCATATTGGGATCAAAATCTTCACTCCCTTCTTCGACCAAATAAACCAAAGGCAATAAGTCTTTCTCCGTTAGGTTGCGGGCTGCCATATACGTTCGCATTTGTTGGTTCGGTTTATCCGATACATAGTATTTCTTAAGATCTTTAACTCCGATATCGACATAATCGGTCGTATAGAACCAACCCCTCCAATACCAATCTAAATCTACCGCAGAGGCATCTTCCATCGTACGGAAAAAATCTTCAGGGGTCGGGTGCTTGAACATCCAACGTTGTGAATAGGTTTTAAAGGCATGATCAAAAAGCTCCCTTCCCATGACCGTTTCCCGCAAGATATTCAAAGCTGTAGCTGGTTTCCCATACGCATTCGGACCCAATTGGTAAACGTTCTCTGGATTGGACATAATAGGCGCAATCGTCGATTGATCGCCGCTCATATAAGGAACAATTTTTGAAGGATCCCCTCTTCGCGATGGGTATTTATCGTTTGGGGCAATGGCCTCAGGATACAGCTCACCAAATTCTTGCTCTGCCACATACTGCATAAACGTATCGAGACCTTCATCCATCCAACCCCATTGGCGCTCATCTGAATTCACGATCATCGGGAAAAAGTTATGTCCCACTTCATGAATAATCACACTGATCATACCATACTTCACCTGATCGGAATAGGTTCCATCTTCATTAGGCCTGCCATAGTTCCAACAAATCATAGGATACTCCATACCTTGATTTTTGGCATGAACGGAAATTGCTTTCGGGTAAGGGTAGTCAAAGGTGTGAGACGAATACGATTTCAACGTATGCGCAACGGCTTTAGTAGAATATTCTTCCCATAACGGGTTGCCTTCCTTCGGGTACATTGATACGGCCATCACGTCTTTATTACCGACTTTTACAGCCTGCATATCCCAAATAAACTTTCGGGAAGTGGCAAAACCATAGTCCCTTACATTTTCGGCTTTGAACTTCCAAGTTTTCTTCTTTTCCGAAAAACCTTTTTCCGCCGCTTCGGCCTCTTCCTGGGTGACGATGATTACCGGTTTATCGTATGACTTTTTAGCCTGCTCATAGCGTTTCATCATTTCCTTGGAAAAGACATCTTTTCTATTTTGAAGTGTTCCGGTGGCATCTAATACGTGATCCGCAGGTACCGTAATATTTACTTCATAATCGCCAAAAGGAAGTGCAAACTCGCCACTGCCCCAAAATTGATGGTTCTGCCATCCTTCAACATCACTATAAACTGCCATTCTCGGAAAGAACTGTGCAATTACATAAGCCCTGTTTCCGTCTTTTGGAAAAGTCTCATATCCTGATCTGGCACGGTTTACCGTGTGTTCGGGTATATTGTACCACCATTTTAAGGAAAACGACAGCTTCTCCCCGCTCTTCAATGGCTCTGGAATATCGACACGCATCATGGTCTGGTTAATGGTATAGGGTAATGCCCTACCCGAATGGTCTTTTACATAATCAATTACAAAACCACCGTCAAAAGGTGCCGTATAATATTTTTTGGCAAAACTTCCGAGCTGTTCGGCCATTGGTACCGCGCTGCCGTCACGTAATGGGGACTTGGAATCTTTGGCCCTTACATTTTGATCCAACTGCAACCACAAAAACTCTAGGTTATCGGGTGAATTATTGGTATAGGTTATGGTGCCTTCACCATAAATTCTTGCGTTTTTATCATCAAGTTCGATATCCATTTTATAATCGGCCTGCTGTTGGTAATAGTCGGGGCCGGGGGCACCTGAAGCCGAACGATAGGTGTTCGGAGTAGAAAATTCTTCGTAAAGTTGCTTAAATTTGTTCTGATTGTAATGGCCAGGTTCCTTCTCGGGTGCTTTCTCATTCTGGGCGGTTACAACAGCCGCAAATAGAAATAATAGCGATGCTATGCTGTATTTGATTTGATTCATATTTTTCATGAGTTTTTAATCGCGGAAAATTAAAGTTTTTTAAGGAATTTGTTAATATTTGTTACAAGTTTAACATTCCTTTATTATTCTCTTTGATGAGCACAAAGCTTGTTTTCTTTCCTTTTATTTTAAAATGCACCAAATTTTTCTGATCATCGAAAAGATCCATTAAAATTTCGTTGGTAAGCGCTATGGTCTTGATACTCGGGAAATCAATATTCGTGATTTCAAGGTAGCATATCATAATATCGTCTTCATATTCCTTGCCCAGAAAGTCAAACTTTTTGACTTCCCCGTTGATCGTTACCACAAACTTGGTACTTAAATATTTTTCGATGTATTCATCGGTCAGCTCCAATTCTTTATCGGTGTCTAGTTTGGCTTTGAACCCATAACGCTTTTGCAACAAATCTTCAAAATCATCGATAAAAATACGCGTTGTTATTTGTAGGGCATCGTCGGTTTCGGAATACCCGACATTCGTTACGCTGATGTAGAATTTATGGGCAATGGTAAAGGCCATTAATGGGAGTACCAAGACCAATATACCTTGCTTCAATAGGTTTTTTATTCCATTTTTCATCAGCCAAAAATAAGCAATCCTTATGCCAAAAAGAATCTTTTCCTTGGGGTCTATTGCAATTATTTGATTATCAAATATGTGGCCATTATTTAGCATATTAACAATCAACCCACCCTCCTTCTTCTACATCGCTTCGAAAAAGGGAAGGCCTACTTCACATTCCAATAGTTTTTAAAATTAAACCTTGAGCAGCTCCGCTCTTCAATGAAGCCGGGAATGAATTGCGGACAAGCCCTTTGGACGCAGTCTGAAAGAAAGGAGAGTTCAATCCAATTCATTATACTCCCGATAAATTGCACTCCTCTTTCCCAAATATTCCCAAATCTTAATCTGATCATGCGAATCAACAATCCGTTGGAAAACGGAATCCACTTCACAGAAATACATAAAATCAGGAATTTTAGCCTCGGGTATCTTTAGTGCCGTAGTAAAAAGCGAATCGGCATAAAATTCCCGTACCCGCTGGGTACGTTCATACTTTTTATCACGTTTTACATGGCCCTTCAGCATTTTTGTTCGCCCCGAAATACCATTGATAATCGGAAACAAGGGAATAATTCCACCTCCCGTGGTAGCTTCGTGAACTTTTCGTTCCGATTGCGAAATCACTTCCACATCGGCATTGGGCAGGTCTAAGGTCGAACTCGAAACGATCAACCCCGGTTCCATTCGTTTCAAATCCGCCGCCATATCGCCCGTAAGGTTATAGGGCATGACAATAACTTCGTCTAATTGGGTCAGGGCATCTTCTAAAGGCACTTGTAGAAACTTTGAATCAAGAATTTCAGCGGTTACCACGATACTTCTTCGTTTATACTGTACCGCAGAAAAAACAAGGGTATCGTTAAGAAGGGCAGTAATAGAAAAGAAACCGTTGCTATCGGTAATCGCCGCCTTTTTCGAAGTCGTATTCAATACATGGGTGGCCGCCACATCACCATCTTTACTATATACCCGACCTTCTACTCGGTTTGAAAAAAGTGTCTGTGCCGCTACATTCGTAACAAAAAGGCTAAAAACGACAAAAAAGATGTTGACGCTTATCTTAAAAGCTATCGATCGTTTCCGTATGCTTTTGGTATCGTGCAAAATGGGTGAAATTTTATTCGGATAACCGTACTACTACCTCTGCAACAACAGAACTAGATACCAAGTCGCCGAGCAAGAACATGCAAAACCCCCGATGATAACTAATTTTTATCCTTTAACTGTTCGCGGTAAATTTTGCTCTGGGTTACCAGAAAATCGATTAATTCAAACTCATTTTCCTTGGTCAATAATGTTCGCGCCGGCATATGGTGGTCGCAATAGTACAGAAAGGAATCAATTTGGTCTTGCGGCAGTTTAAGATCGACAACAAAAAATTCATCGTCATATACTTGTCGCAGTACCTCGCTCATTTTTAATTTTGGCTTGACCGCTTCTTCATTCTTATTCGACTTCATAAGCGCCTTAAAAATATTCACGAAATTGATACCGTCTTGCATACCTCTTTCGGTTTGTGAAAGGGCAATGTTCTCAACTTCCGAAGAACGATCGATCTCATATTCGAATTCTTTTAACTCTTCGTTCTTTACCCTTAAAAATCGCTCTTGCTGTTCAGGGGTCACGACTACTTCGTCAAGTTCGGTCACTTTTTCGTTCACCTCGACCACCAAACGGTTCTTTTGCATAATTGCGTCGGTAATTCGAACGACCTGCAATTTATAGTTCAATGCCGTAAAAGCAAGTTCATCGCCAACTTTTACATAGATTGCAAATTGTCCTTTATCGTTGGTTATCGTAGCATCTTCGGTATTGATATTAATAACGTTCTCATTGGGTACGCTCACATCGCGATAAAGTACCGTACCGCGTAACAGCCGTCGATCATCATCTTGGGCAATAACAGTAACAATAGCAAAAAAAGCACAGGTGACAAGTAATAGTTTTCTCATTTAGTTTCATTTAAGATGCCCTCTTCATTATGTCGGAAAAACTGTAAAAAATTACAGCTCCACACCTCTATTTCAATGCATTGTCGGTCAGTTATTTAAGCGCTTTCATCCCGTTTGACGGGAAAATTCATCTTTTCTAAACCACAAGACCCAAGGCTTCGTGAATAGCATCCTTTTCCAATGCATAAAGAAAATACAACTTGCCCTCTAAAAAAAGTCGAGGCCAATAAACTTTTGTTAATTTGTTAAAGCGGATGCCTCCTGTAACTCCCTACTACACCGCACTAATAACAGAAATTAGGCCAAACACATCACCAAATAAACGTATACAAATATCCCAGCGCCTCCTCCCGCCATTCAACGGAGATTAGAAGCACTTTAACCCCCGAATTGGTATTTTAACTTATAAAATTAGGGAAGTGCAGAGATAGTTTTATTTTTGTTTATTGTCTGTTTTTGCCCATTTGGTAAACGAACGACCGGCTTACAGCCGCTATTTTAGTTGGATTTGGAACGATGCACTGCAAAACGGACAAGAGAATTTACGACACGAGAACACCCTGCCCCGACTACCCGAACGGGCATAAATTAAAGAATTAGACACAGCACGAAAACCCATTGTATGAGAACATTAGTATTGCCCCTGCTCTTTGTACTCTTTGTTTCCCAGTCTTTGATGGCGCAGATCAAGATCGGTGACAACCCCCAAAACCTCGACCCCGCTTCGGTATTGGAGCTCGAAAGTACCGAGCGCGTTTTGGTCATTACCCGTATCGATTCGCTTCAGATGAATGCCATTGTACCCCAACGTGGGGCATTGGTCTACAACACCGATGCCAATTGTGTGCATTATTTTGATGGCACCGCCTGGCGTAGCCTCTGTGAAACTAGTGAAAATGGGGTCACGGCCAACCCCATTGTCAACGAAACGGCCACGATCGTTATCACTCCCGATGCAGGTAATTTTAATGTAGAAATAGCGCCCAGCAGCATTTCTACAGAGCACATTGCCGATGGAAGCATCAACGGGATCGATTTACAGAACAATTCCATTGGAGGCAACAAATTGGCCAATACCTCGGTAACGCGCCCCAAGCTGTCTGAAAATGCAGTGGGCGTTACAGAACTCGCCACCGACGAAATCGACCTGGCCCTATTTGAAAACGGTACAGGCTTTATTCGCGACAATGAAGTGGTCAGTGGTACCCCAGGCAATGTGATTACCAATAACGCAGGTGCTTTTTATGACGACAGTGCGTTACAGACGGCTATTGCCACCAACACCGCAAATATAGCGGCCGATGGCGATACCAATGCCACCAACGAATTACAGATTTTAGAAATTACGGGCGATCAACTTACCATTTCAGGAAGAAACACCATCACCCTGCCCACAGCAGATGGGTCTGATACCAATATCAATGCTGGTGCCAATATTGTTATCGGCGGAAATGGTACGGCCGGTACGCCTTATGTTATCAGTGCCGACGATGAAGTCGATGGCAGTATCACCAACGAAATTCAAACCTTAAGTTCTCCCGATCTATCGGTAACTATTACCCCGACAGGACCTAACAATACCGATTACTTACTCACGGTACCACCAACATCTGGAGCGGACGGTTCCGAGACCGTGATAGACGCCACCAGTTCCACTGTAGGTGTTACAGGAA
>NZ_CAXBGN010000017.1:0-79216 GCF_963975415.1 uncultured Kriegella sp.
TTGGATGCGACAGGAAATGGTTCAACTACGGCAGCATTGGTAGACAATGGTTCAAATGATGCTTCGGGAATTGCTTCATTATCACTAAATAAAACAGCTTTTAGTTGTTCCGATATTGCTACCAACCCGAATACCGTAACCTTAACGGTCACTGATAACAATGGAAATGTATCGACCGCTACAGCCGAGGTAACGGTAAAAGACGAAGTGAACCCCACGGCAATAGCACAAAACGTAATTGTTCAGTTGGATGCGACAGGAAATGGTTCAACTACGGCAGCATTGGTAGACAATGGTTCAAGCGATGCTTGCGGTATTGCATCTTTGGCATTAAGTAAAACCGCTTTTAGTTGTTCCGATATTGCTACCAACCCAAACACCGTAACCTTAACGGTCACTGATAACAATGGAAATATATCGACCGCTACAGCTGAGGTAACGGTAAAAGACGAAGTGAATCCGACAATAATAACTCGAGACATCACTGTGCAATCAGATGAAAACGGTTTTGTGGGCGTCACTGCCGAAGAGTTTATTGTTAACAGTAGTGACAACTGCAGTATTGCTAATATAAGCATTGATCGTACAGATTTTGATTGTGCCAACTTAGGTAATTACACTATTACCATAACGGCAATAGACGCTAATGGCAATACGACTATAGAGACAGCAGTACTTACAATAACCGGCGATGATTATGATGGGGATTTGATAGCTGATCCTTGTGACACCGACGATGATGGCGATGGCACTCCTGATACGGAAGATGCTTTCCCTTTAAACGAGAACGAGGATACGGACACCGATGGTGATGGTACTGGTGATAATGCAGATATTGACGATGATGGCGATGGCACTCCTGATACGGAAGATGATTTTCCATTAGATGAAAACGAAGATACCGACACCGATGGTGATGGTACTGGTGATAATGCAGATATTGACGATGATGGTGATGGCACTCCTGATACAGAAGATGATTTTCCATTAGATGAAAACGAAGATACCGACACCGATGGTGATGGTGAAGGTGATAATGCGGATAATGATGATGATGGTGATGGCACCCCTGATAGTGAGGACGCTTTTCCTTTAAATAAAAATGAGGATACCGACACCGATGGAGATGGAGAGGGTGATAATGCGGATAATGATGCCGATAATGACGGCGTACCCGATAGCGAAGATGCCTTCCCTCAAGACCCTAATGAATATCGAGATAGTGATGGAGACGGTACAGGAGATAATGCTGATTTGGACGACGACAATGATGGTGTAGAAGATATTGATACCGATGGTGACGGCACTGGCGATAACTCAGATACAGATGATGACAATGACGGTGTGGCCGATTTTGAAGATGATTTCCCAACAGATTCCACAGAAACTGTGGATACGGATGGAGACGGACTAGGCGATAATATGGATGAAGATGATGACAATGACGGCTATACCGATAACATGGAAATCGAACAAGGAACCAATTCCACTGACTCCAATAGTTTGCCGACGGATACAGATAAGGATGGTATACCGGATTCTTGGGATGATGATGATGACAATGATGGTGTGGCGGATGCCAACGACGATTTTCCTACAGAAAAGGAACCACTTCTTAGACCTGCAGAAGCTTTCACACCAAATGGAGATGGCGTTAATGATAATTGGATAATTCCTGGAATAGATAACTACCCTAATGCTACGGTTACGGTGTATAATCGTTGGGGACATCAAGTTTTTTCAGCTTTAGGTTATCAAAACAATTGGAACGGAAATCACAATTCGAACTCCAATATATTACCGGCTGGCTCCTATCTCTATATCATAGATCTCGGGAATGGCAAAGCACCGATACGAGGCTGGTTGTTCCTTAACTATTAATATCCAATTAAAAATTTAGAAATGAATATCAATTTTAAATATATAGTTCTTATAATCTTATTTATCGTGACCGTAGGAAGTCTTTCTGCGCAACAAGATCCAAACTATACCTTTTATAGGTTCAATATGAACATAATAAATCCGGCGTATGCGGGAGCATCCGAAACCACCGATGTTGGTCTTAATATTAGAAGTCAATGGGCAGGGGTTCCCGGCGCGCCCGAAACTCAGAGTTTGATTTTTGGAACATCGGTCGGTAAGAAAGTAGGGGTAGGTCTTTCTGTGGTAAACGATAAAACCTTTATTGAAAACCAAACTTCGCTGGCGTTGGATTTCTCCTATAAATTAAAACTTAATGAAAATAACGATCTTTTTTTTGGAATCAAAGGTGGTTTTACTTCATATGATGTAAACACCGAGGGTCTTTTGACATACGGAATACAACAAGATATGTCATTGATGAATATAGATGGTCGTTTTAACCCTAATTTTGGTGCTGGTCTTTATTTGAAAAACGACAACTATTTCATTTCCTTTTCGGTGCCAAAAATTCTAACTCCCGACCGTTTGGAGCAAAATAATGACCAAGCTAGATTGAGCATCGATAAGGTTCATTACTATTTAGCTGGAGGGTATGATTTCATTTTAAGCGAAAACGTTAAATTAAAACCATCGGTTCTTTTAAGGCATGTTGATGCTTCGCCTATTTCCCTAGATATAACATCGTTGGTTGAAATTGGTAATCGCTTCGATATCGGTGCGGCTTATCGCTTGGACGAAAGTGTAAGTGGCTTGCTTATTTTTAAAACTGGATGGCTTGATATTGGATATGCTTACGAAGTAGCGTTAGAGAACCCAATCCGCAACAGCGATAATGGAACTCATGAGGTTATGATGAGTTTGAGCTTTTAGCAAAAACCAATCTTTGAATCGAATTGAATCGAATTCCAATTCGAAAATTTCATTCCTATCTGAGAAATACGAAAAATAATTAGAGAACAATAGTTGGTAACTCTAAAAGTTTCAAATAAACCTTAATTAAAAAAGTTTGTTACCGGTCTTTGATTAAATTTTTGGGAAACAAGCTGTCGATTCCCCTAAGGTTAGGACAGTGCGTTTGATCATTAAAATGATACAAAGAAAATTCACTTGAAAATTCGAGCCCAAGGCAGTATTGGGATCTTTCAAAAAAGCGGTGAGCCTTGCCGAGATTGCTCGGAAATTTCAGATACGCCCTGCCAGGTCAGCGGTTGGAAGCCGTACTTTTCATTTTTCAAGGGATTTATACCTGGTGCAACAGAAGAAAGATTCAAGCTACTTTGGGGAATAAAACAATAGAAGGATTTGACACCGAAATAGCTCATCAAAAAATAGCGATATCACGCATATTTAATTGTCCACTTATTTTGTTGCAGGTTCTGGTTGTTTATTGAAGGCATTCAAAACAACCAAGTAAGCCATTTGATAACTTGACATCTTTTGAGCCTTTCAATGGCTCGGTCAATAAACTTTTTTCATCTAGCACATCTTTAAACTTGGAAGCATATTTTTCAAGATCTTTTCTGCGCTCTTTGATCTTTTCGATTATTTCTTCTCCGTTCAATTCAAATATTTGTTCTGGCCAAATTTTAAACGCATCGGCAATCGCTTTATCGGTTAAGGTGTTTTGAAGATACTTTGCCTCATGTAAAAAAACACTCCTATCGGTTTTATGCAAAAAATAGACATCAAAATCCATTACAAGTCCGGGGAGATAGTCAATGTCCTTTTCGAAATTTTGAAGATCGGGAAGAATATTTTTATTAGAGATGATAGTAGGGACGATTCCTCCAATTTTGAAGAAAGCATTGTCCCGGTCACAAGGTAGCGGGATTGCTTTTAAATTAGGTCCTTTCTTTTGAATTACCCAGCCCCATTGTTTAGCGTGTCTGTCCCAATCGCCAATCAATAAGTCGAACAATCGAGCCCTTACCACTAAGTTTTCGTCAATCGATAGATTTTTACGATGTTGCATTTTGAGTTCTTGTAGCTTTTCGGTATCTACCACTTGTGTTGCATTACTTAGGGCTGTCCAATCTGCTTTTCCGTCAGTTTCATACTCCAAAAGATATAATCGATTGCCAAATTTTTGATTGTATTTCCCCAAATCTGGTTGTTTGGGTAGAAACAACAATTTTGGTTTTGTGCTCAATAATCCTATATTCTCTGCCAGTTCGGCCACCACTAACGCGGCGTATGGATGCTGCGCTGAAATTCCATCTACGATGATGTTTTCAAGCCCTAGGGTTTTAGCGAATTCGGGAATTAATGGCTCAGGATTTTTACTTACGCTTCGCAAGGTGTAGACGATTCCATTTTCTGCTTTTACTTCAAGGGAATGCGTTTGTTGACCACCACCTTCCTCAACCACCTTAACACCTCCTCTTAGGGTATCTAAAAAAGCGATCGGAACCTTTATCGGTGTAGACCAAACTTTACGATACTGCTCACCTTGCACCATATTTTTAATGGTATTGCCCTTGTAAAGAACATTGGCCGCTACAAGTACAGAATCGTGTTTGCTAAAATCAATGCCTTCGATATCATCAATATCTAAGATTTTGCAGGTCGCAAATGTCTTTTTGCTGTTTGATACCGAGACATAAACCAGTGCAATAAGTATCGTGATAAATGCAACGATAAAGAGCAGTATTCTTTTTAAAACCATTTTGGTTGCTTTATATGTTAATCTTCGTAAAGCGCTTTTAGATATACGATCGAAAGAATACTTGATTCAAGGGTGATAGAATGCGATTTTAAAATTGCGCTAACATTTTCATTGAGGTCACCCGCTAAAAGACAATTGCATATTTCTAATGCTTTTTCGTCAATAATGATTGAATCAATATTGGCTATGTGAATATTTGTTAAGGCATTTTTACCATAAATTTGGCTGTGGAAATGATATAGTTGCTCTAATGTTTTGGGTACTGGCCCTACTTCCTTTTTTGTAAAAAGAAGTTGTTCGATTTCTTCCATGAGCGACATTCTTTCAAATGCACGTTGCTCAAAAAATATTTTAAGAATAGGTATTTGAGCTTGAATAGACGTGTAAATACATTGCTGCTCGGCGAACGCATATACTTTGATCAATTGAAGAAGACATTCCCTGAGTATCTGGTCTTGCATTTTGCATTGATTTGATGTCTTTTAAAATTAGTATAACCTATGTGTTAGAAATTGCTGTAACGGGTATAATTTTAGCTCTATGGGTCTAGAGGTAACTGTTCTAAAGCAACGGGTAGATTTTTATGTTGTGCAATAGCATAGCGGTATGCATCAACTCTTTTTCTTTTTGGGTTACAATATCGGCCCAAATTGTGTTTACTTAGGTTAAATTGTTCTCATATGAAAATTGCTCTTTACGGTTGTCATACTTGTAGTTGATCGAAGAAGTGAATTTTTTACCATGACTTTTCCAGTAGCAAAAACAGAGGTGATTTACTCGAAACATGAATTAAAACGGGCAATGTTATTGTAAGGGGCATCACGCGTTCTTGACTGACGGTCGTTGCAAAACATGATGGAAATGCTTTTCAGAACATTTAAGATTTTGAATCTGGCCATTCGATTAAAAAAACTGGTGTCTCTCAAAGATGAATACTGAAAAATACCACGCGTCAATCAACATGAACCCTTGTCAAAAAAAATGCTTTAGAATTGGGCATACGATTCCCCAATATATACTATGTAATGATTAGTAGAATATTTCCTTTCGTTTTTCTATGTATCCTCGGCTCGTGCAAACAAGTTCAAAAAATATCAGATGTCTTTGTTCGGCCAACACCTCGTGAAATCTATGCTCGTAATTTTGAAGATGGCGACTTGAACTATTTTCAGTGGAATAGGGCATTTGAATTGGCACTCGAGGATAGTTTGCAGATTACCCTCCCTTTTTATGAAGTAGGTGAATTTCCTGCTCAAAAATTTCCGGTCTATGGCTTTAATATGGAATTGAGCCAGGGTGAAAAGTTGGTGGTATCTGTGACAATGCATGATTCAATCCCATTCTTCATCGACCTATATCGGTATAAAAATGTTGATAGCCTTGACTCAAAGTCTGAACTCAGCAAAAGACAACATGGTAGATTGCCAATTGAGTTCCCCGTTCAAAAAAATGGAACATATAAGATTCTCTTACAACCGGAACTTTATAAAGCTACGAACTTTCAAATTGAATTGTATACGCGACCTACGCTTACTTTTCCTGTAGCCGGCGTTTCCGATAAAGCCATTCAAAGTTTTTGGGGCGCCTCGCGATCAAATGGAGAGCGTACCCATGAGGGCGTAGATATTTTTGCCCCTAGATTGACTGCCGTACTGGCCGCCACTGATGGTCGAATAGGATATACGGGAGAACGTGGCCTTGGAGGGAGGCAAGTGTGGTTACGAGAAGGGGTTTTAGGAAAATCTTTTTACTATGCGCATTTGGATAGCATTGCCGTCACTTCTTCGAAAAAAGTATGGGCTGGCGACACCTTAGGTTTTGTGGGAAATACCGGAAATGCGAGAACAACTGCACCACATCTTCATTTCGGAATCTACACCAAAAGTGGAGCAATCGATCCATTGCCCTTTATTCGGCAAAAAAAGCGAGAAAAAATAGCACTTGAGCGACCTGCTACAAGTGGATTCATTGTCGCGGAAAAAGCCAATATGCGTCTGGGCGCAGATGTGCATTCAACAAAGTTACATACGCTGGAAAAGAACGATACCATAACTATTTTCGGGAAAACTGTCAATTGGTACCATATCAGACGGTCAGAGGGCACCCAGGGTTTTATTTATCACACCTTGGTTCATGAAATTGATTGACCACTGACTTAAAAGTGGGATTATTTTTTTAACGAAATGGTGTGTCTTATATACGTGGTCTTTAAGCCTTGACCTTTTATTCGGTTCAGTCATTGAGTACAATAAAAAACTCTGCAAATTAATCGAAATTGACGAATTGTATTTCCATACTATTCGCACTTGAAATAATAACTATCGTTAGGGTCAAGTACATGCAAATGGTATATTCAAAGTTTCAACCATTGATAAAGCGACCAATAAGACCGTTTGAGCAACTTTAATTTTGTCGATTTTCTAACTTTAATCAAATTAAATAAATCAAAAAAAGACTTCGTATGATTATTACAAATAACAAAAATCAGGACAACGAGGGAACTTCCCATGGTTTGGAAAATAAAGTTCCCCAGAATAGCAATCAAGAACAAAATCAGAACGGATCACAAAAAGACTCCGAAGAAGCTATAGGTAAGCCAGTTAACAATGGAGGGGTGAAAACTGTAGAATATGAACCACAATTAGAAAAGCAGTGGTTGGCTGTGCGTGATGAATATCGTGCCCATTATCCTGAATTGGAAGAGGCCGACACCGAATATGAAGAAGGGGGGCTATATGAAATGATTGATCGTTTGGCCAAAAGGAGACAACGCTCGCCAAAGGAAATACAAAGGGAAATTATGAAGTGGTCTTTGATCAAGTAAGCGATGATTTTAAAGCCTGAAATGGTACATAACATTTAAAAGCTATTCATTAATTTTTAATGATAGCGAATTATATACCCCAAAGTGATTTCCTATTCTTTACAAAGTTTGAACCGACTTAAAGGTATTCAAGAGTTAGGCTAAATTGTTTTTTCAGAATCTGGAATAGCTAATTATATCTGTCAGTGACGATGCCCTCATAATTTAAGAGCGACTATTTTTTTTGTTATTTTCTAATTTTTTAAATAGTCTTGACCTTGGTAGAACTATGGCCACAACCAAGCCTGGTACACCTATTCCGACAGCAATACAAAATAATTCAAACATGTGGGGGATTGTTAAATCCCATCTGCTTAAAGCAGATGGGATAAGTAATATCCTACAAAATAAGTAAATTTTATTTGTATTTCTTAAATTTTTTTCAAGACTATGATATTTTATATGGAGACTAAAAAAAGAGGTGCTGATTGGTTATCATGCAATAGGTGCCTTAATCGAATCTCTTTAGGGCGTAGTGCATCTTATAAAATTTTGAATGCTTCAATTAGACTAAAGAGATTGCTACTTCCGATTGCATACGATAATCTCTAGCGTAATTTAAATCATGAGCTCGAGTGGATTATTATATGATCCAAGTGCTACGGCTTCTTCATTCAGATTTTGACAAACTTATATTCTTTTTTTCTGAGAATTTCTAACAGCAAATTAATTGAACTACTAAGAATTAAATACCAATTCAAGGTTTAAATAAAAAAATCCCCGAAAGGCGGGGATTTATCTTTATTTAAACTGTGGTGAAAGATTATACACTTCTACCGGTTACCAGTTTATAAACGATCAAAATCACTGCAATTACCAGCAAGGCATGCAAAATGCCGCCCACATCAGGGAATGCTACAAAACCAATTAGCCATCCTATGACTAAGAGTACCACGATAATCCAAACAATGTCTCTCATATTAGTAAGTTTTAGTTATTAATTAATTAAAAAAATCGGTTATTTATATTTATACGGGAATAGTATCGGTCTTCTTCATACGTTCCCAGTTTCTGTGCTTAGCAATGGCACTGACAAAATCTTTCGGGTCACAATTGATGCAGACAGCTTTGTCATCTTTAAATCCATTGACATAGGTTTTGTCTAAAAGGCTTTCCGCTTCGTTATCCGCAGCGATAGCCTTACAGTGTTTTAAAGCTTCGTTTATAAACTTGATATATTTACCGTTTTTCATCAAGGTATCTATTGATTTTTTTCCACCGGGAATATATACGGCATCATAAAGAACGCTTTCTGTGGTACTGATCGCGGCATCTACTTTATGTTTCATATCGGTATTACATGTAAGGGTACCTCCATGTGGTCCGATAAGTTTTATTATGGCCTTTTCATTTTCCAAGACCTCCTGCATCGTTTCGAAATCTTTCATGGCAAACCCGTCGGCCACGAGTACGGCGATTTGTCGCGTGGCAATGCTGTCGAATTTTGTGTTCGATTGACTTAAAGCAGGAGATTTTTCAAGATAATTCTTTGCTTTGCCCGGCTGAAAGTCATCCACATTGCTATCGGCGCCAATTGCCTGATTAATGGGCTTCTCTATGTTTTTTGGAATATCCATCCCTAAGTTTTCGGCAACCTGTTCTGCAAGATCGACATTGATTTGTTTAATCATCCAAAGCATTCGCGCTTTGATGTGCTCTTGCTTGCATTTACCTAGTTCGAAAGAATAGGCATTGGCCACATGGTCTTTCTCCCAGTCGGCCAAACTTCTATAAAAGAGAGCGGGTTGGGAAAAAAAGTCGATGAAACTCTCACTGCGTGTTCGGATTTTTTTGGCATCTATACGTTCTTCATAGGAAGAAAACGCCCCCTCGGCTATTTTGGACAAATGTGGGCAACCACCCCCCAAAGTATTTGGGAAATACGCCGTTTGACCTTTTGGGATGCGCGTCTGCATATGTCCGTCACGCTGATTGTTATGGGTTTCGCCTATGGGTTGATTTATGGGAATCTGGTGAAAATTGGGGCTTCCCAATCTTGAGAGCTG
This sequence comes from uncultured Kriegella sp., assembly GCF_963975415.1. Lineage (NCBI taxonomy): Bacteria > Pseudomonadati > Bacteroidota > Flavobacteriia > Flavobacteriales > Flavobacteriaceae > Kriegella > uncultured Kriegella sp. The sequence goes on from NZ_CAXBGN010000017.1 coordinate 9,458, forward strand.
CGTATCGCGATACGAAAATATACGGCCTTGAAGTAGGGGGTCGTTGCTAAAATCGATTCCGGGTATGATATTTCCAGGAAGAAAAGCCACCTGTTCGGTTTCTGCAAAGAAATTTTCCGGATTCCGATTCAATGTCATCTTTCCGACGATGGTAACAGGTACCATTTCTTCTGGAATTAATTTTGTGGGATCCAATAAATCGAATTCATATTTGTGTTCATCGGCTTCCGGAACGATTTGAAATCCCAATTCCCATTCGGGATATTGGCCTGCATCGATAGCTTCCCAAAGGTCACGTCTATGGAAATCTGCATCTGCCCCATTTATCTTAACGGCCTCATCCCATGTAACAGAGTGAACCCCAAGAATAGGTTTCCAATGAAATTTCACAAAATGAGATTCTCCTTTGTCGTTAATCAATCTATAGGTGTGAATGCCAAAACCTTCCATCATGCGTAGACTTCTAGGAATCGCTCGGTCACTCATTGCCCATATATGATTGTGTAGGGTTTCTGGAGTTAAGGAAATAAAATCATAAAAGGTGTCGTGCGCAGATGCCGCTTGAGGTATTTCGTTATTGGGTTCAGGTTTAACCGAGTGTATGAGATCAGGAAACTTCATCGCATCTTGAATGAAGAAAATCGGCATATTATTACCCACAAGGTCCCAAGTTCCTTCTTCGGTATAAAATTTTACCGCAAACCCCCGAACATCCCGTGCGAGGTCAGGGGAGCCTTTGGAACCGGCGACTGTTGAAAACCTAACGAATACCGGAGTCTTGCGTTTGGTGTCGTTGAAAATGCCGGCCTTGCTATATTTTTTTTGATTTTCATACAATTCAAAATACCCATGCGCCCCACTACCACGGGCATGTACGATTCGCTCGGGTATGCGTTCATGGTCGAAGCTTGTAATTTTTTCGCGTAGTAAAAAATCTTCCAAGAGGGTAGACCCACGTGGTCCGGCCTTCAATGAATTGTTGGTGTCATTGACCTTGACGCCCTGACGCGTAGTCAAAGGTTTGTTTTGAGCATCGTCAGTGTAATTATCTAACTGTTCCGATTTCTTCGTATGTTGATTTTTTTCTGCCATTTTCTTGTTGAGTTAATAACTGGTGTGAAGCTAGTCATGAAAAGTCGATAACTGTAACTCAAAAGACTCAGGGTTTAACTGTATCGTAAACAGTACTTTTGATGGGAAGGGCAAAAAAAGTGATGATATATTCTTGAAGGACGAAACCGAGGATTCAAGTATAAATTAGCTTGAATGTGACAAACATGTGTTGATGTAGGCTTTATCATTAAAATTACCTCATATAAATCAATAAGAAAGAGATTTTAATCAGGAATGTTTAGAAAAAAGAAATAATGAAAATGCTCTGTTTTTCCGACTTGCCAACATGGTTGTAAACTATGTAAATGCTTATTTCCCTTTTGGAGTCACAGCCTCTAAAATCTCCTGTTCCATACCATAATATTTCAGGGCAATGGCAAAGGCTACCACCGAAAGAATAATCCCCACCATAAAAACGGTATAAGTCCATCGAAGCAGTTGGTACTTTGTCTTCAGTACTTTTCCCAAATAATAGAGATCCATACTTAGTGAATCGTAGATGGTTCGCTTACTCTGTATAATCTCCCGCATCTTTTCTTTGAAATCTTGGGGGTCAAGAGCGTGGAAGTTTCCGAAAAATAAATAATTGGTATCCTTTTTTTTAATATCAACGTCGACAACGCTTTTATTTTCGATTTTTGGACGTGTAGCCAATACTGACATAATCATCGATGCAATACTGAAAATTACAAAAATGACTGTCGGATAAATGAGGTAGGAGTTCGTTGGTGCACCTAGTTTAGGAATGAGGTTTGCCAAAAGCAATGATATGATAATAGCGTTCACCGAAAGTAGAATGTTGGCCTTTGTATCGGCGATGTCGCTTAATTTTAGATGGTTTCTCAGTTGTGTTCGATAAAGGGATTGAATGGCCCTTTCTGGACTTTCATTCTTCAGCTTGACCTTTAATTCTTCTTTTTTTTGGGTTTTTATAGTTTTAGCGGCCGACCCAATCAGGTCCATCACATTCTCTTCTTTCTGTTCTTGCCAATTTTCCTTGGCAAAGTCGGTGTAAAAGCGATGATCTGTACGGAGTATTTCAATATATTTTTTTCGTAATTCCTCAATCGGTTGGGGGTTGAGGTTTAGACTCTCTTGTTCCATTAGCAATAGACCTAAGAGCTCTTCAAAATCTTCTGAGGCATAATAGTGGGTACGAATATCCTTAATTATCTTTTCTTCTTCGTTTTGCGGTGACTGGTTGCTCCACGCGGCCTCGATGAGTGCGCAAATCTTAGTTGTTGATTTTTGTTCTTTCCCGTTTTTTAACAAAAAGTCCTTTACTAGTTCACAGGCTTTTCGGGAGGGATTTTGGTGATTTTCGTAAAAACCGGAATTAAGGAACCAAGCTGCAATTAAAACGGTTGATTTGTCGATAGCGTCATCCGAATAATCATCAAGCAATTTTTTTGCATGCTCAACTGTATTCTTGGTAAATTTTAAATTATGAAAAAGGTAGTTATTGTTTAATTGTTCAGACAGCAATTGTGTCACATAAGTCTGTGTTTTGTCAAATAGGGTGTCCATTCTTTTAAAATATAGGGTTATAGGAAGGTCAATGTAACTTATTCCTATTTGCGGAAAAGAATTTATTGAGTTAAAAATTAACTCATAAGTCCATTATTGCATTTTCATTTTAAAATACTTTTGGTGCATAGCCTATAACTATGAAATTGCGAACCAATGAGCCCTTTTGGCTGGTCAAGAACGGCATTATCGACTCATACCCCTCTTTACAGGATGATATCGAAGCTGATATTGTTATTGTCGGAGCAGGTATTACCGGAAGCTTAATGGCCCATCAATGCCTTACCGATGGTTACAAAACTGTTTTAATCGACCGCAGGGAAATCGGCAACGGAAGTACATCGGCGACAACCTCAATGTTACAGTATGAAATTGATACTCCTCTTTACAGGCTTATTGAAATGATCGGTAAAGAAGGTGCTATTGCCAATTACCAAGCTTGCTTTGATTCAATCGATCGTTTGGGCGAAATTTCTAAAGAAATAAATTCCGCTTGCGGATTTGAAAAGAAAGAGTCCCTATATTTTGCGGCTTTTAAAAAGGATGTTTCCAATTTACAAAAGGAGTTTGAGGCAAGAAAAGAGAACGGTTTTCCCGTGAAGTGGCTCTCGGCTTCTGCAATTGAAAAGAAATTCGGGGTAACGAATAGTTGGGGAGGAATACTTTCTGAGCAGGGCGGGAGTATTGATGCATTTCGGCTAGCGCACGATCTTTTGGCCTATAATTCAAAAAAAGGATTGAAAGTCTACGACAAGACCAATATTAAAAAAACAAATCACACCAAAAAAGGTGTTACTCTTACAACCGATACGGGCTATACTGCTAAAGCCAAAACTGTAATCTATTGTACGGGTTTCGAAAGTGTAACTTTAATAAAAGACAAATTTGTTGATTTGTTGTCAACCTATGCAATGGTGGGTGAACGGTCGGGAGATAATCAGAAGCGATTGAATAGCACACTTTTTTGGAATACCACAGATCCTTATATGTATATGCGCACTACTGATGACAATCGATTATTGATAGGAGGGGAAGACGAAGAATTCGTGGATGCCGAAAAACGGGACGGACTAATTTCTGAAAAGGTAAAAAAACTGGAAAAATATCTAAAAAAAATACTTCCAGATTATGAATTTGTACCCGACTTTGCCTGGGCAGGGACTTTTGGGGAAACAAAAGACGGACTCCCTTATATCGGTAAGCATCCCGAATTCGACAATACTTATTTTGTCTTGGGTTTTGGTGGAAATGGAATCACTTTCTCTGTAATCGGAATGGAACTCATTTCGCAATTGTTAAGGGGTCACAGTCACCCATTATCAGCATATTATAGATTTAGAAGATAACAGTGATTCTCTTTATATGCTTTTAGAGGTTATCGTCGAGCAACGTAGATGCACTTTGAATTTGTACTATACTTGAGTAGCTAGGTCTATTTGCAACTTATCGGGCCCTTAACCAAGATTAATGCAAAAATTAGTGTAATGAAAATATTAAAACAAAACTAAAAATTATGAAAGCCATCCCAACCCTATTATGTATTCCAGATATTAGTGGGTTTACCAAATTTATGAGCGATACCGATTTTGAATTGAGTTCAAAGGTTATTCCCTCATTATTGAACAAAATTATCTATTCGAACGAAATTGGACTAAAAGTGTCTGAAATCGAGGGAGATGCCGTTTTATTTTATCGTACGGGAGAATTGCCCCCTTTCGAAGAATTGATAGCACAATGCAAATTTTTCTATACTGAATTTTATAAACAATTGGCCGTCTTAAGAAACAAAAACGGGCATAAGCGTGATGCTGCAAAAATTCCTAAAATTCTTGGTCTCAAAATCATTCTGCACTATGGTCAAGAAATTGCGGTAGTGCCAGTAGGGAAGCGTATCAAATTAATGGGTGAAGATGTTATTGTCGCTCATCGATTACTGAAAAACGATATTCCTTTCGACGAATATATTTTAATTTCCGAAAGTCTGATATCTATGTATGAAACCTCGGTTAAAAAAGATCATTTTGATTTGAATGAACTGGAAAAAGGTAGTATTGAAGTGGAACATGTCGGACGAATAGATTACCATTACGTGCGGTTAGATCCTTTGGAAGAAGGTAAAGGCTAATGCTCTTTGACGTCTGAGGTGCTACAGGAAATCCAGCTCTTAAACATTATAACATATTGGTTTATAACTAGTGATTCTATATCAACCCGAATCCAAGATATATTTTCTTCCAACCTATCAAAATAGTAAACGACCCTTAGTAATGATGGTATCCAACCCTTTTAAATATATAATTTTATTTATTTTGTTATTTTTTACGGCTTGTGCTACATATGCTCCGCAATATGCGCCAGACCTCAAGAAAGAAGCGGCAAGTAAAGAATCACCCCTTCATACTTTTTTTATCGCTGGGGGATTTGGTCAAATTAGAACGGGGTCGAATTCGGCAGCAGTAACACTTTTAAAATCACATTTAGAAAAGGCGAATGCGGAGAGTACCCTGATTTTTACAGGCGATAACATTTCTGAAGATAATGATTGGCAGAAAGATAAGTCTTTTATCGACCGGCAAATAGACCTTACAAAGAACTTTAAAGGGAACACTATTTTCATTCCCGGGAATAACGAATGGAAAAGTTACAACACCGAAAAAATCGAGAAAGTAGAAAAGTATCTTGACGATATTGATGACGAGCGACTCAAATTTTTTCCGAAGAACGTATGTCCAATCGAACATAAGGTCATTAATGATGATCTTGACCTTATCTTGATTGACTCTAAATGGTTTATTTCAAACTGGTCAAGAATCGAGAACATCAATAAAAAATGTACCGACATCGTTACCCGAAGAAGGTTTGCAGAAGAATTAGAAGGCTATATAAATGATGGTCAAGGTAAAAACATCGTTATTGCCATGCATCATCCGATTTTCAGCAACGGTGAATATGCGGGAAAGCAAACCTTTAAAAGTAATCTATCGCCACTCCCAATTTTTGGCTCCATTCGAAATGGCGTGATGAACCTTGGGGCCTTCTCCCCTGAACTGCTTAATTCCAGAAGGTATAATTACCTGAGAATTCTAGTCAGTTCATTGGCCAAAGATTCCGACCGTATAACTATAGTTTCGGGTCATGAAGAAAGCCTACAATATTTAAAAGGAGGCGATATACACCAGATTATTAGCGGCTCGTTAAGTAACAAAACTGCTACTCGAAGAACCCAAGACAGGATCAACACCATAGGTGGATCTTTGAAATATGAGGGTAGCTTTACCCATGGGGCCAAAGGATTCGCCAAATTGGAGTATTTTGAAGATGGTTCCTCCCAAGTAACTTTTATTGATGAAAACGGAGAAGAGAATAGCTTTTCAATTTTAAAGAAGCTCAAAACTGAAAATAGTGATTTTGATTTCCCGGAAATATCCCAGAAAACTAGGAAGGATGCCGTGGTAGATGATAAAAAAGCACTCAATAAAACAGGATTCTATAAATTTCTTTGGGGTGATCGCTATCGACGGTATTTCGGTGAATCGGTAACGGCACCCATTGCATTGCTAGACACACTTTATGGTGGCTTGGAGGTGACAAAAGAAGGTGGGGGGCATCAATCGTATTCTATTCGATTGGAAGATAAAAACGGAAAGGAGTACGCCATGCGCTCGTTACGAAAAAATGCTTTAAAATTCTTGAAATTCAAGATTCCAGGTGTGGCGTATACCCATGATGATTACGATGACACCTTTACCGAAGAGGTCATTTCTGACTTCTTTACGACAGCGCACCCATATATGCAGTTGGTAATTAATCCCTTGGCGCTTTCGGTCAATGTAAACCATTCAAGTCCCTCTTTGTTTTACATACCCAAACAAGAGCGTTTAGGGAATTTGAACGAGCGTTTTGGTGATGAACTCTACTTTATAGAAGAACGCCCCTCTGATGAACAATTGAACTTTAAGGGATATAAAAGAACTATCGACGAATCAGGAAAAATCAATGATTTCGAGAGTACGACCGATATGTTCGAAAAAATAAAAAGTGATGAATCGTATACCGTGGATGAGCGTGATTTTATTCGAGCACGTATTTTTGATATGCTTATTGGTGATTGGGACAGGCACCAAGATCAATGGCGATGGGTAGAATATGAAACGAAAGACGGTGATAAGACATTCTTGCCCATCCCCCGTGATCGTGATAATGCCTTTCCGAAATTCGATGGGGCCGCAATGAAGTTTATAAAATTGATGGTACCCAATGCGAGACGCTGGCAATCATACGGCCCCGAAATTGATAATGTTAAATGGTTGAATGTGGGCGGAAACAAAATTGATAGAGCAATATTGACTCGGTATGGCACCGAAGTATGGGAAGAAGAAGCCCTATTTATCCAACAAAATCTTTCTGATAAAGCTATTGATGATGCCTTTTCACGATTGCCTGTTGAAGTACAGGATGAAACTGCCGCGCAAATTAGGGACAACTTGAAACAGCGTTTAAAAAATTTACCAAATTATGCCAGGGATTACAGCAAATACCTAAATAAATTAGTGGCAATACATGGTACCGAAAAAGATGATAAAATATTGGTAACACGCTTGCCCGATGGCCAGACTAGGGTTGAGTTGAGGAGGTTGTTAAGCGATAGTCTTGATGAAAAGTTCTACGACCGTACTTTCAATAGTAATGAAACCAACGAAATCTGGATTTATGGATTAGGAGACGATGATGTTTTTGAGGTTTCGGGAGATGGAAACGATAAAATATTGATCCGTTTAATAGGAGGGTATGGATTTGATAGCTTTGATATAACAGACAAAAGTGCTGTCAAAGTTTATGATTGGAAACATGAAGAAGTTAACTTCGAAAATGAAATACCCCGGCATCAACTCACAGACGTTTATAGAACCAATACTTTCCATTGGCGCTTTTTCGAGGAAAATAGCAATATCGTAAAACCGAATGTAGGCTTTCGTTCCGATGACGGATTTTATCTCGGTGTCACCGATACCTTTATCTATAATGGTTTTAATGGAGGGGAATTCAAGCAAAAACATAGTCTGGTCGCGAATTATTATTTTAAATTCAATGCAGCCGAAGTTGCCTATTCAGGGGTTTATGCGAACGTATTTCCAAAATGGAATATTGAGGTTAATGGGTATTTTACCAATGATCGCTTTTCGAATAATTTCTTTGGTATTGGTAATGAAACAGCCAATTTAGAGAATGACCTCGGTCGAGAATTTTACCGCTCCCGAATGCAAAAAATACGTTTCAACGCCGGAATTTCTTATCATACCTTAAGGTTCAAAGCATTATATGAATCATTTAATGTAAAGGAACTTCAAGATCGTTTCTTTGTTCCAGACAATCTCGACCCACGGGTGTTCGACTTCCAAAACTATGTAGGTTTACAAACCTCGGCAGTTTATGATTTGGCCGATGCCAAAGATTTCCCTTCAAAATCTATGATATTGGGGTTAACAGCTGGTTTTAAGTCCAATACCAGTATTAAAGAGAATAAGTTTGGCTACCTAAAATTCAGGGCGGGTTTCAGGCATAAATTGATTTCTTCGGGAAATCTGGTATTCGGTACGCAGGGGGAAGTAGAAACGAATTTCGGAAACGATTACTTTTTCTATCATGCTCCTTCGTTAGGTGGAAATAACGGCTTGCGAGGCTTTCGAGATGAACGTTTTTCTGGAAAAACTTCCTTTTATCAGAGCTCTGATTTACGCTTACGTCTAAAAAGAATCGTTACGGCCATTGCTCCGATTACTCTAGGAGTCTACGGTGGCTTCGATTACGGCAGGGTTTGGGTGCCTAACGACAGTTCTTCAGTTTGGCATACTTCTCAAGGTTTAGGGGTTTGGGCAAGTGGAGTCGACTTTATTACTTTAAATGCGGGATATTTTAATTCTGTAGAAGGTAATTTGATACAATTTGGTTTTGGTTTTCAATTTTAGCCAATATGAACCGTCGCTATTACGGATGTGCATTTCTTTTCCTATGTGAAGGCATAAGTTTATACAGGTACTTTTTGCCAAATTTTATGACAGTACGACGATTGCCGGCTATATTGACAATACATAACAGAAAAATAAGCTCGAAAATGGTTTTTTTAATGATATAAGACCGGGTTCAGTAGTACCAATCTAAAGCCCAAAATAGGGTTTTAGTATTTGTGGAATTAGGGTCATTGCGCTACATCGCAATTAATCTTGACCCAATGAATTTAGAAGTCTTAAAAGTTGCTTAATAGGTTTTTTAAGGGGTTCGGTAGTTTATACTTTTGACAATAACGAATTATTTTAAAATCGAAACCTATGAAAAAGACTATAAAATTTTTAAGTGTTTTAATGTTGGTATGTACAGTAGTGACGTCCTGTAGTAAAGACAATGATCCGGTCGATGACAATATTTTTATAGGGACCTATAACGGGTCGGTAAGTTATTCCGAAGAAGAAAGCAATACAGATATTGTGACTGATGACGGACGTGTCACCTTGGTCAAGGTTGGCGATTCTTATAATTTTGACTTTTCGAACGGTATACCCAGTCTGAAAGGCATAAAAATGGATAAAAATCAAAACTTACTGATCAACAGCGACGGAACGGTCAAAATAGATGAAGGTACTTTGATTATCGCTTATACTTTGGATGGAGAAACCTGGACAGCCAATTGCTCCAGATAATGGATAACCTTAGGCCGGAATAGTAATGTATAATATGATCGATTTATTTTAAGCGGCTATCTTGAGCATGGAGTTTATTTACGAAATTAAAGTTGGCATTATTTAGTGTCTATCTTGCTTCTCTTAGGTGGTGGGGCCGAGTGTCATATGTTTTTGACGCGTTAATTGCAAAATACGTTCCTTTTGTGGTAATAAACCACGTAACTTATTAAAGTAACAATTATGGAAAAATTATTTGAAACCTCGTGGACTACGGTAATGGTCATTTCGCTAACGGCATTGGGAATATATCTGGCAGTTATTCTATTTACACGGATTTGTGGGAAACGTAGTTTTTCTAAAATGTCAAGTTTTGATTTTGCTATGACCGTAGCTATAGGATCTATTATAGCTACAACCGTATTATCTTCATCGGTGAAATTGATTGATGGTGTGGTTGGGTTGGCCGCTGTTTATATCTTACAAATTTCAACAGCATTGGCAAGACGAAATAAATTTATACAAAAAGTTGTAGACAATTCCCCATTGTTGCTGATGGATGGAGAAAAGATTCTCGAACATAATTTAAGAAAAGCTAGAGTATCGCAAGGAGATTTGCGATCGAAGCTACGCGAAGCCAACGTTACCCAGCTATCTCAAATAAAAGCTGTGGTTTTCGAGGCCACAGGGGATATCTCTGTGCTGCATGAAGATAGTGATCAACCATTGAATTTATGGTTAATGAAAGATGTAATGCGAGAATAAGTCTAATTGTTTTCTAGCTCTTGCTTTTCTTCTTTACTGATGGCCAAAGGATGGTCGCTAATGCCCAAACCGACAATTTTAATAATATTGACAACCGTATTGTATAACATTAAAACTACCACGATTAAAGCGGCACTAATAAGGGCGCTGATTGAAAGCGCTATATAATAGATGATAGAAAACCAGTTTGCAGGCACATTGTCAGATTCTGTAACCGGGAGGTTAAAGAGTAAAAACGATAGTAACGACACCACGAACACAACGGTGTCGAATTTGGCAATTTGCAAAACATGGGTATAATGGTCTTTTTTTAATCTTGATTTGCTTTCCGTGCTCAAGCCTAACAAAGTCAGTAAAAGTGCTAATATCGTTGCCGAGGCAAGAACTATCGTATTGCACAACGTATTAAGCCCCGCCAATGAATTTTTTATCAAGACTTTGGCTTCATATCCACTTAAGTTGCCTAAAAGAATAGATCCTGTGAGTATAAAGAGCAGCGAAAAAATTCCACCCCAAATCGCTCTTTTTGTATATAATGATAAGTTCATGCTTGGTTATTTCTAAAAAATTATTGTCATAGTTGGGCATAATAAACGGTTCGCGGTAAATCACAGATACCCTACCGAAAAAGAGGGCAAATTATAGCTTAACCTTTGTGAGTCTTTCTATGAATTGTTTATTACATTCTTGAAGCCTTGAGGTTATCTATAAAAACTAGGAAATTTAAAACGTAAGTCATTCATTTAACCAAGCCCACAACTAAATTAGTTTTATGGTCATGAATCCGTTAGAATGATTTTAGGAAATAGGTTCTCGCTATGGTCAAAAATATAAAAGCGGCCCACATCGTTAGGGGCCGCTCTTATTACCAATCAAACAAACTAATCTTTCAAGTCTTCAAGAGTTCTAATCTTATTCAAATCGGTTCTGATCTTCATCAGCTGATCACGAATGATGGTGGCAACGCTAATAGGTAGCGCCTCTTCTTTCAAAACTTCCTCATATTCTTCAACGGCCGCTTTGTCGCCTCGAATAGCCTCTTCAAGCATTGATTCGTCATTATTGCCGGAGAAGAAAGATTTGATGTCCATCCATGTACGATGCATAGTACCCGTAAAACTGCCGTCGTCATCGATTTCATCGTAACTGGCTACGAGTTCCCGCTTTAACGCTTCGTTGAAAGTTTTGCGCTGACCCGATTTTCGTTCAAAAAAGGATTTAAGATTAAGACTATCTGCATTTTCTGCGGCTTTTTTATACCCTTTTTCGGCATCCCGGTTCTTTTCGAGAATTTCCTCTAATTGATTGACTAATTTTCTATTTTTTGTTTCCATTGTATTAAATGTTTTAATTAAACCTAGCTAAAATTAGTAATTGAAAGTATAGACGATGAACTGAATTCATTTCATTTTTAACACAAATAGGAATACTGGTAGTAATACATTGTGCTCTTGATTTAATTTCCCTTTTATTAGCTTAGGTGTGTGGTTGGTATAATTTCTTCATTCACGATAATATTCGCTTCGATTTGGACAATTCTTTCTTGTAAGTCTCAATAATTTTGTGGCACCTTTGAATTTGCTTATAAAAAGAATTATAATAAGATATTTATATGGTGGGAGTGATGTATTGAAGCAAATGATAAATAAAGAATCTAAAAAATGTTGATTCTCAGGCTAAGCTGATGGGAACAATTTAATGGATGAAGACAACATCCTTATTTTGAATAGGGTTTTGGAGAAATTAAAAAACGACAAGCGTTACAATTTTTAAATTAAAACGATGGGTTCTACCGCCATATATGCAATACTGCTTGCAGGGATTCTTGCCACTACTACTATGACCCTATTTAGTTATTTGGTTTCTCAAATACGAAATCGTGAGTTTAACGAGGCACAACTGCTCAACAAGTTTATAGACAACACGAAGTGTCTTCCTGAAATACCTAATGAAAATTCCCTTTGGGGTTGGTTCTTGCACTATGGTATTGGTATTTTTTTTACCGTTTGGATGTACTGTTTATTTATTACTTTCGAATGGCAACCGTCTATATGGCTCGGTGCGGTATTGGGTTTGATAGCAGGAATGGTGGGAGCTGTCGGTTGGCTGAGTCTTTTTGCTTTTCATCCGAACGCTCCGGAAACCGATTTAAAGGAATTTTTAATACAATTGCTGATGGCACATTGTATCTTCGGCGCTACCGTAGCTACCATTTTAGCAGAGTTTATCTAATATTCTGATATGGTATTCTTTTGGCTCGTTGTTAATCGATGGTGTTTGGGATTTGATGTACGAAACAAGAGCATCAAGATTTTATGGTAATGTTTTATAACTCAAGTTTTCTTGAGCTGATAAAAAAGCGGGATAGGAAATAGAATCTTTAATAGATAATTTCGTATTGCCCAAAATTTGGGAAATTAGTGACGTTTCTAATTCCATATGAGTATTCCCAAACCATTCTAGTCCAAAAGTATACCATTTTTCTCCCATGATTTTCAATTTTGTGTACTCTATTTGACACCCATAGTCTAAAGATTGTGAAAGGGAGAAAAGTTTTGTTTTTCCATTAATTTCGGTCAGCTGTAATGCAAGCCTTTCTTTCTCTACGGAAATCCATCTTTCGTAAATGCCCTGTGTTATTTGCAGTAGCACAGGATCATCACTTTTGGCTTCAAAACTCCATTTGGTCCAGTGTTCAAAACAACCCCATACATCGGTAATCAGACAACCTTTCGAGCGCGCTCTGGTTCGGTGCTTGACCTCTATAGCACCATCCCTTAATTTTACTCCTATATTTTCATCGTTCAATTGTAAGTATAAATCTTCTCGAATGTTTGAGGCATTCAATTCATGATTCTTAAACCAGTTTTGTATCTGTGTATTTTCGGTTTTAAAAAACCATCTTATTTCCTTGGTCTTGTACATAACGACATACTTAAATTAATAAAAATATACAAAATTATAACTTAAAAGTAGTGATTTTAGAAGAATTTTCTTACCTCAATAAGGGCGTGGATTGACCCAAAGGATTTGCTTTTAGTCACATTGGCATTTCCAATTTTTCGTAATCATAAATAGAAAATAGGAAACGAATCCTTGGCATGCATGCCCATTAAACGAGCATCATAAATTGTTCTTTCAAGCAAATCAATTAGGCTAATTTTTAATTGTATTGGAATAAAGCGATTGGACCCTTGAAACTAATTTTAAAATTAAAGCGATTTAAATTTTAAATTCAAAATGTTATGAAAGCGAATCAAAAGCCTGAAAGTGGGCCAAAGGATATAAAACGAGCAGCGACTTCTATTGATGATATTCTTGAGAGCGTAGACGAAAAAATGGCACTCGAAAAAAAGCAACAGGCGAAGCAACCGGGCCTTCAACATAAAATGAATATTACACCGCAAACCATTCGAAAGAATTATAAGGGAAGTGAGAAGTTGAAGGGCAAAGTTGCACTAATAACTGGTGGTGATAGTGGTATCGGTAAAAGTGCAGCAGTACATTTTGCCAGAGAAGGTGCCGATGTGGCCATTGTTTACTTCTCTGAAGATACCGATGCCCAAGTTACTGAACAGGCTATTGAAGAAGAGGGGCGCGAATGTCTTTTGATAAAGGGGGATGTTAAGGAAGAGGCATTCTGTAAACACGCCGTTCAGTCGACCATAGCTAAATTTGGTAAGTTGAACATTGTAGTTAATAATGCCGCAATGCAATTCCCTGAAGAAAGTCTTGAAGATATCAGTACTAAAAACCTACATAAAACCTTCGAAACGAATATTTATTCTTTCTTCTACATTACTTCAGCAGCAATTACGCATTTAAAAAAAAATGATGCTATTATTAATACCACCTCAATTACTGCCTATCGCGGGTCTGAACACCTAATTGACTATGCGAGTACAAAGGGGGCTATTGTAGCTTTTACAAGAAGTCTTTCAAAACGGCTGGCAAAACAGGGCATCCGTGTCAACGGCATTGCACCAGGACCTATTTGGACACCCTTGATCCCTGCAACTTTCGAGGGTAAAGAACTGGAAGATTTTGGTAAGGATGTACCTATGGGACGCCCAGGGCAGCCTTCGGAATTGGGGCCTGCTTACGTTTTTTTGGCCAGTCAAGACAGTAGCTATATGACGGGGCAAGTATTACATATCAATGGAGGGGAAATTATTGGAGGGTAAATTAGGGTTAGAATAAATCGACCTCTAACTAAGAACGAATTGTTCTTTTGCCACTTGTTTTCCATTATGAAGCCGACTTAATTTGATGGCCTTATCAATCATTTTTTGCAGTTCATTAAAACAGGAAGGTTTTCGTAGATAGCCCATTGCCCCATAAGTATAGGCATTTTCTACATCGTTCGGGGAGGAAGAGGTTGAATAGATAGTTACCAAAATATTCTCCAACGGGAGGGTTTTACGTAGTTGTTTTAATACTTCTATACCTGATATTATGGGCATGTTCAAATCAAGAAAAACATGAATGTTAAGCGAACTGTCGACTTTTTTGATATAGTTTAAGAATTCGTGCCCGTTTTTAAACTGTACAAGATCAACCCTCAGGTTAAGACTTGCCAAAGCCTCGGCAAAGAGGTCGCGATCATCTTCATCGTCATCGACCAAAATTATTTTATGAATATAGTTATCCATTTCAATTTCCCCCTTGGGCATAGAGATTTATAGTACAAAAATAGTAATAACTTTCAAGTGATTTTAAAAAAAAGCACTCTTGGAAAAAATCTATGAAATTTAATCTAAAAGTCTTAAAAAGGCCTTTTTTATTTTCGAAGGTACAGCGTGAAAATCGCACCTTCGCCAGATACGCCGGTCGCGGTAACGGCTCCTTCATGGTTGGCGATAATTTTCTTCACTATGGAAAGCCCCATTCCGGTACCTTCATATTCACCTTTTCCATGCAAGCGCTTGAATACTTCAAAAATTTGGTCGGCCATATCGTTCGCAAAGCCTATTCCATTGTCCTTAAAACTAATTTTATGATATGCATTGTCTGTATTCAAGCCTACACTTTTCAAATCTTGATGCTGAGCAGTTTCTGTGTTGATTTCTATTTGAGGTATGCTATTTTCTCTTGAGAACTTGAGGGCGTTTCCTAAAAGATTACTAAAAACTTGCCGCATTTGAAAAGGTACGGCGTTGACTGTCGGTAAACCTGAACTGCTAATCTTTGCATCGGTGTTCTCGATCAAACCTGAAAGGTTGTCTAGAACTTGATTTAATATGTCATTCAGATTGGTCGGTTTGAACTCCTCACGGTTTTCATCCATGCGTGAAAAACTCAAAAGGTCATCGATTAAAGTGCGCATACGACTGGCCGAGACCGTAATTTTGTCAAAAAACTTTTTTCCTGTTGTTGTCAGGGTGTTTCGCTCATGTTCTAGAAGTCGCGAGGTATAAATTTGAATTTTCCGCAACGGTTCTTGAAGATCATGGCTTGAAACGTAGGCGAACGACTCCAATTCTTCATTGGCATATTTCAGTTTTTTAACAGAATGCCGTAATTTTTCGTTCGCTTTATAGAGGAGCTCGGTTCGTTCCTCGACCTTTTTTTCTAATTCTTTAGAGAAATTTATCAACTTCTCTTTTGCGAGAAATTGATTGGTTACGTCGGTAACGGTAATCATTACACCCGAAACCGATCCATCTACTTCCTTTAAAGGTAAATAAACATAATTTACATAGAATTCGATTTTTTTTCCGTCTTTAAAAACTACGGCTTTAGAGTCTTGGTTCCGTATAGTGCGACCAGTTCGAAGTACTTCTTCAATTTCTCTAATAAAATTTTGGTTTCTAAGTTCGGGAAATACTTCGATAAGATTTTTTCCAATGACCTCGTCCCAGGTTCGTCTCCAAAAATGGTCCAGCATTTGGTAATTGGCCATTTCGATTTTTAAATCCTTCCCCCTAAAGATTGCCTTTGCAACAGGTGATTGCAGCACCAAGTTCTTAAATTGGCTTTCGTTTTCTGCCAAGGTAATTCTTGCAACGACATAGTCTGTGACTTCGTTCGCAATCAGCATAACTTCTGCTACTTCATTAGTTTCCCCTATAATAGGGTGTAATACAAAGTCGAAATAGGCATTCTGTATTTCCCCCTTACGCTTTATGGGTAGGTTGAATTCCGTACCGCGAACCGACTTCTTTTCAAGGTGAACTTCTTCGAACAAGGGACGAACATTTTTTTCGATTTCAGGAAGTGCTTTATACAGAGTTTGACCTATGAATTCAGCTGGGGTTTTATCTATGATTTTTAAAAGCGAAAAATTTGCCATTTCGACTACACATTCATCACCTTTGAATATGGCTATGCCCACGGGTGCATTGTGAATGATATTCTTAAATCGTTCCCTTTCTACTTTAATTTGATCATTGACCTTTTTTATTTCTTCCGCAGATTTTTCCTGTTCGGTGACGTCATGCAAGGTTCCGTTAAAACGGTAGACCTCGCCATTTTCATCGAACCAGGATCGACCCAATGCACGAACAATTTTTAACTCTTTTGACTTTAAGTTGACAATGGAATAGGTTATGTCATACTTACCCCCGTTTATACCTTTCAAAGCATTTTGTATGGCTTGGGTGACACGAGTTCGGTCTTTGACGTGAATTGCCTCGATGGCAACAGCTAAATCTATATCAAAATCTTTTTCGATACCGAACCAATTTTTAAGTCTTTCATTACCACTGAATTTATCGGTTTGTGGGTTATAGTCCCATGTTCCCAGTTCGGCAGCATCAATGGCGAATTTTAAGAGATCTTCACTTTCTTTTAATTTTTTTAGATTGAGTACTGCTTCTGTAGTTTCGGTGCACGTCACCAGAATGCCCGAAACGTTTTCATCGTCTCCAAGAAGAGCACTATGACTAAATGTCCAGTATACATTTTCAATCTTACCGTTTCGATAGATAGGTATCAGTTGATTTTCGCTCCATGTAGGTTTTCCCGTGGTCAGTACCTGATGGATCAGGGGTTCGATGGTATCCCATATTTCTGGCCAAGCAAATGCCGCCGCTTCTCCTAGAATGGAGGGATGTTTCCCATCTTTTCCTAAACTGGGACGATAGGCGTCGTTATAAAAACATATAAGATCACTTCCCCAAAAAACAAATTTCGGGAAAGCTGTTTTCAGTATATTGCTTATGGTTACTTTTAAGGCGACTGGCCAATTTTCAGGTTTTCCCAAGGAATGGGAAGACCAGTCCTTATCATTAATGATTTGGCCCATTTCGCCACCGCCTTGCAGGAACTTGGGGATGCTTTTGTTGTTATCTAAATTCAATCGACACCTGTTAAAATAAAAGTTATTACTTCCTTACCGTTTTTGTTTACAAATCAAGGAAAATAATTTGTAAGAAAGGATGTTTTTCTTCTTTTGAATAAATTGTTACCTTATTATACAATCGATAGTTGCGACTAATCCTTTTTTAGAAAGTTACTCTTAAACTTAGTATAAAAATTAGCTGCAAAGTCTAAAGTCGGGAGAATATATTTCAGGGTAATATTCAATACGTAATACAGACGGTTGTTCGAATAGGTCTCCGATTTAATCCTCAACCACGCTTCGGCCTAAAATATTGTTTATCCTCTCGTATACCAAATTCGGATTTTTATCTAAAATAGGAGAACGCAAACAGGCAAATATTTACTCCAAACGGAACATTGTTCGGTACTAGGATCTTAAGCACCCCTAGAGCCTAGGAAAATAACGGATAGTTTCATTTTTCAGAGTAATATTTATACGGATGAAGCCCATTCCACAGCAAAGAATGGAATAAATTTAAACATAATTCCAAGGTTAGGGGAATGGAAACAAACACAGAAAAAATAGCAGAGAAGCTTAATGCCCTTGTTCAAAAAAATAGGGATGCTCAGGAGGGTTTCGAGAAAGCCGGCCAAATCGTAACGTCGAAAACTTTGTCAGAATGGTTTGTGGCTAGGGCCATTGAAAGAAGAATATTCAGGGAAGAACTTAAAGAGGAGATACATTCTTTCGGCCACCCCTGTGTTCAGACGCCAAGCCTTACCGGAGATATTCACCGCACTTGGATGGAAATAAAAGCAGCCTTTTCAGTCGACAGTGATAAGGCCATGTTGAAGGAGGCTATGCGAGGAGAAAAGGCTGCGCTAGAGGAGTACAATGACGTTTTCGCCGAAACAACCATGCCGCCTAGCACAGATGTCCTTTTAAAAGCGCATCGCGCTAAAATCGAGGATGGTCTTGCTATTTTGAGGGCAATGGAGAATATCGAGTTTCAAGAAGAATCTTAGCAAATTTCATGATGGTAGATAGGATACTATTTTTTGGAATATTTCCTATTTTTGGGATAAATTCCATTGTATGTATTTGAATCACCAAGAGTTTGATAGGTTGCCGAGCAGACCTGGTATTTATAAATTTCAAAACAAGGAAGGAGAAATTATTTATATAGGGAAAGCCAAAAACGTAAAGAAGAGGGTCTTAAGTCATTTCCATAGTAAATTAGTCAAAGAGGTGATTTTGTGTAATGAAACTTTCTCTATTGATTTTGAACTAACGGGAAACGAATTGATAGCTTTGCTTCTTGAAGCGGATTTGATTCAGAAGCACCAGCCCAAGCACAATATGGTACAGAAGAAATCGCGAAACGCCTTCTATATTCATTCGGCCTATACGAAAACAGGAATTCTACAGATGACGGTAGAAGAGCTGCCTTTGATGCATGTACCGACAGAATTATTTTTTTCGAAAAGTGCGGCCAAAAGGAAGTTGGAAATGATGTGCGAGGAATTTAATCTTTGCCCTAAATTTTCAGGGCTCCAACGCAAAAAAGGAAGATGTGCCCTAGTCAAATTTCCATTTTGCAAAGGGGTATGTAGTGGCACGGAGGATGTTTCCAGTTATAATATTCGGGCCGAAGAGGCTTTGGCTTCATTAAAGGCGAGCACTGCTTCTTTTATCATTCAAGAAAAAGGTAGACAACACGGCGAGCGATGTTTAGTTTTGGTACTGAATGGTGTCTATCAGGGTTTTTGCTATGTTGATGGCTCGCAACAGATTTGTGGTATCGAAGAACTACTAGAAATAATGGAACCTAGAAACCACAATTATTTTATTGGACAAATACTAAGCGTATATCGCAAAAAGAATCCTTTTCGAATAATGAATTTGGATGCTAAAACAACGTAAAGAATATGAACGACTACTCAGAATTTGATACCGTGCATGTATTAAATGAAGCAAAAATATTTTGTGATTTGTTGCATTATTATATTTTTCAATACAATCGAAACCACATAATTTGACATTAAAAATATATCATAGTAAAGCCGTGGTTAAACAATTGAATATGGTAGGGAACGATGGTAACCCCGAATATCGCCAGTCTAGTTTTTTTGAATTTTAATACAATCATTGTACAAAATGTATCCATTTTTTACATGGCTATTTTACCAATAAATTTCTTACATGAGAGAAACACTTAAAGCATTCATTAAAAAAATAAGAGCGGTTCTGGCACCTGTATTGAAGCGATATAGTCAGTACCTTCCTTATATTATTACAGTTACCATCGCCTTAATTCTGGTTGTTGGCGGTATCAACCTCTTTATAGAACTTACGGACACTTTAAAGACAGAGACATTAGCCGTATACGATGCCCAAATTACAGATTATATAATATCCCATCGTTCACCCGCACTGACCCGATATTTCTTATTTGTGACCCATGTGGGCGATTTTTATGGTTATCTTATCGTTGTTGGTATTTCTGCTTTCGTATCATCGGTGGTCTTCAAAAGATGGAAATACGTTGCCCAGGTGACACTTGTTTTAATTTTGGCCACGGTTTCAAATATGATGTTGAAAAGGTTTATTGATAGGGCCCGGCCCGGCATAGAGCATCTCGTATCTGTAGAAACCTTGAGTTACCCGAGTGGCCATGCGATGAGCGCCATGGCTTTTTACGGATTTATGATTTTTTTATTTTATAAGTTCAAAATGAACAAATTTTTAAAACTCTGTGTAATTCTATTTTTAGTAACACTAATTCTAAGCATCGGAATTAGCCGTATCTATCTCGGAGTTCATTTTCCTTCAGATATAGCAGGAGGCTTTATTGCCGGCTTTATTTGGGTTATTTTTTGTATACTGGTGTTTGATCTTATCGAGGTTTTCAGAAAGGACATAAAAACATGAGCTCAGCCATGTTCTTCCTAATTTCACGTTAGAATCACAAATGGCGAATTAGTGTCTTTTTTATCACCCATAACAAAAGGTTTGATACTTCGGTAAAGTAGCGTTTTGAGCTGATTGTACGAGGTAGGCTTTTGTAAATACCTGTTGGCCCCATCTCGTCTAAGCTGATTGACTTCCCGTTTATGGTACGAAGAAGAATAAACGATAACTTTGATATCGGAGAATTGGCTAAAGCTACGAATATCGTTCAAACATTCAAATCCGTCCATCAGAGGCATGCGTAAATCCAAAAAAATTACATCGGGTAGCGGCTCGTCGGAAAAAAGATTATCCATTAGCTCGATACCATCATTGAACTGCTTCACCTTAGTCTCTAATGGAATTTCGGCTAATGCATCCATAAATAGTTCTCGGTCATCACTGTCATCATCTGCCAAGAAAATAGTGAGTGGGTTCATTTTGGTGTGGTTTGAAGAAAGTGTCACTGGATTGTAAGTTTAATGGTTTATGGGATAATCGTTTTGTTCAAGGTTTAAGTCACCTTTCTTCCCTACGTCTTGTGTTTTTCCTGTCATTGCCCCGATGCCCATTTTTATAAGACTCACAAATTTGCCATTTTTGGTATCCCAATAATGAACATCTTCAGGGATAACTTTGATTGCCGAAAGGTTGGGATCATCTATTCCATTAAACCACGTATCATCTGTCTTTTCATAATAATGCGCCAAAATCGTTCTTTCAGTAGTAATCGTGGCCTTTCCGTACACGGTCATAAATTGCATGTCGCTCGGTTTTGCATAGACAAGTTGAATGTTTTTGTCCAAATTTAGATGAATATTATGTTCACTATTTTTGTTACTCAAAAACCAAATGTAGCCATCCTTGTCGACATCTTTTGTGCTCATAGGAAAGTAATGTGAGGGCATTGCGCCAAGATTTGTTTCCATCATCGCAATATCAATACCTTCTGCTAGGTCTCTTAATTTTTTCTTGGCCTCTTCGTTATATAAGTGTTGCTCGCTCATAACCTGGTTTTTTAAATTATGCATTGAAATTACGCTTAAGTGTTTTCAAAAGGTGCGCCGATTCCATTGGATATTGACGCAATAAAATTTTAACAGTACCAAACGGGGCTTATGTTTAAAGTTAAACCTTAAAGCTATTGCGATAACTTTCTTCCGTATTATCAGTTATTTTTTCACCTAAATTAAGTTTATGAAAATTTTATTTTTACGTATTTTTTTCTCGCTTTTGGTTGTTGACGGAGTCGCACAAAACTTACCCGTCGATACTTTGCCTCGCCCGTTTGCGACGAAATCGGTGTCTAATTTTTCAAAGGTCATCGGTTGGAAGGATGGTAGAAAGCCCGTTGCACCCGCAGGTTTTAGGGTGACAAAATATGCTGATGGTTTTGATAACCCACGATGGTTGTACGAACTTCCCAATGGCGACATCTTAGTTGCCCAGAGTAATTCGAACTATGGTTTTTTCAAACAGATCGGTGCTTGGATCATCGGAGCGGGAAAATCAAAAAATTTGAGTCATAGTGCCGATGTTATCACTTTATTACGTGATTCCAACCAAGATGGTAGGCCCGATATTCGGGAAACGTTTTTGCGGCAAGGACTCAATCAGCCTTTTGGAATGCTTGCATTAGATGATTCCTTTTATGTCGCCAATACAGACGGTTTAATCCGCTATCCTTATGAAGAGGGGGACACGAAAATAAAAGCGAAGGAAGAAAAAATACTTCCTTTGCCTGCGGGAAAAATAAACCAACATTGGACACGTAATATTATTGCAAGCCAAGATGGCTCCAAAATTTTTATTGCCATTGGAAGCGGTACAAATATCGCTGAAAAAGGTATTGAGAAAGAGCTGTTAAAGGCGAACATTCTTGTCTACAATAGAGAAAGCAAAGAAATGAACGTTTATGCCTCTGGTTTGCGAAATCCGGTCGGAATGGATTGGGAACCCGAAACAAAAACATTATGGACCGTAGTGAACGAACGTGATGGTTTGGGTAACGATTTAGTGCCTGATTATCTTACCAGTGTTAAAAAGAACGGTTTCTATGGCTGGCCCTATTCCTATTTCGGGGTTGAAGACCCCAGGGTTGAAATCGAAAAACCGAAAGCTTACGATGAAACAATTATCCCAGATTATGCCTTACAATCGCATACTGCTTCGCTCGGGTTGGTCTTTTATACCGGAAATAGTTTCCCTGAAAAATACCATGGTGGAGCCTTTGTGGTGCAGCACGGATCTTGGAACCGGAAAAAGCTATCTGGTTATAAAGTAGTGTTCGTTCCTTTTGAAAATGGTAGCCCATCTGGCGACACCGAAGACTTTTTAACAGGGTTCATTGTAGACCCAGATGATGACAAAGTTTATGGCCGCCCCGTCGGGGCTATCGTCACTCAAGATGGGTCATTATTGATTACTGATGATAAAACCCATACCGTATGGAGGGTTAGCGCAGAAAAATAAATTGTAAAACCACAATGTTGAAAAAATAAAGTATGACGGATAAAAAGTCGAAACGTCGTCGTTATAAAAAGAAACGGTATATCGTTCCTATAGCCATTATCGTAATTTTATTGGTGGCTAGATTGCTTTTGCCTTTTGTCGTAAAGAAATATGTCAATGGGGTACTGGCAGATATTCCTGGTTATTACGGCCAAGTGGCAGATATAGATTTAGCTTTGGTTCGGGGTGCCTATACTATAGACGGTCTATATTTAAACAAGGTGAATGCGGGGTCTGAAGTACCCTATCTCGATTTTGAAAAAACCGACATATCTGTAGAATGGAAAGCGCTTTTTGATGGCAAAATAGTGAGCGAAGTTATCATGACCCGGCCAAAGTTTATCTATGTTTTCGAAGACCAACAAGATTCGACCGGTGCTGAACCTGAAGTTGAAGATTGGTCCAAGGCATTGACAGACTTGGTGCCTATCGATATAAACCGGTTAGAAATTATTGATGGTACGGCGGCATTCGTACAGTTGCAGGCGAATCCGAATATTGATTTGAACTTGAAAAATATTCATTTGAAAGCCATCAACCTACGCAATGTAATCCAAAAGAATAGAACCTTACCTTCTGAAGTGCATGCAAGGGCGGTATCTATAGGGGAGGGCAATATGAAACTTGATGGTAAAATGAACTTGGTGAAACAGATTCCCGATATGGATATAGCGTTTTCATTGGAGGGTGCGAATGCTACGGCATTGAACGATTTCACCAAACATTACGCCGAAATCGATTTTGAAAGTGGCACTTTCGAAGTATTTGGAGAGGTTGCCATTGCCGATGGCTTTCTTAAAGGCTCTATCAAACCCATCTTAAAAAATGGAAAGCTTTTGGGCAAAGAAGACGGCTTTTTGGAAACACTATGGGAAGGTTTTGTGGGATTTTTCAAGTTTGTTCTTAAAAATCAAAAAAATAATACTTTGGCAACCAAAGTTCCGATAGAAGGCGATTTGAACAATGTCGGCACCAAAATTTGGCCGACAATTACAAACATATTTCAAAATGCCTGGATAAAGGCGTTTCAAGGAATAGTTGATGATGATATTGATTTTAAGGATGCTGAGGCTGGTGCCGATAAGGTCGACAAAAAACAAATACGAAAGGAAGCCCGCCAAGAACGGCGTGCCGAAAAAAAGAAAGAGCGGAAGAAAGACAATTTGGAATAATTCCGTACCCAGAATTTCCTGAATCAGCGGGCGCCTCATTTATCGGCGTTGGCTTCATGATAATTGCAATACTTGAGTTGCGTCCCAGTCATTTTTCGAACAGGCTGCATTCTTAATCCTCTTCTTTAATAACTTCAAGCTTAACCTTCAGGTAAATAGACTGTAATGTGGGTACATATAATTATGGGAGGCTTGTTTAACCATAGTTGTCTGCAAAAATTTCAAAAGCGATGATTAAATTGGTAAATTCTTTTGAAAGAAAATGAGGGAGTCTATAAAGTAATTTTCGATGATTGCGAACAATTCCTGATTGCAATGTTCGAGTACCTTTTACAAGGTTGCCAATCGACTATTGAACAAATAATTGCCGTATAAATTTTTATAGTTTACTTTTCGTTCAATTGATTCTATGACCTCGGTTGCAAAATCTACTTCATACATTTGTCCCATAACGTTTAATCCACCAGGACTAAATACATTGATTTCCATTAGTTTGTCACCGACAATATCGATGCCCACGAGAAACATGCCATCTTGAACCAACTTTGGACGAACAATTTCCGACAGTTCCAGAATTTGATCGGTCATTTTCGCTTTTTCAGGTCGTCCGCCGGCATGGATGTTACTACGAATGTCGCCTGACTTATTTACACGTTGCATAATGGCATATTGACCATTGTTCTGTAAAGGTTCGCCGTTCATTAAAAATAGCCGGGTATCACCGTTTTTTGCTTCCGGAAGATACTCTTGAGCGATTACATAACCATCTCTACAAATGGCATCAATGGTCTGTGATAAATTGTGTTCGTTCTTTTTATCCATCATAAAAACATTCATACCTCCCGAACCTTGCAAGGGCTTTAAAATCATTTTTTGCTTTTGCTCCTTGAAAAATTCCCCTATTTCCTTTTTATCCCTCGAAATAATCGTTTTAGGCCGTAGAATTTCGGGAAAGTGCTGAAAATACATTTTATTGACCGCTCCCGCCAAACTACTCGGATGATTGACTACCAACACATTATCATTCATGGCGATGCCCCCAAATATAAATGCTGCGTTCTGTGCCCAATCTCGAGCGTTGATTTCATCGGAAGGATCATTTCGAAGAAAAAGCACATCCAATTCCTCAGAGGTTATTTTGGTGAATTTTTCTTTTTGTACCGCCTTGAAAAAGGTTTCTTGACTTTTAAAGTTTGCTTCTTTGATGGTTTTACAACGCGCAGAGAAATGACCGTCTGAAGCATAGGCCAATTCGCCTATTCCAATAAAATACACCTCGTGTTCTCTTTTATATGCCGCGAAACCTAAGGCTGGAGTGGTATAATTTGGTTTTTCGGTCTCGTGATCGTTGATGATAAAAGCTATTTTCATTCTCAGTATGTTAAATATTATTAGGACTCCTTTAGGGTTGGTTGAAAGTTACTTATTATAATGAATCCGTATCGATCAATCTTTAACCCTTTTGCTAAACAAGGCTATTCCAAGAGCTCAGTGACCCTTAGCCCGTTTCTCAATTTTTGCAATCGTTCCTGTACTGAACGCCGCTCTAAAAATCGGGGAGTGATAGGTTCTTGAAGGATTTTGCGATGCAGCAATTCTTCAATCAATTCTACATGGTTGGTATTGAACTTTCCAGTGTAAAGCGTTTCCAACTTGCCACCGTCTTCGAGATAGTGCATTACATTCAAAAGTCCGGCCAGATATACGGCATCTTTTACAAGGCCACCTCCACGATAAACACGCATTGTAATGTAATAGGAACTATATTCGGGAAAATTATAACCCGATCGCAGCAAATTGAAAGTTTCGATGAACTCAGCCCCCTTGACCATAGAATTCGTGGCAATTACACGCCCGGCGAGCGTGCGCATGCGATTTATGGTGAGGCCGTCGACGAGATATTCGGCCAATACGGCTAAGCCTTCCTGCAATTGGTCATAGCCTGAAAATCCTGCATACATTTGTTGCAATGGTTGTCGCTTACCATTACAATAGGTTAAGATATGAGTGGCAATTTCATGCTGGATTAAGGCATCACAGCGATTCTCATCTAATGAGAACTGGTTGCTAATCAATAATTTACCTTTTGAGACCATAATGCCAGCGACATCTTTACGGATTTCTAATGACAGTTTTGTTTCGGGAAACTGTTTTTGATAGTAATTGATTTCATCTTCTGCTCGTTCGGCGAACTCATAGCAATTGAACCGTCTCATTTCGTTGTAACCGGCCCCTTCAGGATATTTTCTTAAAATTGACTCTGCGGCTTCTATGACATTCTCCTCGATTTTCCCGTATAAGCTTTCTCCGATGTACCTAAAATTATCGGTGCCACGTTCTTCAAGCATCGTTAGCTGTTTTTCGATTTCCAATCGTTTGTCGCGGAGTATAAATGAAATTGTCGGGTCGTGTATTTGATCTATGGGCAGGTCAAATAATCTTCGTTTTTTCTTTTCAGGGTCGAGGGCAATCAATCTATAATTGAAGGATGGTGTTTTCGTAAAATTGTTTTTTTTGAATTTGTTCCATTCTGAAGTACTGTTTACCGGGGTAACGCGCAATAGAAATGACATACCTCCACTTATTTTAGCCAGTTCCCTATCTGTTTTTAAGGTGACTTCATCGACATGGGTCTTGCCCAACATTAGATAGTGGGCGTACGGATTGGAGGTCTGCACACGTATAAACTCATAGGCCGCACGTTTTATAGTTTCTGAAAATCGGGTATAGAATTTTCTATAGAAAAGCGAATAAACCTCATTTTCTTCTGTGTTTTGGTAGATTGCGGGAACTGCAATTCCAATCAATAATCCACCAGATTGCTTCGAATCATCGATTTCCAAAAGCGGCTTCAAATGTTCGGGATGTCTATGGAATCTGTTGACTACCGATACCGACGTTTTCGAATAGATTTCACGAATAGTTTCGAACCCTTCCTTTAGTGCGGCAACGGTGGCCGGAGCCTTGTTTTCCGGACAGAATATTTCAAATTTTGAATGGTGATTTGTATGAACAGGCCATAGCTCCAATATCAAAAAAGCATTCAACTTATTGGCGATGGTTTTTGAGATTTCTTCCAATAGCTGTGAAATATCCACTGTTTCGTTAACAATTAGGTACGAGGCCTGGGTTTTCAATAACCCCGAAAAATAGGGGTCTACTTTGCTATGGCGATACACACAAACATAGGGCAAAAGTTTTTCGATATACATTATCCCGTCTTTGGGCAAAGCTTGTGTGACCGATTTTTCTTCGGAAAGTTTTTTGCATACACTACGGATAAGTTTTTTTTCAATCATGAATTCGGTTGCATAAATTCTCGTACTTGTATAGGTATAAGCCTTTTCATTTGTTGCTCCACCGAGCGCACAACTTCAGGAAAAATAGTTCCACTTTCTTCATCACAATATATTTTTGCAATTTCCGTGGCCAATACCAAAGTGTTCCTGAAGTTTTTAGTAATGTATTTCAAAAAGTATCCGTTCCCCTGAAAGGTGTTATTGATTTTGGAAGTGGATGCTATACCGTTGGGCAAATGCATTTTTCCCAGTTTTTTTCTCCATGACTCAATCAAGGTTCCAAAACGCGTATTATCGATATTGCTGGTGCCTAAATTCCATGTGGGGACTTTTCTGTCCCATCGTTTCCAATTATAGCTGTGCATATCGAAAACAATCGCTTTTCCATGAATTTTCTCGATTTGCTGTAATAAAGTGTGTACCACTTTGTAAAATGTACGATGTTTCTTCAAACTTTGTTCACGTTCTTGTTCAGATAAAGGAGCTTTCCAAAGTTTTTTGCCCCAGGCATCTTCATAAATTGCATTACTGGGGTCACGGTTCAAATCGTATTCGAACCTGCTATCGCAACCGGCGATAACTATCGGATGTGTTCGTATCATTTCTTTTGTACTGGGGTCCTCCTCGTACCAGCGTTCGTATTCGGTGTGTAGACAATTGTCCCATAACGATTTTCTGAATTGGTGGCCGTCATGTACCGCCCCACAGATGTAAGGAACAAATTTTTCTATTTTAATGGTAAAGGAGTAATCTTCCGAAACGGCTTCAAATGCTGTTTCCTTTTTTATATTCTCGATGATTTCCGAAGCACTTAGTTTTTGCATTTTAGTGTTTATTACATCAAATACAAAAAATGGGTTTGAAAGCGTACCTTAAAATGAAATCAGTTCTATTTCAATCGTTATTGCGTAATTCTCGAATTGGATTTCCACTGGTACCAATGGGCTTGAATGAATATTCAAACGGAATACATCTTTTGTGGTTTTAATAAGATTGATGCTTTTGGGTAATATTAGCAGCTTCCCAAAGGTCATTTTTTAGTCTGTTTATTCATTATTTAATCGCATATGTGATGCTTACCCATAATTTGATATTTATTAATTATTTGTTGAAATTACATTATCATCTTTTCAAAAGATGCACCGATTCCAATGGATATTGACGCAATAAAATTTTACATGCGGCATTCTATTCTTTTATATAAAATTTTCTGAAGGATGGATAATATTACCGTTTAAATCAAACCACTGTGCAGCATATGTTATTAAATTCTATTTTAAACAATTGAAAACCAGTTTTTTGCGGTGATAGTGTTGAATACTTTTGAAAAATATGGGTTGGATTTGACTATTTATAGAGTTAATAAAACCTCATATTGAATAAATAAGTATTGGTATTTTTGGCCTCATGGAAGGTTATACTAAAGAAGAGAATTTTACATACAGGGATAGAGAAATAGATTGGCTCAGTTTTAACGAAAGGGTTTTACAGGAAGCAGCGGATAAACGGAACCCCATAATCGAACGATTAAAATTTTTGGCTATTTTTTCATCGAACTTAGATGAATTTTTTAAGGTAAGGATTTCAAAACTCCGGCTAATAAAAAAGGTTAAGAAAAATATTCGAAAGCCTTTGGGGTTGAAACCGAATAAAATTTTAAAGTCATTGATGGTCCAAATCGACCAACAACAGCAGCGGTTCGGACAGATTTTTAGGGATGAAATACTTTTCGAATTAAATGAAAACAACATTTTTCTGCCGACCCTTCAAGAATTTTCCACCAAACAAAAAACAGATTTAAACCTGCTTTTTGAAAAACAGATCGCTACTCACCTAACGATTTTAGACAGTAAAAAATTAACTTCTGATTCATTTATAGAAGGAGCTCTTTATATTGTGGCTTTTGATAAAACTACCGATAAAATGATGTTCGTTCACGTTCCAGCGACTGAAATCGGTAGGTTCGTTGAGATACCCTCAGAAGAGGGTACCCATGTTTTTACCTATTTAGAGGATGTTCTCAAACTCAACGCGCAGCGCATATTTCCGGAACTGGAGATTTCATCCCTTTTTAATATCAAAATCTCGAAGGATGCAGAATTATATCTCGACGATGATTACGAAGGTGATTGGGTAGAACTGATTCATCAGTCGCTCTCGCAGCGAAAAATAGGTCAACCTACAAGACTACTTTACGAACAGGGAATGCCAAAGGAATTGCGAAACAGGTTGAGAGCGCTTTTAGATTTGGGCAAAATCGATATGTTCGAAGGTGGCGATCGTCATAATTTCAGTGATTTTTTTTCCCTCGCGGGCCTTATAGACGATGCGTCATTGCATTTCGAACCTTTCCCTCCTTTGAAGCATGTCGAATTTGAAAAGACCGATAGCATTTTTGATCTGATTGCCCAAAAAGACCAATTGCTCCATTTTCCATATCAAAGTTTCCGGTATATCGAAGATTGGTTATTCGAGGCTGCCAGAGATGTTAAAGTTGCGTCCATTCATATTTCTTTGTATCGTATTGCCAAGAAATCACGATTGACTTCTGCATTGCTTGAAGCGCTTGAAAATGGAAAGAAGGTGACGATATTTGTCGAAGCCAAAGCAAGATTTGACGAAGCGAACAATATCACATGGGGTCGGAGATTCGAAGATAAAGGTGCTCAGGTTTTTTATAGTTTTCCGAACGTAAAGGTACATTCCAAGATTTTACATATAGAACGATTGGAAGGTGAAACTCCTAGAGGCTATGCCTATATCGGCACGGGAAACTTTAATTCGAAAACAGCAAAAATATATTGTGATCACGGACTTTTCACGGCGGATAAAAAAATAACAGAAGATTTGGCCAAGGTATTTAGGGTGCTAAAAAGAGAAATGTTAAAACCGAAACTGAAGCGTCTGTTAATATCCCCATTTAATACGAGAAAAAGTTTCGAAAAGTTGATTCAAAGGGAAATTTTCAATGCCCAAAGAAATAGGCCCGCTAGCATTATGGCAAAAATGAATAGCCTAGAAGATAAACAGATGATCAATTGGTTGTATAGGGCAAGCAATGCAGGAGTTAAAATTAGACTATTGGTTCGAGGTTTTTGCTGTCTTGTTCCTGGGGTTGAGGGTCAGAGTGAGAATATCGAGGTCTTTAGCATCGTAGATCGATTTTTAGAACATGCCAGGGTATTTCTTTTTCATAATAGTGGGGAAGAAGAAATCTTTATGGGAAGTGCCGATTGGATGACGCGAAATCTTGACAAACGTATTGAGGTTATCACACCTATTTTGGATAAAGATATATTTCATGAATTAAAAGAGCTTTTGACTATTCAATTTGAAGATAACGTGAAAGCACGCATCGTTGGAAAGGAGGCTACCAATAATTATGTTCTCTCGAACTTTGAGGAAAAAAAGATGCGGTCGCAATACGAAATCTATGATTACTTAAAACGTTTCTCGCCGAGTACAGAAAACTTAAGGGAATAGCAAAGCGTACACATTCCTTTTTTTAACATAGACAGAAATCTCGGCAAATATTATTGCCTGAATCTATCGTTATTGCCTTAGCCTTATTGTCTCGGAAATTATCCCTTCCACATATAAAATTACAAGAAACATTTTGCTTTGCATTAAACTTTGACTGTATGCAGTTAAGGTCTAACGCACTCTTTTTTTAATATCGTAGCGGGCCATTACATCGCCTAGAATGCTAGGTTTTTACTGAGATGGTCGCTAAAAACAAGAAAAATGAGAAGTATTGCAACAAATATATTGGATACCATTGGTAATACACCCTTAGTTGGGCTTGACAGGTTATTCCATGGTCAAAGACGGGTACTTGCTAAACTAGAGGGCTCTAATCCCGCTGGAAGTATGAAAGATAGAACTTCGTATTTTATTATTTCAGAACTTCTAAAGAATGACATAATCAAAAGAGGCGGTACTATAATCGAGTCAAGTTCTGGCAACATGGCTGTTGGCTTGGCGCAAGCTTGCCTATTTTATGGTCTAAAATTAATGGTTGTCGTCGACCCTAATTTGAATCCTCAAACACATAAGTTGTTGACCGCTTATGGCGCTAAAATTGTCATGGTCAAAGAACCTCGTGCAAAAGGAGGATTTTTGGCGGCTAGGTTAGAAAAGGTGAAAGAGTTATTGACAACTGTACCCAATAGCATATGGTCTAACCAATATGGAAATCCAAACAATCCCAAGGCACATCATACGACGATGAGCGAAATTATGGGCGTTCTGAATCATGATTTAGATTATCTGTTTATTGCCACAAGTACCTGTGGCACCCTCATGGGATGTGCCGATTATATTGAAAAAAAGAATTGTAGAACTAAACTGATTGCTGTAGATGCAGTGGGCAGTGTGCTGTTCGGGGATAAGGCGGGTAAACGTAAAATTCCGGGTCATGGAGCGGGCGTGCCTTCAGAATTTCTAGACACATCTAAAGTATATGATGTGGTTCATGTATCTGATTATGAATGTATAAAAGGATGTAGAAGGTTGCTGACTGAAGAAGCTATACTCTGTGGAGGTTCATCTGGCGGAATTATATCAGCTTATATGAACTATGAAAAACATTTGCCTGAAAATTCGACTTCAGTTCTCTTGCTTCCCGATAGGGGAGAACGCTATTTAGATACGGTTTATAATGATGAATGGGTAAACGATAATATCGAATTAGAGCAAATATTCGATGGGTTAAACTGCGCAGTAAAGGAAGTTGGATCGAAAATGTTGGCAACATGAATCGGTATAAGGTAGCCATTATCGGCTTAGGTCCCAAAGGGTTGTATGCTTTCGAACGTTTGTTGGCAAGCTTACAACAGGTTGATGATGATTTTAAATTAGAAATTCATCTTTTCGAAAAAACCGGATTTTTCGGAGCGGGAGAAACATACCGTCCCGACCAACCAACGTATTTGTTAATGAATTATCCCAATCGAAATATTTCCGTCTGGTCAAAGGAAAATCCACAACCCTTGGTTCCCGATTGCTTGGATTTTGTAGGGTGGTTGAAAAAACACGGAGATATTTCCATTAATAGTTCTGCAAATGGATTCGCATCACGAAGAACGGTGGGTGAGTACTTTATTGATTGCTTTAATTTATTGGAAAAATATAAAAAAGAGTCGATTCAGCTTTTCAAGCATAAGGCTGAGGTTATGGATATCGAAACGTGTGAAAACGGACTAATTTTAAAATATATCGCTGTTAATACCAAACGTTTGACGAGTTTGAAAGTTCAAGAAGTTCTATTGACTACGGGGCATTCGAGCTTCAAGGGAAGGTTGGCAAGCGATGAGAAGAGTAGCAGTTCTGATGAAATCGATAGCGAATTAATTCCTTTCGTTTATCCAGTTGAAAAAAAGTTGGCGGCGATTGGAAAGCAATCGAACGTTGGAATTAAGGGGTTAGGATTAACTTTTATAGATACCGTTTTGGCGCTAACGGAAGGTAGGGGCGGACGGTTTGAGACGTTGAAAGATGGAAATTTAATTTATATACCCTCAGGTCAAGAACCCCAAAAAATATTTCCCTACTCAAGAAGTGGTCTTCCTATGATTCCCCGAAGTGCAAATGAAGGATTAAAACCCTATACGCCGATTTATTTTACCCATGAGAATATCATGTCACAAGCAGGTTTAAATCAAAAAATCAGTTTTAAAGGGCACGTACTTCCATTGATCATCGCCGAAATGAAGTATCGTTATTATAGGATCAAATTCCAGAAGCATAATTTGAACTTTTATCCCGATAAGAATTTAAGAAGTTTACAAGAGCAGATAGATATATTTCACGAGCTATACCCTTGGGCTTATAGGTTTAATTTTCAAGATTTGCTCAGGGCTAGGCCCATGAGCGGGACTTCTTCCGAGCTTGGCGATTTGGCTTATTGGCGTTATCTTTTAAAAGAGGCCAAAGCAGACGATGAGTCAAGTGCATTTATGGCGGCCGCGATGACTTGGGGCAGACTGAGCCCGATTTTTAATTCAATCTATAATTTTGGGGGAATGACCGCAGATTCCCATGCCTTGTTCGACACCCAGTATCGCTCCGTTTTAAATAGAATCTCTTATGGTCCCCCCTTAGAAAACATGAAAAAGATGACGGCACTTATTGAAGCAGGGGTGATTAATATGGATTTTGCCCAGAATCCCCAAATTAAAAAGCTAGATGAAGGGTGGGGTATCTGTACAGAACAGTTGAATTTTCAAAGATTGAATGTGCTGATAGATGCTAGGATTCCCAGCCTAAACGCTATTGATGACTGGTCATTATTGTTTACAAATATGCGGGAAAGGGGATTATTACGGCCATTCACAATTTACGATGATTCAAGTTATGAAGTCGGTTGTCCTGAAATCGATAGGCAAGGAAGGGCCATTGGCCACGATGGACGGTCTATTTTCAATATTTCCCTTTATGGTACGCCGACAGAAGGAATTACGTATGATAACGACACACTCTCGCGAACGAGAAACAATTTTGCCTCGCAATGGGCCTTGAACGTTATGGAAAATTGTAAGGCCGCAATACTTAAATCAGGAAAACTCAAAATTCAAAATGGATAACGCTGCTTATTTTAAATCGACAGGAAAAAATCAATTAACACCCATCACTAGTCCTTGGATGCACAGATTTATGGAGCATTCAGAATTGGTGGAAAAATTGGTCGAGAAGTACGGCTCGCCGATTAATCTGCATCATATTCCCTCATTTCATAAGAACATTTCTAGGTATCAAGAAGTATTTCAAAACTATGGGGTGGATGGTCAAATATACTTTGCTCGAAAGGCGAATAAAAGCCGAATTCTTGTCAAATCGGCCATTGAATATGGAATAGGGGTAGATACGGCCAGCTATCGTGAGATGGAGCAGGCAATTTTATTAGGGGGTACAAAAGAAAATGTAGTATTAACGGCCGCCATCAAAAATGAGGCGTTGATGAAACTGGCAATAGAAAATCAAATTCCCATTATTATCGATAATCTTGACGAATTACAGTTGGCAAACAAAGTAGCTGGAGATTTAAAGCGCACTGGAATTATTGGTCTTCGATTAAGTGGTTTTCAGGTTGGAAAACGAAAATTGTACAGTCGGTTCGGTTTTGATACAGAACGGGATTTATACAATTTAAAAGTCTGGTTTTCCGATAAAACCACTTTCAAGAATTTAAGACTGTGTGGGTTTCATTTTCATTTGGATGGGTATTCCATTGAAGAGCGCGGTGAGGCGGCGATTCAAAGTTTAGATATCGTAGGAGAGTTTCGTCAGATTGGTCAAAACATTGAATTCTTGGATATCGGCGGAGGAATTTTGATGAACTATCTAGAATCAAAAAACGAGTGGATAAGTTTTCAAAACAATCTAAAAGAGGCCGTGCTTGGAATAAACGAACCTATAACTTTTAATAATAATGGGTTGGGGTTTTCATTAAATCAAAAGGCGCAACTTCAAGGCAGTTTAAAAACCTATCCCTACTACAATGAAGTTAACGGCGCTGAGTTTTTGAGCCAAGTTTTGAGCTATAAAAATATAAAAGGCAGCTCTGTGGCAGAATTGATAAATAGGGCTAATATTCAACTTCGCATAGAACCAGGGCGTTCTTTACTTAGTCAAGTAGGTTTGACCCTTGGCGAAGTAGCGCATAGAAAACGTGATGCAAAAGGTAATTGGTTGGTAGGGCTTGAGATGAATATGAGCCAGTTAAAGAGCTCCAGTTCAGATTTTTTATTAGATCCCTTTGTGATTTTTCGTTCTGAATCCGAAGAATCGGAAATGGAGGAACTCTATTTCACAGGGGCTTACTGCTTGGAACAAGATGTATTGCTCAAAAGAAAATTGACTTTTCCAAGACTACCATCTCGGGGAGACTATATAGTTTTCGTTAATACCGCGGGTTATATGATGCATTTTTATGAAACGGAGGCTCATCTGTTCAATCTTTCAGAAAACCTTTATATAGACCAAGAGGTAGAGCATTTTGAAATGGAGAATATTCACAACGATTCAAATCTCGTTTTGGATAGCGGAGCCATAGATAAAATAGAAAGCTAATTATTGTAGAAAATTGGAAACCGCATGGGGTGGTGGTAAGTCTTTAAAGTGTTATTCCCAATCATGCCGATTGGTATAAATTTAAGAAGATTGAGCGTCACCGGAAAATCAAGACAGCAAGTTAGTTCGCAAAAAGATGCTTGGATTTTTATTTCTGCCAATTGCCATCGTTTTTCCAGTAATGTTTTTATAGATGATTTTGTTGTTTTCAATATTGAACATTAGGTCTTCTAAAAGATTGACAAGCAAGTATTACTTTCTCCAGTCAATTGAAGATCGATAACCGTTTTCAATTCGGCTTTAAGTGTCTCAATATTTTGGTTACTAATATTCGAATAACAAAATTGATAAAATTTTTGGTAGCCAAGGGGAACAGAGGTACTAGATTATAGATTCATCGGGGAACCAAGATCGAACTGTAGAATTTGTACTCAAATCACCGACTTAATTTAAAAAATTGATTGGGTGCTTGCCTATAGTGTTATAAATTATTGATTTAGGATAGTAAAGTGGAAAGTCAAAAATGAGGGTTGGCTACAAAACCGTTGGCTGTAAAGCGCATTACTGAGTTGAGAGCAATGGAATGGAGTGGTAGTGGGCCAAAAACAGGGTGTTACAGAATTTAATATATTGGTTGTCAATATTTTGATTGTGTAATCTTCTAGGCCTAAGAATTCTTAAAAAAGGGCTCACTATTTTTTACAGCTGTTTCGTAACTCTCTGAACAAAAAAAATAAAATCACATTATCCTCTTTAAAGGCTTCTCTTATTTTTATGAATGCAATGCGCATTTGTGATTCGACCGTTTTAATTGAGATTCCCATTTGGTCTGCAATTTCTTGGTATTTAATACCTTGTACCTTATTCATGTGAATGATTTTTTTACACTTTGGCGGAAGATTTTCCACTACCCTTTTCATTTTTTGAATACGAATCTCTTGGGTTTCGAAATCTTCCTCAATCCTATCTCGTAATGCACTTTCCCAAACCAAGTTCATTATTTTTTCATGCTTTTTTGATGTCTTGATGGCATCAATATAAATATTATGGGCAATGGCATATAGATAACCTTTAGGTGATTTGCTGTCATCTAGTTTTTGTCGGTTTTCCCAAAGTTTTATAAACGTCTGCTGAACAATATCCTCCGATTGTGCTTTATCGTGACTATATGTTATTATATAAGCTACTAAACGGTTGTAGTATGTGTTGAATAGGTATTTAAAGGCAATTTTATCTCCTTTTTTTAATGCCTTGACCATATCATTATCATTCATTTATTACGTAGTTATGTGCTTTTTTTTAGTTGTTATGATAATTCAAAAAAATATCTCAATTATTTTTAAGGGTTTCTTATTAATTAACAGTATAGGTTGTGAAATGTGTATTGAGGATGTTCTCAAAAATAAAAATATCCCTTAAAGAATAGCAATAAATGAAAAAATATATTTCGAAACTACTTATGGGGACCATTTCTGATGATGAACTCATTGTCTTGCGGGATTGGGTAGAAGACCCTCAAAATCGGTCAACATTGGAGTCTTACTTAAAAGACTATCATGATTTGAACCTAGCATTGTTAAAAAATGATGTCGATGCTGCATATTCAAAAGTTATTGGGCAAATAGAAAGGAGGGAAAGACCAATTAAAAACTTAATACCCAATTGGACAAAATATGCGGCGGTCGTTATATTGTTTTTTGGTATAGGTTATTTGATTCAAAAAGATTTTTCTTCGCATCAAGATGCTACAGTTATTGTATCTAAAGATAAATCAATCACTTTGGAGCTTGAGAATGGCGCTGTTCAAACCATTGATGTTTCCCAAACTAAAGCGGTAAAAGATGTTAACGGGAACCTTATCGGAGCCCAAAAGCAAAACCAGTTAAGTTACACTCCAGTGGCGGGTGTTGATAAATTGGTATTTAATACTTTGACCGTTCCAAACGGCAAAAGGTTTGAACTCGTACTTTCTGATGGCACCTCGGTTCATTTAAACGCGGGTAGTTCTTTACGATACCCTATGAATTTTATAAAAGAGGGAACGCGACAAGTATTCCTCACTGGGGAGGCCTATTTTGATGTAAAAAAAAATAAATCAAACCCCTTTGTTGTGAAAGTTGGCGAACTGGAGGTCAATGTACTGGGCACAGAGTTTAATGTGTCCGCCTACACTGAGGATGTTGATATTGAAGTTGTTTTAGTGGAGGGGGCAGTGAACCTGAAACAAGATAATGACCCGGTAAATGAATCAACCAGTCTAGTTCCAGGTCAAAAGGGATTATTTGAACATACCTCTAACAATATAAGCGTAGCTAATGTCAAAACAGCACTTTATACTTCTTGGCGACAGGGACATTTGGTCTTTAGAAATGTAAGCTTTGACAACATTCTTGCAAAGTTGGAACGACATTATAGCGTTGAGATTGAAAACCGAAATAAGGAATTGGGTTCAGAGATATTTAACGCCAGTTTTAATGATGTTGAAATTGAAAAAGTACTAAGCTTTTTTAATGATGTCCATAAAATTAAATACAGTATTGAAAACAATAAAGTAATTATCGAATAGATAAAAAGGATTGAATCAGTTAAATAAGATAGATATGTAATAGAACTCGGGATCTAGGTAGACACACATACACCGACACTTCGTTTTGAGCTAAAAACAAAACCGGAAAATGTTAGAGCATTTTCCGGTGGTAAAAAGTGATCGCGCAACCAATTTGCAAACCACCATTAAACATTTCAAAAATATGAAAAAACCAGTTAATCAACAGGGGTACTATCGACCTTTGTTGAAATTAAACCTAAAAATGAAACTTACTACGTTGTTATTGATTACGACCATGTTGGGGTTACATGCCAATGACAGCTATTCTCAAAAAACGAAGGTGACATTGGATGTCAACAATGCCAGCGTCAGTGCCATTATTGATGATATTGAGTCGGCTACAGAATTTCGGTTTATTTATAAGGTAAAACATGTTGACTTAGAGCGACAAGTATCCTTGAAAGTGGAAGGCGAAAAAATCGAAACTGTACTCAACGTAATGTTTGAGAATACAAAAACCGATTACAAAGTTCGAGGCAGGCAAATTATATTAAGAGAGGGCAAAGTAAGAAGACCTACGGTTAAAGCCGTTCCAACGCAGTCATCGAAATTACCTAATCAAGATTTGGTCATAAAGGGAAGTGTAAATGACTTGACCGGTACTCCGTTGCCAGGTGCTAACATTCTTGAAAAAGGCACGTCGAATGGAACTCAAACCGACTTTGATGGTCATTTTTCCATTGAAGTTTCCGATGAGAATGCCGTATTGGTTGTTTCCTATATTGGTTTTACTACTCAGGAAGTGGCCTTACAGGGGCGGAATCAAATAGTCGTTGAGCTCGAAGAGAGTGCAGCAGGACTGGATGAGGTGGTTATCGTCGGATACGGTACTCAGAAAAAATCGGATGTTACCGGATCAATAGTCTCATTGAAACCGGATGAATTTAAAGACATGAACCTTGGTGTTACTGAAGTTCTTCAAGGAAGGGTTGCTGGAGTGAACGTAAGTAACGGAAGTATTATTATTCGTGGTGCCGCATCGATCAATGGGTCGAATCCTCTCTGGAT
Organism: uncultured Kriegella sp.; assembly: GCF_963975415.1. Classification (NCBI taxonomy): domain Bacteria; kingdom Pseudomonadati; phylum Bacteroidota; class Flavobacteriia; order Flavobacteriales; family Flavobacteriaceae; genus Kriegella; species uncultured Kriegella sp. The sequence continues at coordinate 48,418 of NZ_CAXBGN010000017.1, forward strand.
CGTAGATGGGGCGGCAGGAGTAGTGCCTAACATGGATGATATTGAATCTATTGAAGTATTAAAGGATGCTTCTTCCACTGCAATATATGGTGCTGCCGGGGCTGGCGGCGTTATCTTGGTGACAACAAAAAAAGGGCGGGCCGGTAAATTACAGGTGCATTTTAGGCAAAATATTGGGATGGCAACACCAACATACTTACCTGATTACTTGTCAACCCCAGATTATATTAAAATACGATTGGCTTCGGGCTTTCAACCAAGTGAGACGGAAATGGAAATTTCGGGTTGGAACAACCCTGCTAGTTTACCCAGTACAGATTGGAATGATATTTTGTTTAGAAGTGCCCTGCAACAGAATTATTATTTGAATCTATCAGGGGGTACCGAGAAAACAAAATTGTCATCATCATTGGTCTACTCAAATAATAGGGGTATAGGTGTGGCTTCCCCTGTACAGGAACAGTTCAAGTTCAGGATTGCAAGTGTCACACAATTCAATGATAAGCTAAAAATAACTCAGATTCTAAATGCAAACCTAAATAGAAGTGAAGGCGGTTCGACAGGTGGGCTTCCCTACCGTGTTACACCAATAATGGAACCCTATGATGCTAACAACCCAGATGGTGGGTGGGGTATGAGACCGGTCGGTAATTTAACCAATGCTTTCAATCCCTTGATGAGTGTAATGAATACACAGAATTTGTCTCATTCAGTAGGGGTAAATTTAAATTTGATTCTTGATTACGAAGTGGCTTCAGGGTTAATGTTTCAGGCTAATTTCACAGGATCCGGAGGGGGCAATGGCTCTAAATCTTATAATCCAGATGCCAGCGCAGGTGATTTATTTATTGAATCCAAATTGGTAAGCTCTAATGGGGCAAATTATTTTGGTAAGATGTTTTATACGCTAGATTATAAGAAAACATTAGGCGATAAACATAATATAGGGGCATTAATCGGATATGATGCCTCCAAAAGTGTAGGGAATAGCACACGGGCCGAAGCGACTAACTTTAGTATTGATCCTGCGTGGTCTATTGGATTGGGAGCTGATCAACAACCCTCTTCGGGCTCTAGATATGATAATGGGAGCTTTTCGCAGTTTGCTCGCCTGAATTACTCCTATGACAGTAAATATATGGTACAAGGGACAATACGACGTGACGGTTATCCTCAGTTCGGCCCTGATAATAGGTTCGGTGTATTTCCATCGGTATCTGCCGGCTGGAATATTCATAAAGAATCTTTCATTGCCGACAACCTCTCATGGATTTCCAATTTAAAATTACGTTCGGGTTATGGTGCCATAGGCAATAGCTCGGTACCCAACTTTCTTTATCTGTCTTCTTGGACAAATACCCAAAGTTTTTATTCCCCTGATGGTGTTAATGTCGTTACTCCCTATCGTTATGACAAGCTTCCGAATACTAGTATTAAATGGGAAGAAGTGACCCAGTTGGATATTGGTCTAGAAGCCGGACTTTTTAATAATAAGTTGAATTTTTCAGCTGAATATTACGATAAAAATACAACTGACATGTTGTACCCTATAACGCTTCCCCCTTCTGCCTCCCAACATATGGGAACCACCTGGACCCAAACACCATTTATAGCTAATATTGGCGAAATAAATAACAAAGGATTCGACTTTATGGTTCAGTATCAAAGCAAGATAAAAGAACTGAATTTTGATGTTGCCTTGACCGCTTCAACCAACAAGAATGTGGTCGTAAAACTTAGCGATGAATTGAACCCTATAATATGGAGAAACGGCAGCAGTGGCTATCCAATGGCCAGCTCAATGTACCGAACAGAGAACGGAAAGCCAATGGGTCAAATGTATGGCTACCAGGTAGCCGGAATTTTTCAGACACAAGAGGAAATAGATGCACTTAACTTAGCCGCAGGAGAAGGTAATTTTTATCAGGTTGAAGGTACTGCTCCTGGGGATTTTAAGTATGTTGATCTGAATAATGACAATATGATTACTCCTGAGGAAGATATGGATGTTATCGGAAATCCATGGCCAAAGCTTATTTATGGATCGAATATCAGCCTCTCATGGCGAAATTTCGAATTGAACATGGGGTGGTTAGGTAATTATGATACTGATATTTACAATACTCAAAAGATTAACGACCACAATATTTTTCAGTCAGATAATGCTACTACAAAGATTTTTGATTATTGGAGTCCTTCCAATACCGATTCAAAAAATCCCCGGGTTGTTTTTGGTGATCCCAATCAAAACTTTTCAACTCAGTCAGACTATTTAATTGAAGATGGTTCCTTTCTTAAATTAAAAACCTTGTACTTAGGATGGGGGCTTCCAAAACCAATCTTGGATCGACTAAATCTTGGTGAATTGAAGTTTTTTGTAAACTTCGAAAACCTGTTGATATTTTCAAAGTTTGAAGGTGACCCTGAACTTGGTGGTGGTTACTTGGAACGAAATAGTTTTGGCCCTGGCCGTACTCCGTCGACCAAGTCGGTAATGGGGGGAATAAGTTTGAAATTGTAAAAAAAATAATAAAATCAATTATGAAAAAAGTAGCTTTGTACATCTTTGTTACGATTCTAATTATGAGCAGCTGCTCTGACGAGTATTTAGAATCAACCGATTACGATTCGGCCACGCTAGTCGAATTTCCTAATGATCCAGCTTCGCTAGAGTTGGTTGCTGCAAATATCTATTCAAATATTAATGACTATAACCTTTATGGGTTTGATTATCTGACAGGAGTGATTTTTCCAGCCGATCATTCGGTTGATTTTGGATGGAAACAAGAACGAAACTGGCAGGAAGCAGCCAGCCATAGGTGGACTCCTCAAAATGCATATTTAACAGAAGCCTGGCAAGGATTTTACAAGATTATTGGCTCAACAAATGTGTTGCTTAGGGCATGTGATAATTTGGAAGCCTCTGAATTTACTGCTGAAGATAATGCCGCTATTAATGAATACAGGGCTGAGGCGTTGTTTTGGAGAGGTTGGGCGCACCATCAACTCGTACAGCTTTTTGGAGAAGGTTACCCGGCAAATGGGGATGGAGAAAAACGAGGGGTAATAATTCATACAGAAGTTGCCACAAACTCTGAGTTGCAATATTTACCAAGGTCGACTGTTAATGAGGTATATGCCCAAATACTTTCAGATTATAAGGAGGCAGAAAAAATTCTGCCCACTTCTAGATCTGGTACTGCTGTGGCAAAGCCAACCAAATTTACAGCTCAAGCCTTTATCGGACAACTTCAATTAGGTAATGGCAATTATCAAGAGTCGGCCACTATTTTAAAAAATGTTATAGACAATAGTGCCAAGTCTCTGCTGCCTTATGAAGAATACAGCAAGCTCTTTAATGAAGACCAAATTGAATTTAGTGACGAATCTCTTCTTGAATTAAGCGTGAAGAACCGCCCAGGTTCTTGGGGTGTCTGGGGAGGTTCGGAGGGTACTATGCATAGCCTGAAAATTGCTCCTTTTGTTGGACATTTAGACACTGATGAGAATGATATTCCCATACCTGATGGGGACGGGGATTATATTGTTACCGGTACCCAAGAAACAGGATGGTGTAATTTATTTTTACATGACCGCAATATAGAACGCTTCGGAACCGACCCCCGTTTAAAAATTGTTGCAATGGAACCTGCTACACTCATAACCAAAACCGTAGATGGCAATGTGGTTGAAGCTGGTACAAATGTAAGACCCGATCAATTCATTTATGGCAAGGAGTTGCTGCTACCTTATGCAGGCACAAAGGGATATGAAGACGATATGGGGAACTCAATAAAAGGATGGTCAATTAGAAAATATGTACCGCTTGAGAAGAACTTATACGACTGGGAAGTAAGTACCGGTATTAATATACATTTTATGCGTTTGGCTGACGTCTATTTAATGTATGCTGAGGCGTCTTTGAAAGTAGGCCAAGAAGATGTTGCACGCGAGTATATAAACAAAGTTCGTCGTCGCGCTTATAATGTTTTTGATCAATCTCAAGATATTACATCAACAGGGGAAGAACTTTTTGAAGATCTTAAAGAAGAGCGGTTTAAGGAATTTTGTGCAGAGGGGGCGCAAAATTGGTTTGACTATTGCCGCTGGAAATCACTGGAGGATGTGGTAAATAAATGGTATACCTATACACTTATTACACCGGGTGTAAAGATATCGGTTAATCCTAATTCCTATTATGCGCCTATTCCATTGGTGGAGATAGAATCTAATAGCAATTGCGAGCAAAGTACGGGTTATTAATTGAGTAGTAAAACAAAATGAGAAGGGAGACCGCTTTCAAGGTGATGGCTTTAATAACACCAATTATAGGAGTTGTTATATTGGAGTTAGTACTTAATTTGGCCAATTTTGGAAACGATCTCTCTCTCTTTGTTACTGATAAGCAAGATAGTTCATTGCAACATTTGAATGATAAAGTTTCCCTGCGCTACTTTATCCAAGAAAAGAATGCTACCAAAGGAAAAATCGAGTCGTTTACGAAAGTGAAACCCGCGAATACAGCCCGAATATTTGTGCAAGGTGAATCTACAGCCGTTGGTTTTCCTTATTTTTTCAATGGTACGTTTCCTCGAATGTTAAAGTATGGAATTCGACAGTCGGACCCAACCATTCAGGTCGAGTTGATTAATCTGGCCATGACGGCTCTTAACTCATATGCTTTGTATGATTTTGTCGACGAAATTATCGAACAGAAACCCGATGCCGTGATAATTAATGCTGGCCACAATGAATACTATGGGGCCCTAGGCGTAGGTTCTACGAGTCAATTTGGTCTAGGGGTAAGCATGGGAAGGGCCGGAATATGGTTGCGTAAAACAAAAATAGGTCAGTTGCTGGCAAATACCATTTCTGCCTTTACGGCCAATAAAACTAAAATTGATTATCATGAAACCCTAATGAAACGAATGGTAAAAAACCACGAAATACCACTTCAATCTTCTATATATAAACAAGGAGTCAAGCAATTTGAAACAAATTTGCGTAGCACACTAAAGAGATATGCTGAAGCAGGTATTAGCGTGTATCTTGTCAATTCGGTATGTAATGAAAAAGACCAAAAACCATTTATTTCTGTTGATTCAGATGGAGAAGCTACAAAGGCACTGAAGAAAGCTAGCTCTGATTTTAATATGAATGGTAATACTACACTATATACCTCAAGGTTGGAGAAATTAACGGAACAGTACCCAAATTATGCGATGACCTTTTTTCTTTTAGGTAAGACCTATTTTGAACAACAAAACCATAATGCAGCATACTACTTTCGCAAAGCGAAAGAACTTGATGCGCTCCGTTTTAGGTCTCCTGAAGAAATTAATATTGTTATAGAGGAGATTAGCAAAGAGTTTCCCAATGTTAGTTTTATCGATAACGATAGTGTTTTTAGGTCTCAATCCCCGCAACAGTGTATTGGGAAGGAGCTAATTTTAGAACATCTCCACCCTAATTTAAATGGACACTATTTGATGGCAAAAACCCTGTTTGAAAAATTTGCTACGGAAGAGAACACCTTATTCCCATCACTTCGACAAAAGTCATTTCCCCAGATTTCTGAAATGCCCTTGACCGAGGTTGATTACATGACAGGAGAGATTTCCAATTTACTTTTACGTGAGGGGTGGCCATTTCTTGAGCCTCTTCCCGAGGAAGATGGAAGAGAAAAACCAATTGAAGAGGCTATTGCCGGTGCTATTTCTGTTAAAACAATGACTTGGGAGAAAGGAATGACTCAACTTCTAAACGTCTATTTGAAGACAAATGAATACGAAAAAGCTCTCAAAATATGTGAAAGCCTTCTTCTTGAATATCCGCATAATGAAGAATTATACGAAAAGGTAATTCAATTGTGCACAAAAACACAAGCTTATGAGAAAGGAGTGACCTATGGTATTATGAAATGGCAAATGGCAACCAATGAAAAAACAGCGCGACAACTCCTTGTTCTTTACCTTAAGCTAGACAGGCCAAAAGATACATTGAAGTATGTGCAATACCTAATTTCTATAGAGGCCAAACCCGATTTTCGCCCTATGTCCCACGTAGTAAATCAGCTTATAACTGCTAAGGACCTGCTTGAAAAAGATCCTGAGAATTCCGAGGTAAAACTTCAGATTGCGCGATTGTACAACAGTATTGGCAACTTTAATATAGCTCAGCGATATGAATCAGCGAAATAAAAATATTGACTTTGGTTTAGTGCTCTCTTTAGCACTTTTGCTGTTCGCTCTGTGGATGCCCCACCGTCCGTATTTTTTAAAAATAGCTATTTTTTCTTTGCTCATAACCATTTTAGTCCCTTTTGTTTTAACCCCATTTAGCTGGCTATGGTTAAAATTAGGGAGACTGCTTGAAAAGGTTGGATCCATTGTATTGCTATCGGTGCTTTTCTTTTTCGTTCTTACCCCAATCGCATTTTTAATGCGACTTTTTGGACAAGATTCCTTAAGACTTCGGCCAAAAGACAAGGGAGCGAATTCCTTTTTCATACAGCGGGTCAAACGATTTGAAGGTTCGGATTTCAAAAAACAATTTTAAATCCTTTATGCTTTACAAGCTACCCGATGAGCGGTTTTGATAATTGTATTTTTTATTTAACAGTACTAAACTAGAATAAAACTATACCATGTTCGATTTTTTTATAGAGTTCATTCAGTTTCTTGGGCAGCGCAAAAAATACTGGTTGATACCGACCATCGTCTTATTAATATTATTAAGTGCGCTAATCGTAGTCACCCAAGGATCGGCGTTGGCACCCTTTATTTATTCGTTATTCTAATCTATGGAAATTATTTTGGGCATATCGGCTTTTTATCATGATAGTGCAGCTGCTCTGGTGGCAAATGGCACTATTTTGGGTGCGGCTCAAGAAGAGCGGTTTTCACGCATTAAGCATGATAGTTCCTTTCCTACGTCGGCAATAAGTCATCTTTTGTCTTCTTCAGAAATAGAACCTGAAGAGGTTACAGCGGTGGTATTTTATGAAAAGCCATTTTTAAAGTTTGAAAGACTTATAGAGACCTACCATGCTTTTGCTCCAAAAGGGTTTAGAAGTTTCCTTCGGGCAGTTCCTTTATGGATAAAAGAAAAACTGCATACCAAACGCAATATTAAAAGGAAATTAGAGGAGCTTGGTATTTGTGCCGAGATACTTTTCTCGGAACATCATTTGTCGCATGCGGCAAGTGCATTTTATCCATCGCCGTTTTTAAAGGCGGCGATTCTAACAATAGACGGAGTCGGTGAGTGGTGCACCACGGCCATTGCCAAAGGAGAAGAACAAAATATTACCACACTTTGTGAGCTTCATTTTCCACATTCCTTGGGATTACTGTATTCGGCCTTTACCTACTATTGCGGTTTTAAGGTAAATAGTGGGGAATATAAGTTGATGGGGTTGGCTCCCTATGGATTGGATTGCGAAGAGACGCAACAGATGGTTGATAAGATAAGGTCAACGCTTATAAATATTGCCGACGATGGATCCTTTACACTCAATATGGGCTATTTCAACTTTGCCACTGGGCTAACCATGACCAATGATGTATTATGGGAGTCGCTTTTTAAAATACCTAGGCGCAGTCCAGAAAGCGAGTTAAGGCAAGAATTCATGAACTTGGCTCGGGCAGTTCAGCTCGTTACTGAAGAAATTGTTTTAAAATTAGCTAAAACAGCTCGCCATCTTACCCAATGCAATAACTTGGTAATGGCCGGCGGTGTGGCTCTAAACTGCGTTGCCAATGGAAAGATAGCAGCCTCGGGACTTTTCGAAAACATCTGGATCCAACCTGCATCGGGTGATGCTGGAGGCGCTTTGGGTGCGGCACTTGCAGTTTGGTATTTAAAATACAGAGGGAAACGTACGATCAATCTTGACGATGGTATGAACGGAAGTTTGATTGGTGGGGTTTCAAAACAACAACAAGTAGTGAGTTTTGGAAAAAATGCTATAAAGCAGACCCTTGATGATGACCGCCTATTCTCAACAGTAGCCGAAAAATTATCACAAGGTGCTATAGTGGGATGGTTTCAAGGTGAAATGGAATTTGGTCCTCGGGCCTTGGGGAACCGGTCTATTTTGGCCGATCCGCGCCATTCTGAAACGCAACACATGATAAATAACAAGATTAAATATAGGGAAAATTTTAGACCATTTGCCCCCGCTGTGTTAAAGGAAAGGGTTGATCAGTATTTCGAAATGCCCATATATAATTCATACATGCTAATGACCGCTCCGGTAAAAGCACAACATCGTCTTTTATTTCCTGATAATTTCCATTCGATGGATTGGAAGAAACGACTTTATCTGAACCGATCTACGATTCAAGCCGTAACCCATATTGATTATTCTGCCAGGGTACAAGTGGTAAATAAGAAAAAGACACCACGTTTTCACAGTTTAATAGAGGCATTCTGCAAAATTACGGGTTGTGCAATGTTATTGAATACTAGTTTTAATGTTCGAGGGGAACCCATTGTTTTTTCCCCATCCGATGCATATCGGTGCTTTATGTCTACAGGTATGGATTATCTCGTGGTGGGCAATGATCTTTACGCTAAGTCAGATCAGCCTTTTGAGAACTTGATTGCGCCCCTTAAAAAAAATGATTGAAAAGACAGTTGTTATTCCCATACTTAAAAAAATGAACGGCAGCGCTAAAATTAATATTATGATTAAAAGTTTAATTATTCTTTTTCTGGTCCTTGGTGCTCAAATTATGAGCGCACAGCAAAATCCCTTTTCTCAGCGCATCGCCGAAGAGAAAGCCCTAAAGATATACGAACAAGAGTATCCACCCATGCAATCGATGCCTGAGCCCGCTGCAGCCAAAAATGAACTTTTGTTTGGAGCGCGCCTCCTTCGCTCCGTAACACTTTTGGCGACAAGTCGCCCCGAACGTAGGTGGCCCGTTAAAATTTTAATCTATGGACAATCCATTACCGGTAGTCAAGTTTTTACCGAATTATTAGCTGCTTACCTGAAAGAGCAGTTTCCATATGCAGATATTACCTTGGAAAACAGGGCGATTGGTGGATTTAATGCCGAACAAATCATTCGTACCTCGGTTCATGATGTTTATCCCTTTTATCCCGATTTGACAATTTTTCATGTTTATGATGGTGAGAAGAATAGAGAGTTAGAACAACTTTTTGCAGATATCCGCAGATATACCACTTCCGATATCTTATTACTGAACCATCATTTAGATGATTATAATCCCCAAGTGGATCCCTTCGCATATCAATACCTTCGATACGTAGCCAATAAATACAATTGTGAGTTGGTCGATATTTCCACCGAGTGGACCAAATACGTATCCGATAATAATTTGAAAGCTTCCGATTTACTGCGAGACAGAATCCACCCGAATAGGAACGGCAATGCGCTTATGACCCAACTTGTTGGCAAACATTTGACCTTTAATTCTTTATACCCAAGTCAATGGCAAAATACAGTACAAACGTGTTTTGTAAAAAGTGCTTATGATAATAATTTCCAAAACCCCCTTGAATTTAGTGGTAAACCATGGGAAATAGTAAATAATATACCTACAGGTGAAGGTGACAAGAGCACATTAAAGCTTTCATTTTATGGAAACAAAGTAGATATTATTAAGGGGCAAACACCCGATGGAGTCAAAACTGGAAGTGCACGAATTCTTATTGATGGAAATCCTGTTACGAGCGAGAACATGGTTTATACGTTAACACGTCCAAGTGCTGGGCCCGGAACCTGGTTTCCTGCCATTAGACGTGTAAGCCACCATAAACCCTTGATTGCAGAAGATTGGACATTGAAAATTGAAAAAGTCAATGCCGATTCCACAATTTGGTTTTATAGTGTAACAGGTTCGAAAACAGGGTATGATGGCTCAGGAAATAGTGCCGAATCTTTTGTTTCCAATTCTGGTCGGGTGGTTATTGATGCTTCTGATTATATGTTTTCCAAAATTAAAGCAGGTTTCAAGGTAGCCACTCCAGTTGGTTTCGAAGTGCATTGGTCGGCCGTACCCCTGTTCAAGAGCACCTATTCAGTTTCTGGGAACAGCAAAGAGGCACCTTATAAAACGACCTTGGTTCAAGGTCTGGAAAATGGGCCGCACACCTTGGAAATTATTCCGAATGGCGATGGAGCCGTTCCTATAGAGGCATTTGAAATTCACCGACCACCACTGCAATGAAATGAAATAGAATTTGCTGAAATCTGTCAGCCAACAAAATCGTTGCCCTGGAATACTATTCATTTAGATTACAACTATCTGGGTCGGTAAGACCTGAATCAATGAAGATATAAACATTTACTGGATGCACTGGGTTGTTGTGAATAGATATTGCCGGAATGCTTACAAAAGCCATGATTTTAGCCTGAAATATAAGGGCATTTCGAGCAAAAGTTATGGACTTGAAACAAGAATCGTCGAGGGTATAGGAGAATTAATAGAGACCGAGAAGACATCAAAAACTAAGAAAGGTATGACATCAATATTCGCTAAAATTTATAAAATGAAGTGTTTTAATACTAACTGTTCCATTTTTTTCCTTTTAATTCTAATATTATTTTCATCCAGTTTAAATGCGCAGGACCTTACTGGCGGATTGACAAAAGCGGCACCTGTAAAAAACGGTATATCCCCTCTGATTGATGGGGAATTGGATGATTGGGACCTATCTTTTATGGAGCCTTGTTATGCTTCGGAGCAAACTATTGAAAAGTTAAATGGGGAGTGGGCACTTATGTATGATGACAATGCATTATACATTGCCGGAAAAATGTCGTTACCAGGGCGGCCATATAAAAATGAAGCGATGCCGACCAGCCGCTTTTGGCAATATGACCTTTTTGCATTACGCTTATCGGCCGATCCTAAATTAAACTATCCGCTTACACATGAAGAGGGGGAAAAAAATGATAGGGTCGCCCATATCAGTATTTGGAAAAATACGAATAACAACCAAAATTACTTACATATCATTCACGGTACACGCATAAATTTAGATGAAAATGTAAACCCCGAAGGTTCAAAAGTAGCTATTAAAACAGATGGAGAACTTGAATATACGGTAGAGGTTGCTATACCTTGGTCTGCATTAAATGTGCCGGATGGGAAAAATCCGTTTAAGCCAGGTGATAGAACGGCATTTGTTTTTGATCCTAGATGGACTGGAGGTACAATCTTCTCTGCATGTTTCAGAAAAAACCCAGGCCATTTTGCATTTCATAGTCCTAGTACTTGGGGGCAAATGGAGTTTAGCGCAACTTCTCCTGGCGAAAGAATACGCCCGACCATGAAAGAATTAATTGCGGAGGTAACGACCAAGAGGAAAGAACAAGCTCCAAAAGTGGGCATTCCTATTCAAATTGAGGTTCCAGAAGATAGTTTAAAGGTTTCCGTAAATATCTTGGATAACAATGGAGAGATTATCCGTGAATTGGTAGGAGGTGAGTCCACCTCAAAAGGGTCCTATACGGCATATTGGGATGGGTATGATGCCTGGAAAAAACCTATGAAGCCCGGGAGTTACAAATGGGGTGCCTATTTTCATAAGGGGTTGAAGGCCGAGTATTTTGGGTCGGTGGGTACCTCGGGGAATCCTCCATATAATACGTTTGATGGAAAGGGGGGCTGGGGCGGAGATCACTCCAATCCTGTAGACTGTGTGGTAGACGAAAGTGGTATCTATTTTCTTTGGTCAGGCGCTGAAGCTGGAAAGGCAGTAGTTAAAACAGATTTTAATGGCAAGGTACTGTGGCGAAAAACACCATTTGTAAAGGGTGGATTTGGACCGCATTATACAATGGCCGCCGATGGAAAATACTTATATGTGACCTTGGGCGAAAACAAGTATTCAGATAATTCTCCTGAAATACAGCAAATCACCTACTTGTTTAAAATGGATGTAACCAATGGTGCACTTCTTACATGGGATGATGGCAAAGCGGAAAAAGAGATATTCAGGGCCAACCTTGCCCCATTGCCGCTAGAATTATCTCCAATGCCCATACATTTAAGCGCTAAAGTGGCAAATCACGAAGCTGGCATTAGTTATAATCCTGACTGCATGGGAATAGCCAAAGCACATGGAAAAATATATATGGCCAGCAATAACTTGGGAAAAATATTCATAATAAATCCCCAAACAGGGGAAATAAGTGACCAACTAGCTTGTGCGGGGGTACGTGGTATCAATTTCGATACATCGGGTAATTTATATGCGGTAACTGCACCAAAAGGTGCCGATCCGAAAATAATTAGATTCGAACAAGGGGTAGGAAAAAGGAAAACTGTTGTGTCACGTAACCTCGAAGTACCCTACGATGTAGCCGTTGATAGAAATGGTCAAATCTTTGTGTCTAATCAAGGGGAAGCGCAGCAGGTGAAAATCTTCAGTAATAAAGGCAAAATTATTTCATCAATCGGTAAAAGGGGTGGTCGCCCATGGCAAGGAAAGTATGATCAATCGGGCTTGTTGAACCCCACGGGGTTATGTATTGACAAAGAAGGTCGTTTACTGGTGACCGAATCTTCTCTTCCAAAGGTGTTTTCCCGTTTCAGTATACCTGATGGAAAATTGGAAAACCGTTGGTTTGGCCCCGGGGTATACTGGAATTCAACATGGCCGATGCCCGATGATCCCAAACATGTGTTCTATATGCTGACCGATGGTATAGGAAGAGGAAATGTTACAGGCCCTTTGGAAGTGGGTGAGCCCGATGCATATTGGGATTTAAGCCGTACTCCTTATTCGTTCGTAGGAAGTCTTGAACGCTTGATTCCTCAGCCGGAAGTAATAAAGGCAGATAACAACAAACTCTATCTTGTGAAAGATACCGATCCACATTCAGTATTATTAATGGAAAATGATGTGTTGCGCCCTGTTTCAATGTGGGAGTGGTCGAGAAAAGAGAAACGCTTTGATCTTTGGATCGATAAAAATGCCGATGGGGTCAAACAAGAAGAAGAGAAAAGCCGATTAAGCAAAACGGCAGATGGGAATCAGCTATTGAACATTGCCGATAAAACGTCGTCTCTTCATATGGAGTCGAATGGGGATCTCTATTTCGTTTCTATGAACCAAATCCTAAAAATTCCTGCAAAATCATTGCTTTCTGATGGACAAATTGAATGGGACTTAGCGAAAGCGTCACTAGCAGTTCCCGTTGTATTTCCCGGAATGAAAAGATTTGGCCAAACTTGGAGAACAGGTATATTGGGCGTTCGTCTGGATAGTCAAAAGAATATATATACAGCTTTTAATGTGGCGGCCAAGGGATTTGGAGGAAAGTATGACTATCCATCGGAAACAGTTGCCAAGGAGATGCTTGAAGGGTTGGGGCATACGTCTACCTTTAATGCGGTAAAGTTTGCCAAGTATGATGCTAAGGGCGACTTACAATGGATGGCTGGGCGCAAAGCAACTGCTGGTGCAAAAGCAGGAGAAATGTATCATTTCTGGAATTTAGCGGGCATAGTAAATGACAAATATGTTGCCGGCGGCAGTGAATGGGGCCAGATTTATTTTTATACCCATGATGGATTTTTTGTAGATGCCCTAATGAACAACCCGGCAGAGGCACCGGCGCCAGGACCTTATACTTTTGGAGGTGAAACCAGTGGTGCAAGAGTGCAATATTTTCCAGAGCAAGATGAACTATGGGCATATTCTACGGGCAAGGCTTATCGCGTAAAGGGATTTAAAGGAGGTGAAGTGAACGGAGAGAATAGAGTCTATGGGAAGATAGAATTAGATAAGACGTATGAGAAAGACAAAATCATAGAAGAGCCGGTACAGACATTGAGAATCGTTCCGACGGAGCTGGATTTAATGTCAAATAAAAATGGTTGGAGTGAAATCATATCTTCAAAAGTGGTGAAAAAAGGAAGAAAGCTTGGTTCAGGACAGTTGGCTTACGATGACAAAAATCTTTATGGCCGAATGGAAGTAATTGATCCTTCGCCAATGGTCAATGCAGCAAGTCAGTTAGAGCTATTCTTTAAGGGCGGAGACATTGCCGGAGTAGTACTAGGGCCGAAACGTGGATCGGATACCCCCGGTCAAGGAGATATCCGCATCAGTGCAGTTATGCTCGATGGAGTTCCGAAACTCTTGGCAATGAAACAGAAAACATCGCAAAAAAAGGCTCCGTTCGAATATTATACGCCCGCTAATGGTAAGGTTTTGTTCGAATATGTAGGTGAAGTTACCGGTGGTGAAGTGAAGATGGAAAAGACATCTAACGGCTATGAAGCTACTTTTGCCGTCCCCCTTTCTTTTCTTGAATTTAATATATGGAAAGAAAGCAGCCTAAGAGGTGATATTGATCTTCGCTATTCAGGAAACGGACAACGTGGGGTTCAAGCGGTAAGCAGAAACTATTTATATACTCCCGATAACCCACAGACAACCATGACCGATGACATTCCAACAGAGGCAAGGTTGTATCCACAGTATTGGGGGCCAATAGTAATTGAATAATAAATCAGGGGAAAATCAAACCCTTGGGGTGAATCTCTTAAACTATTAATTTTTAATATAACGTGTTTATCGATATGGTCTAAATCAACCTATTTAGGCCATATCATACACTTTATGCAATGGTTTTTTGTCAAAATAAAAATATCAAATAAAACATTTAAGTAGTAGCCCTATATGGGTATTTCTGAAAAATTATGGGGATGGTGAGGTATCTTCATTAACTTGGCATTTGTAACCCGGAAATGACCAATGTGGTGGATATATTATTTTCTATACTGGCAAGAATTGGTGCTTTCTGCTACGCCACTATATAATTGGAAGAAAAACACTAATATTTCCTGCCGCTACAGTTTTAGGAGCCAATCCCTAAAATTTAAAATGAATCAGAGAGGTATTCAAGCCAATCTTCATTTCTAACCTAAACTTAATCTTATTTTGTTAATATATTTAACTATAAGTAAAATTTTATTTTTACTTTTGGTTAAAAATGTATACATATATTATAAAATTATGTATTCGAACGAAAATATGAATACTAATAAGATGAATAGCTTCAGAAAGTTTACAAAGTGCCTTTTCATTGGGACTGCGCTCGCCCTTGCATTGGCTGCATGTAGAAATGAAGATGCGGGAATTAAGGGGATAGAACACGTTTTGGTTATTGGCATTGATGCCTTAAGTCCCGATGGTATAGCAAATGCCCATACACCAAATATAGACAGCCTTATAAAAGAGGGTGCATATACCATGCATGCAAGAGGCGTACTGCCAACTAGTTCTGGTCCAAATTGGGCATCGGTATTGATGGGGGCCGGTCCGGAACAACATGGGATTACAGGAAATGACTCCGATCCTTTGGAGCCGGTGCTGCCACCATTGGTAAGTGCAGACGGCCAAAAGAAGCTGTTCCCCACAATTTTTGAAGTAATTCGAAGAGCGGAAGCAACTGCAGAATTGGGAACCGTTCATCAATGGGATGGCGTTGCGATATATTATGAACCCGAACACTTGAATTATGCCAAGAGTACCGAAACATTAAAAGAAACGGCGGATTTAGCGGTTGAGTATTTGGCGGAAAAAAGGCCCAAATACTTTTTTGTGCATTTTGATGATGTTGATCAAGCTGGTCATTCTTTTGGCCATGGGTCGGAAACCTATTATAAGGCTGTGACGGAAGCGGATGCCTATGTGGGAGAAATTCTTCAGGCCTTGGATCGAACCGGAATGGCCAGTAATACCTTGGTCATATTAACGGCCGATCATGGCGGCATAGGCAATGGTCATGGTGGTGATACACCGGAAGAATTGACCATACCATTTATAATGAGGGGACCAGAAGTAAAAAGGAATTATGAGATAAAGGAGTCGGTGAATGCTATTGATAATTCACCCACCGTAGCTTTTGCCTTGGGGGTTCCGGTGCCAGAAGCTTGGGTTGGCTGGCCGGTAAAGAGTGCTTTTGAAGGTTTTCCGGAACCAGAGGGAATATATGCCACCAAAAGCTTCGTCAAAGCTCCGAGGATATATCCAATAGGTTATCATTTTAATCCATCGGGAGGGCTGTATATTTCGGAGAAACCCTTGGTCGAAATGGATTTGCCGACCGACGATTCATATATACGCTACACTCTAGACGGCAGCGATCCCCATTCGGGAGCCAAGATATATTCCGCTCCCTTTAGGGTAGATAGTTCGGTAGTCGTAAAGGCCAGTAAGTTTATAGGGGATAAGGAAGTTAGTAATGTTCAGACGGCCTATTTTCGAGTACTCGACAATGCGGAAGGAAGAGGAATTTCGGCAAAGTATTATTACGGTAAAAATTTAGAAAAATTACCGGATTTTGATACGCTGTCTCAAGTGGGTGAGACTTTTAGAACGTTTGAAATTACCTCGGAAGGGCTTACTTTTCCCAATGGTGTTGACCAATTGGCCATGGTGTTTACCACCTATTTTGATGTGGAAGTACCAGGCGATTATACCTTTTATATAGCATCTGACGATGGAAGCAAACTCTTTGTGAACGATAAGGAAGTTGTAGATCATGATGGCAACCATGGTGTTACGGAAAAAAAGGGAAGTTTGGCGTTGGAAAAAGGTAAGCACAAGATCGAATTGCAGTGGTACAATAGTGGTGGTGGTTACGGACTGTATACCTTTTTTGAAGGCCCCGGTATTCCTAAGCAGGTACTTTCATCCGATCGGTTGTACCTACAATAAGGCTGTTCAATTGTATGGCACACAAGACAGATTTGGCCTAAGCCGACCCTTTAATTTTAGAATAGTATTAAACTAAAAATTTAGGAGTAATTAAGAAGATTAAACTGCTTTCTGTTCCAGTGAAATTCTTGAGTATCAACAAACCGAGCTATTAAAAGTCAAAGGAAAATGCTAAGATGGCGTCAAAAGGTGTGCGCCCCGTTGTATTATCCGACGGTTACCCGGTGGTTAGCACCAATTCCACCGACGAATTTATAAAAGGTGTTTTTTATGAATTTAGGTCGATAGGGGTTATTTTATTGGACGAATTTTAATATTCCGCCATTGCATTGTGAATTGGCGTTCACCTTTAATTCCATGAATTTGTAATGCGATAAA
The DNA here is from genome assembly GCF_963975415.1 of uncultured Kriegella sp. Taxonomy (NCBI): domain Bacteria; kingdom Pseudomonadati; phylum Bacteroidota; class Flavobacteriia; order Flavobacteriales; family Flavobacteriaceae; genus Kriegella; species uncultured Kriegella sp. The sequence continues at coordinate 65,509 of NZ_CAXBGN010000017.1, forward strand.
GCCTTTAGGGTGGGTTTTGTATACATCATCGTTTACTAAATCTTCGATCAAGTGACCATTTACAAAAGTTTGAATTCTTGGGCCATTGGCAACAATCCTAATTTTGTTCCATCCTTCAGAAATAAAATAATCATGTCCGTTTTCTACTTTTTCTTTCGAAGAAAGCCAACCGGTTCCCAATGCTTCACCATAAAGCAACCCCGTTGTAATAGATTTTTCACCCATCTTTCTACGTATTTCCAGTTGGGGCCCCCAAACCCTTCCTGCTCTCCAAGCGTCTTGATCCTTTTCGGTAACTGGTCGAACGGAGGAACGAAATTGAATGCCTTGGTTTGTAATGTCATCAACGGTAACTTCACATTCCAATTCAAAATTTTCAAACTCTTGAAGAGAGCATAAAAAGGAATTTGGACTTTTTTCCGTAGTTCTTCCGATAATCGCACCATCCTCGACTGCATAGGTGTGAGAACCGTTCATATGTACCCATCCATCCAACGTTTCACCATTAAAAAGAGAAATCCATCCATCGGAGTCCGTCTTACTATTCTTTAAAGTTTCAGCGGTATTGTCATTATCCTCCGGTAAAGCAAATACCATTACATAATCCCCAGAAGCGGTATTGTTCTTACCGCCACCTCCAGCTACTATGGCTACATACTGACGTCCATTCTGCATATAAACGCTAGGTGTAGCGTATCCACCCACAGGTAAATCGTACTCCCATAAAATATTGCCACGACTTTTTTCAAAGGCCCTGAATTTTTCGTCTGCCGTAGCAGCGATAAAAACAACGCCCCCTGCTGTTGATACGGCCCCGCCATAGTTTAAGGTTCCCGTATTGCGAATATTTTGTGCTACCAATTCTGGATATTCCCCTAAAGGCTTTTTCCATACATAATCACCTGTACCCATATCAATGGCACTTAATGTTCCCCAAGGCGGACTAGTGGCAGGATACCCATTTTGGTCTAAAAAAAGATTATATCCCGTATGTGTGTACGTTGTCTTAGTTTCCAAAACATCTTTTTTATTATTGGAAATGGTATCATTGCTCATAATAAAATCGCTAATGGCATTAAGATCTCTAGGGCTAAATTGTGAAAAAGCCGGCATTATGTTTTTGCCGTTTGTAATGATTGTTGCAATCTCTTCTTTTGTTTTGTCCAAATGAATTACCGAGGGATATGTTGGAGGTACCCCGGAGCGGTTTAGACCATGACAAGAGGCACAGTTTTTAATATATATTTGGTTGCCCAACTGCAAATTTGTTAAGTTGGAACCATCCGTAGTTTCGTACATTTTTTTTAGCTTGGATATACTAGCTACATTGTTGGAATTAACATAAAGAATATTGGTGTAGGGGTCATAAGACCCGCCTTGCCACTCGACGCCTCCTAACACACTCGGGCTTGTTATTGTTCCCCTTTCCGAAGGTGGGGTATATAAACTTGCTGACATAAAGTTGTTGAACTTTTTTCTGGCATATTCATGGGACTCTGGAGAAATAGTAGTTAAATCGGCTGCTGTGATACCTTGGCGACTTAAGGGAAGTGGTTTGGTCGGGATGGGTTGTGTAGGCCATGCTTCTTCACCCTCAACCTGTGATTTTGGAACAGGGGTTTCCAAGCTCGGAAAAAGCGGCTCTCCCGTTTCTCTATCCAGCACAAATACCAGTCCCATTTTTGTTAGTTGAACTGCCGCATCCTTTTTCTCTTCGCCCTTGTTAATTGTTATCAAAATCGGAGCTGAAGGATTATCGTAGTCCCAGATATCATGATGAACAGTTTGATAATGCCAAATTCGCTCACCGGTTTTTGCATTGAGGGCCAAAACACAATTACCAAATAGGTTTTTACCTTTCCTATTTCCCCCATAAAAATCATAAGCTGGCGAACCTGTAGCCAAAAATACCCAACCGCGTTTTTCGTCAACCGTAAAACCGCTCCACGTATTGGCCCCACCATACGTTTCCCCTTCCTTAAATTGCCAGGTATCAAAGCCAAAATCACCTTCTTTGGGAATCGTACGGAAAACCCATTTAAAATCTCCTGTTACGGCATCATAAGCTCTAATATTACCGGGGGTTGAATCATAACCCTCGGGAACCCGGGAACCTACAATTAAAAAGTTTTCATAAACAATACCGGGCGAAGTTACTTCAATGGATGCTTTATCAATATCAATCTCTAAATTTTCCCGTAAATCAATATGTCCGTTTGTACCAAATGAGGCAATGAGTTTTCCTGTTTTCGCCTCTAAAGCATACACCCTATTTTTGACAAAAAGAAAAATACGTTGGTCGTTACCATCTTTAGAACTCCAATAGGTAACCCCTCTTGTTCTACCCTTAAAAACAGTTTGATTTTCATTAAATTTTGAAGAATTGAAAACCCAGACTTCTTTTCCCGTTGCGGCGTCTAAAGCTACAGCATTTAAACTAGGGGTAGAAATATATAGTAGTCCATCAACAATTATAGGATTAACCTGAATGGATGAGTTTTTGGAGGCATCACCTGTTCGGTATTGCCACGCCAACTCTAACCGATGTACATTCGCAGCATGGATTTGTGCCAATTCTGAATATTGATTACCCTTTTTATCGCCCCTGTAAATTGACCAATCGGTGTAATTATCAAGCGGGTCTGTATCTCTTTCAATAGTTGAATCTATTTTTGTTTCTTCTCCGCCGCATGACAAAAAGGAAAGGGAAATAGCAGCGAACAGAATTAAATAGGTGTTGAAAGTTTTTGTAGCAATAGAATATTTTACTTTACACATCATACTTTATAAAAGTTTAGTCTAAAATAGGAGGTCTTAAAACGGTACTTTCAGAGGTTGGGAAATCGGGTTCCACATAATTATCGACCACATTTCCACTTAACCATTGTAAGGCTCTCACCACGGATTGTTGAAATGCAGCACAGCGTATATTTGGGGGCCATTCTTGGTCTTTCCACAAATGGCCACAGGTAGAACAATAAACCCTGCCTTTTCCAAATTTAACCGTCCATTCCATAGGGAAGTTTAACTCCGTTTTTGGGTCCTTGGCATACGATAATACTTCCAGGTTTTCGGTAGTACCTCTTCCATATCGGTAAATCTCTACATCGGCAGCTTTCCAAGATTTTGGCATACCAGTATGAATGGGATGACCGACTATTCGGGTTACCAGGGCATCTGTACGTTCACCATGCCCGGTGTTCTCACCATCTCCTTTTGGAATAATCTCCAGCTCTTCTTTGTCATTAATGGTTACGGCTACGCCAAAATCCTTATTTCGCCATCCTAAAGCCAACATTTTATTATATGCAGGCCACCCTTTAAAGGCATTGGTCGCCCCATGATACATGTAAACCCCACCGCCTTCTGTCACATATTGTTCAAAAGCTTGCTTTACATGATCGGGCCATTGCAAACTATCTTCTTTAAAAATATTATTGCACGTCTGTATAACAACGGGATAAGAATTAAAATCAGGATTCCAATTTTCCCACTCCGATTCATTTTCTTTTTGATTGGGGCAGGTGCTTACCGATACTTTAAACTTTCCGGTAGACTCCAATATTTTTTGTAAATATTCAGTGTTCAATTCCCAATTGTGATTGCTGAAACCATCAATAATCAATACGGGTATTTTTTTAGGTTTAACAATATCACTAACTTTTTCAATCTTAATATCGTCATATAAAATTCCACCACCTACTTTATGGGCTGTTGAAAACAAGGAGAGCGTGATCTCTCCATCTGAGGGTGCAGTAAAATCGTGCGTTATCCTTTCCCAACGTGGTGCTTTTGCCAATTTGTCCCTGTTCAAGCTTAACACCAAGGCATTGTCAATAAAGATTTCACCAGTAAGCGGATCCTGCTGATCCCAATATTGATGACGGGAATATAATGCTGATAAACGATAGTTAATCCCTGGTGATAAGTCGGTAATGGTTTGTGCTATGCCACCAGGCCCATGACCCCCCAAATCGATTACCCATTTCCCACTTGGTGAACCAAAACGGTCAATGGCAATAAGATCGATATTCTCTTGCATAATTAACCAACCCGGGAGTTGCTCCCCATATAAATGAGGATTTCCACTTTCGCTGACCACCTCCATTTCAAAACCACCATTTACTAAATAATTGTTAACTGGCGGTTTCCTAGGCGATCCCTCTTCTATTCTAAGGTTGTCAATTACCAACCCCATATCGCCTTTAGTGGTAGAAACAAATTCTATAGTGGCGGTTCCATTAACGGTTGATTTAAAACCGAACCCTATACCTCCAATATAATTAGGTGCTGGCGATAGGTTTCGGAGTGTTTTAATCGTTTCCCCATTAATAATAACATCGGCAGTGGCCAATAGCGTTTGATCGGTGTGCTGTCTTCCTTTTTGGTCCGCATATTCAAACTTCAAAGTATAATCGGTAGATTTTTTAAGCCCTTTTATATTCTGCGTAATATGCCCGGGTTGGTCTCCATTTAAGTCTAGAACTTGGTTTCCTTCAACCGCAGAAAATACGTTACTCGCAATCAATTCGACATTACCCTTGCCAATGGCCCAGCCTTTGAGCTTTTTTACGATCTGTCTCTCACCAGTTATTGGATCTTTTTCAAAAGAGGGGTTTTTTATTTGGGCCTTAACAATGATTACATTATAAAATAAAATTGAAACTGCAATAACAAATTTCTTATAGAAGTAATATTTCATAATCTTTGCTTTTTATTATTCTCCTTTGGCAACGCGAAAGTATTGAATATGAACAGCCCGTATTTGCACCAAGGTGATTGAAGCGCCAAGACCATATTCTCTCGTATGAGCTCTTGTTTTAATCCTTCCTTTTCAGCATGCCGATTTCAATATTCATAGTTCCTTGGTGGTTGAAAGAAAAAACCTCGAACAATATTTGAAAATTATGGAATTTACTTTAAAAATGCTCTTTCTATTATAGCTTTTCTGGCTGAATATCATTCATTTACTTCTGGCGTATACCTCTAGAGTAATTTTACCGTTATGCGAATTCGTGTAAGCAAAGTACGATTCAACAGCAGAATCATTAGCTAGAAGAGTTTCTAAAATGAAATTTCCGAGCGGGCTGTTAGGTCTGCTGTCTTCTATATGTGCAAAAGTGCATTTTTTGGCATTTCCGGTTTCCGCTATGGTAACCATCCATTTTAAAACCTTCTTTTTTAGATATGAATGCAAAAAAGATAGCTATCAAAGCAAATTAAACATACACCAAGAACTTTTAAATTGTTGAATAACAATGCTATTTCAGCTTAAAAGCAAGAATCATGACATATATCATGTTTAACAATAGGTTCATTCATGAATTTTGCAATACGCTCAGCAGATGTGTCTATAGTTGTTCCACAAATCCTGATAATGAGTTCAGCGAAAATTGTAAACAAAAACTAATCAATCATGTGGTATGTTAAAAATGCGCTGACGCGCAAGAATTTAATGGCACTAACAGGCCTTTTTCTTTCGTTTTTCCTCATCATCCATTTATTCGGTAACCTTCAGCTTCTGTTACCGGGGGAAACCGCTAGAGTACAGTATAATTGGTATAGTCACTTACTGGCCGACAATATCATAGTAAAGGTGATAGCCCTTGTTCTTTATCTATGCATCTTATTACATACCATAGATGCCATATACCTAACGCTAAAAAGCAAAAAGGCCAACGGGTCGGGCTATGCCAAGGATAAAAGGGGAAGGGCCAGTAAATGGTATTCCCGCAACATGATGTTTTTAGGGAGTATTGTTTTTCTCTTTTTGATCATTCACTTCAAAGACTTTTGGTACCAATTTAAATTTGGGGAGCTTGCTTTGGATGAACATGGGAACAAAGATTTGTATACACTCGTTATTGAGGCATTTGATCAATTATGGTATGTCATGCTATATGTCGTCGCCATTATCGCTCTAGGGTACCATCTGATGCACGGGGTATTTAGTGCATATAGAACTTTGGGCCTCTACCATCCTATATACTCCAAAATAGTGAAATTTTCAGGAATGGCGTATGCTCTTATTATGACTGTGGGCTATATCATCATACCAATCTATATTTATCTAAACCATTAAGGCAATGGAAAATTATTTAAATGCAAAAATTCCGGAAGGGCCGCTTAGTGAAAAGTGGAACAATTATAAAAAGAAAGCCAAACTGGTAAGTCCTAATAACCGAAAAAAACTAGAAATTATCGTTGTGGGAACCGGTTTGGCAGGAGCTTCAGCAGCTGCCTCACTTGCCGAGATGGGCTATAACGTAAAGAGTTTTTGTTTTCAAGATTCCCCTAGAAGAGCGCATTCTGTGGCGGCACAGGGAGGGGTAAATGCGGCAAAGAATTATAAAAATGATGGGGATAGTGTGTATCGAATGTTTTACGACACGTTAAAGGGAGGAGATTTTCGGTCTCGGGAAGCGAATACCTATCGCCTTGCCGAATGCTCGGCCAATTTGATAGATCAGGCAACTGCGCAGGGTGTCCCATTTGCCAGGGAATACGGCGGCTACCTTAGAAATCGTTCTTTTGGCGGTGTGCAGGTGTCTCGAACCTTTTACGCGCGGGGCCAGACAGGGCAACAATTATTATTAGGTTCCTATCAAGCTTTAATGCGACAAGTCAATACAGGCAAGGTCAGCTTATATGCACGACACGAAATGCTGGATCTTGTGCTCATTGATGGTAAGGCCAAAGGGATTATTGCCAGAAATTTAGACACTGGAATAATTGAGCGCCATGGAGCTCACGCCGTTGTACTGGCTACCGGAGGTTTTGGAAAAATCTATTACCTCTCAACCTTGGCAATGGGCTGCAATGCCTCTGCCATTTGGCGGGCCCATAAAAAAGGGGCATTTATGGCCAACCCCAGCTGGACACAAATTCACCCTACCTGTTTACCACAAAGCGGAGAATATCAGTCTAAACTTACCTTGATGTCAGAGTCATTACGGAATGATGGTAGAATTTGGGTGCCGAAGGATAAAAACGATGCTCGAAAAGCCAATGACATTCCAGAAAACGAACGGGATTATTATTTAGAACGTAAATATCCGGCTTTTGGAAACCTTGCACCGCGGGATATTGCATCTCGGTCGGCCAAAGAACAAATAGACGAAGGTAAAGGCGTTGGTGCGTTAAAAAATGCGGTTTACCTAGATTTTTCAAGGGCGTTAGAAGAGTATGGAAAAGATATTATTGTAGAACGCTATGGTAACCTGTTCAATATGTACAAAAAAATTACCGGTATAGATGCTTACTTAGAGCCGATGAAAATTTCCCCCGCTGCCCATTTTTCAATGGGAGGGCTTTGGGTAGATTATGAGCTAATGACCACTATTCCAGGACTTTTCGCTATTGGAGAGGCCAATTTTTCGGATCATGGCGCTAATAGATTGGGCGCTAACTCCTTACTACAGGCATGTGTTGATGGCTATTTTGTTTTGCCCTATACCCTTCAGAATTTTCTTGCGGATGAAATCAGCAGTCCAAAAACAGCTATTGATCATCCCGAGTTTGACAAGGCCGAACAAGCCGTTAAAAAACAGTTGGAAGGTTTTTTAGCCACCAAGGGAAGCAAAACTGCCTCAGAATTTCACAAAGAACTGGGAAGTGAACTTTACGACAAATGTGGTCTTTCCCGTTCTAAAGAAGGCCTTGAAAAGGCCATTGAAATCATTCGAAAATTGCGAAAAGAGTTTAAGAAAGATCTAATGGTGCCTGGGGATGCTTCAGAAGTGAACAGCGAGTTGGAGAAGGCGGGTAGGGTAGCAGATTATCTGGAAGTTGCAGAACTGATGTGTATTGATGCCCTGCAAAGGGAAGAATCTTGTGGCGCGCATTTCAGAATTGAATATCAAACCGATGAAGGCGAAGCCAAACGGAACGATGATCAATTTTGCTATTCTTCGGCATGGGAATGGAACAAGGGGCCCTCGACCCCGGTATTGAATAAGGAAACCTTAATATTCGAAACAGTAACACCTTCCGTGAGGAGTTATAAATAAAAGATTATGAAAATACGTTTAAAAGTATGGCGGCAAAAGAGCAACCAGAGCAAAGGGGGATTTAAAGAATACGTCTTGAATGATGTACATCAAGAAATGTCTTTTTTGGAGCTGTTGGACATTTTGAATTTGAAATTGGCCAAAAAAGGAGAACGTCCCATAGAATTCGACCATGATTGCAGGGAAGGTATATGCGGTCAATGCGGGATGATGATAAATGGCATAGCCCATGGTCCGTTAAAAAATACCACTACCTGTCAGCTTCATATGCGCTCGTTTAGCGATGGGGATACGATATACGTAGAACCTTTTAAGGCAACCGCTTTTCCCATAGTAAGAGACCTGAAAATCAATCGCTCCTCGTTAGACCACATTATCACCGCGGGAGGGTATGTGTCGGTAGATACCGGCCAGGCACCTGAGGCCAACAGTATTCCTATAGCTCACGAAATTGCAGAAGCTGCCTTTGATTCCGCTGCATGTATCGGTTGCGGAGCCTGTGTGGCAACTTGTAAAAATTCGAGTGCCGCATTATTTACAAGTGCCAAGATTACTCAATTGGAGTTTTTGCCACAGGGTCAAACAGAGACTAAAAAAAGGGTGGTGGCCATGGTCAAGCAAATGGAAGAGGAGGGTTTCGGACATTGTACCAATACCGAAGCTTGTCAAGTGGAATGCCCTGAGAATATTTCGGTACTCAACATCGCCCGGATGAATTATGAGTATAACAAAGCGAAAATTCTAAACAATAAATAAACTGTTAGGTAAAATGGCCCGTTCGGGAATAATCAAACCATCATCGAAACGAATTGTCGCATAGGTGTAACCCGGCTTCAGTAAATGTCTGTTAAAAAGGTTGTTTTATATGCCTAATATTTAAAAACTGTACCCTATTTTATCGCTACCCATGCAGAGCTAAGACCGGTATATTTTCGTAGTACCCCAATTTGCCTAAGGTGGTCGGTTTCCCAAATCCCAGTTTTTTCCAAAAAGATGGTTTCTTGGCGATATAGCTAATGATATTGCTATGCTTGGTTTCAACGAAGCTGTTTAATTTGCCTAACGATTTTCCATTATGCAGTATTTTGCCGTTATCATCAATATCCTTTAAGAATTTTTGCAATCGCAGTTTGTTCTTTTTTTGTAGGGATGTCAAATAGCCGTCATTAGCCAAGCTCAGTACTTGTATTTTCGCATTGATCATTTTTGCAATTTCAGCTAAGTATTTGATCTCGCCGACATTAAAATCGCTACCATAATTAGTGGCGAGAACAATTTCTTCAGGTCTGTTGAAGGTCACTTTTCTTGGGACTATCAAAACAGGACATTTTCTAACGTTTTCGATAACGGCCAGAGTGTTCTTGCCATATTTACCTTGTCGTTCATTCGTCATGCCCTTGGCACCCATAATTATCATGTCGATTCGCATATTTTCGACAACCTCCTTAACAGCATCTAAAAATACATTGGATCTTGATAGTGTATGAAAACGATGATTTGCGTTATTGTTTTCAAAAGTCAACCGCACCATGGTATCACCCAAACCCTGCATTGAACGCTTCTCCATAAGTTTATTGAATGACTCGTCGGGATCTAAAAGCGTATAGTTATTAAGGCCATGCGTATCTTTTGTGTAGGTATTCAGAATATAAAAATCGCAATTCTGATTTTCATAGAGCTTTATCGCATATTGAATTGCATTCCATGAGTTTTTCGAAAAGTCGGTAGTCAATAAAAGCCTTTTTGTCATAATTTTTGTTCTTAAATGTTTGCCGATAGATAGCTTAGAGCATTAAACCTTTTTTACCTGTACGTCTAAAGTTATGGCTGGTTTAGATAATAGTGTTTATCAAAGTTTTGGATACCCTTTTTTAGCTTCCAATATTTTTTTACATATTCGCTACCTTTTATCTTTGTCAAGATTAGGATTGTTATATTATTTAGCTTTCCGTGCCCGTAGTACGCCAATATCTGTTGGCTTGTTCTCTTGTTTTTAATCGATTTTTATGTTGAATGCCATCTAAACGTTGACATCACTCGCAATTTTGACTGACTACCTTTGGGGAAAGTAGTGACACTTCATCATTCTTGGCGGCATCACTTTTGAAGGTATAGCTTTGTACTTTATATGGCAAATGGCGTGCCTATAATGTGAATGGGCAAATGATTTGTTTTTAAGTAATTGATAATCAGTTGTTAATTTGTTTTTTATTGAAGGAGATAATATTCTTCAATGGGGAGGAATTCCCCGATCGGGGAATTCTCGACCAGTAGATTTTTTTATTACGTCGTAGACGACTTCATGTCGATTTGTTCAATACTGCAACCATTTTGCTCACTCCTAGCTTTATCGATGCATAAGGGGCTTCCTGAATTTAAACAGAACTTGATCAATCACAGCTTGGTTTGAAAAACTGTTGAATTAAAGCAGGATTGGGGCTTACAATATTCTGAATTTTAAGAAACGTAAATGAGGCTTTTGGGTATGATAGTGTTGCCGATACCGCTTAAAAAGTTAACAGGAATACCAATTTTATAGCTTTTGATGATGCCTAAACTGCAAAATACGGAACAACTACCTTCATCAAGCTGACTTAAGTATTGATTTAGTTTCTTTGGAGGATTGCCGCCCTCATAATTTGAAAAGTAACACTGATCATTCAAAGTTTTAATATTGTGGGCTCCCCTAGTAGGGATTATATTATTTATTAATGGTATTGATTGTAGCTTGATTTTGAACTCCATAATTTTGAGAAATGGAGTTTGTGAATATTCCTTTACTTATAAAACACCGTGGTCGAGCCTCCCTGAAGATAAATTAACAGGTTCTTTTGTATCTCAATGATTTTTTCTTTGCGTAGAAGCTGTATCACATTTCAAATGCAATCAGTGCTACTAATGCATATCACCAGTATATGTAAAAAAAAATATCATTTTTCACCAAAGGATTTTTGAACTACCCTTGAACTTTTTGAAAAAGTTGGTTTTTTATCTTGGCATACTTTAGAAGAATCTTGGGGTTATTACATTTCTGTAACGTGTGAAGAGCTCAAATCTTAAAAATAGTTCAAAAGATCCATCGTTAAAAGCCGTGTTTCCGAGTGCCGTTGTTTCACGGTCATAGGCTAATCCCAACATTAATTTTTCGTTAATCTGGAAGCCGAAAAGAGCACTCAGGGCTGCATCCCATCTGTAGGCCAGTCCAAGTGAGAATTTATCTTTTAACAAAATACTTGTTGACAGGTCAACTTGTAAAGGAGCTCCTTTTACAGCTTTGAAGAGTATTGCAGGTTTTAATTTGAAGTCAGGATTGATATCAAATACATAACCAGAAATCAGATACCAATTCATTCTTTCTTTTGCTAAATATGAAGAACTATTTCCGGAGCCCTCGAAATGTTCCGTTTTCAAAAAGTTAGGAATAGATAGTCCGGCATAAAATTTATCGGTACGATAGTATATTCCAGCACCAAAGTTGGGCGAGAACTTTTTATCGATGCTTGCTTCACTAACGGGCGCAGAAGATGGATTGTAGTTTCGTAATTGATTAAAGTCTATATTCAATAGGTGGCCACCGGCTTTTACACCAAAGGACAATTTTCCAGTTTCTGAGGTGGGAACCGTGTATGAGAAGGCCATATCGAAATACGTATCTTGATTTGTACCGTTTCCGATTTCATCGTTCACTATAGAAAGACCGAGCCCGACCCTTTTTGAAACGGGAGTATGAAGGTTCAGTGTCTGTGTAGTCGGCGCACCGTCGAGCCCCACCCACTGCGATCGGTGCAGGGCCGCTATGCTGAGTACACCTCTCGATCCCGCATATGCCGAATTTACAGCCAGAGTGTTGTACATGTATTGTGTATATTGGGCATCTTGCTGAGCCTTAAGCACCCCAGTAAATGACAATGCCAATAATAGAAATATGATATTCTTCATTTTATTCGTATTGGTAATGGTTATTTTATTATCGGTTAATATAGAGGTATCCAGATCTTGTTTTTGACTGTCCATTGTTCCTATAATTGATGATGTAGAAGTAGACACCAACAGGCAGCTCTTCATTTACTTTAAGGGTAGCCCTGCCGTTCGATATTCCGCGAAAAGCATTTTCATTGTTGTCGTATGCCTTGGTTTCGAACACCTTGACCCCCCATCTGTTGTAGACTTCTACTGTGTTATCGGGAAATTGGTCGATGAACCGAATCCTGAAAGCTCCATTATTCACACCGGGACTTACAAGGTCGCTCTCTATTTCGATATCGCATGCGAGGCCATCGGGCGGAGTTCCTCCTATGGAATCACAACCATCCAAGGGATTGGTCTTATCAGAGACTTCTTGACCGTCTAGAATACCATCGCCATCGGAATCAGGATCGTTGGGGTCGGTACCAATAGTTTCTTCTTCGGAATTGGATAGGCCATCACTGTCACAATCACTGGTTGGCAAAGGAATTCCTCCGTTTGAATCACAATCATCTAATGGATTGGTGTTGTCAATTACTTCCTGGCCGTCGTCGATACCATCACCATCCGTGTCGGGGTTGTTCGGATCGGAACCAAGACTTGCCTCTTCCGCATTATTGAGTCCGTCAGAATCACAATCACTGGTAGTTAATGGAGTTCCACCTATGGAATCACAATCATCGTCAGGATCTGTACCATCGAGAACTTCTTGGTCATCTAAGACACCATCGCCATCGGAATCACATGTTACGGTGACAGGAGGTGTTCCTCCAATAGAATCACAGGGGTTTAATGGATTTGTACCATCTACTGTTGCTTCCTGACCATCTGAAACTCCATCACCATCGGTGTCAGGATTGTTGGGGTCGGTGCCTAACGAAGTCTCTTCATCTGTTGTCAGTCCATCATTGTCGCAATCACTATTTCCAAGCGGAGTGCCTCCATTGGAATCACAGTCGTTTAATGGATCCGTATTATCGACATTTACTTCTTGACCGTCATTGATGCCATCACCGTCTGAGTCGGGATTGGTAGGGTCAGTGCCTAAAGTAGTTTCATCGCTTTCGGTTAATCCGTCACCATCGGTGTCAAGAGATATTGTAACTGTGCCGGTTCCTGAATTCCCAGAAGAATCTGTAACATTAATTTGAATTACATCTTCATCATTGAGTACAGGGAAAGTACCACTATCGGGGACGGTTGCACCTGTATCTAAACTCCAATCACCATTCGTGTCTGTTATTACGCTGTATGTGGTATCAATTATATTGTCACTATTGGTATCTAACTCAATGATTAGATTTTCATTTACATCCCCTTTACCAGTTAAGACAGGAGTAGTATCTATTGTACTGAAGCTATCTGCAATAGGCGACGTATTATCAAGTACTATTGTTTCTAGATCATTAGCTACATTTCCCGCTACATCGGCTACATCAGCGCTTACCGAAATTGGACCGTTTGTAAGTCCAGAAATATCAATATCGATCGCTGTCCATGAACCATCAAAAACCGTAGTTGTTGAGGTAACCGTATTTACACCATCTGAGAGGGTTATCGTTACAATTTGATTGTCTTCAACATCTGAGGTCATACCAGAGATTTCAACATCATTATCTTCTTCATCATTGACGATGTTATTTAGTTCAATAGGTGTAATTATAGCAATCTCAATGGTCGCGTCATGAACGATATCCCGTGTGGCCTGTGTCGCGGGGTTTCCGGCCAGGTCG
>NZ_CAXBGN010000018.1:0-71354 GCF_963975415.1 uncultured Kriegella sp.
GGCACACCGACTCATACGCAGCTATTTTATAGAGGCCTCGTGGCAGGCGATACGTACCGACCCCGTGATGCAGGCATGCTATAGAAAGCATATGGGCAAGAACGTGAAGAGCATCATCGTAAAGGTGGCCAGAAAGCTTCTCAGTAGAACGCTTGCGGTTATCAAGACCGAGACCCCTTATGTGGTAGGTGTATTGGAATAATAAAAAAGAAAAGGTAAACAAATAACAAAGCTCACAAAGAAGTATTAAAGACCTATACCACAAAACAAAACCCGTGACCGTCCAAGGGCAGGATCACATCGTATAGCAAGTGAACAGGTCTATTATAGCTTATAATCATACAGATGCAGGTGAACCCTAAAAAAAAGGTGTATCACATATAGGAGTGGGAGCAAGTTATATCAAAAGAAAAAAAGGTGGTTTAAGTAAAAAAGAAAATATTAATTAACTTTAGAGAACTGGACTAGGGCTTTTCATAGGAGGTTTTGTTGTAGGTAGGCTTTTCCGCACGTTATTTCAATTCCTTGTGTCCGTCCGATATTTTTATTCCACTCTTCAATTCTAATATTTTATTGATGAACGTTTCATTAGTTTTTGGGCTTATGTATAGTTCGTTGTATTTGTCATATTTTATAATTAGCCCTTTCCTTGCGGTTGCGGGTCTAAATCCGACCCAAAGAGTTTTCCCTTTTATTATCTCAGTTATTCTGTCCGTATTTATTTTTCCATTAAAAGGTCCACTTCTGTAAATCAACCCGTCTTTTTCTGATAATTCATAATTGGTTCCGAAAAATAGCCAAAGTAAAAGTCCGACTATGCCGAATACTAGAAATAGAGGCCAATACCCTTCTTTTTCCATTTTGCCATTAACAATATCTAAAATCATAATTCCAGTCAGAAATACACTTATTCCGAGGATTATGAAACTAAATAATATGTCTTTTCTGCTATTGAATTTCATTTTTTTAGCTTACCTACAACGGTCTTGGCTATAATTTCGGCGCGGTTTGGGGGCGAAGGCGAGCGTTGCGCGCTGGCCTTAGCGATTTTCTAGCGAGCCGAGCCACTTGCCTTGACGGTTCTTTTTGGTTTGCTCTTTAAAAATAGCAATAAAAGGGGAGCGGGGCGGAATTTAGCGCTGAATTATAGGCAATGTTGTACACCGTTTTTATTTATTTTTTAATATCTGTTCAACATATTTTCTGTGATTGTCAAATCCGTTCTTTTCGGGATTTTCCAAGTCAACCATTCCATCAATTCCAGAGTCGTAAATTTGCCAATTATGCTTTTTAGCAAGCTCGATTAGAGCGCAAATTCCATTTTCTCCGTACAATGAAAGCATAAAATTGCTTGAGTGTTCATTGTCCGCAAAAAAGTCAATCGTAAAATCAGTTCCGATTATTTCTCTGTGTTTATCATCTTTTTTAATTCGGTCAAATGAGTTTTCCAAAATTCCAGTAAAATCAGTCGGTTCCAGTTGGTTTTCGTCCAGTTCCGCAACTGATTCTATTTTCTGTTTTGAATTAAAAAGTACAATGTCCCAACTCATAGGATTATTTTGATTTATATTCTTTCAGCCAATATTGAAAGCCCATAGCTTCACTTGTATTTCCTTTAGCTACTTTTTCTATGATTTTTAAAGCTTCTTTTTCGGTCTTCGTGTCGAAGCTTAATTTTTCTAATAAATGAACTGCTGACCAAAGGTTAGTTCGATTCTCTTTGTCCTTTAGCAATTTTGAAAATTCATCAATTTCATTTTGATTATTACTTTTCGAAATCAATTCTACAATTTGATACATTCGGTCTACCGCTTTATTATTTTTCTTCACAGAATCCTTATCCGAATAGTCAATTTCAGAGCAAATTTTTGTTTGTCTTTTGTAATCTTCTATTAAATTCTCAATGTTCATTCAAATGGTGTACAACTTGTTATATCCGCCCTAATTTACGCTTTTATCCTTTTTCCTGACGGGCTATCGAGACATTTGGTTCGCCTTTAGCGGCTTTTGTTATTTTTCTGCAGCAATGTCCTATGGGCTTGTTATATGTTACAGGCCTTTTTGGGAACATGGATATAGATGATGGTATTGTAGGGCTTTGAATGGCCCGATGGTTCATTCATGCAGCGAACTTTAACCCAATTGCACTTCTTATTACAGGTGGCATAAGTTAAGTAGGTTTCGGATGGGGGAGATCGAACACCCTTTAATCTTACCAGTAAGGTATTTGGAAAAATAAGTCGATAGGTTGGCGAAGGGCCGTAGCATGGAAAGGATTTTTCGGGGTGCGTAGAGAGATGGGTCAAAATCGTTCGAACTTTTCAATTGTTTAACGCTATCCAGGTCTGACCAAAAGTTCAAAATAAAGGATACTCAAAGGTTTTATATGTAAACCACATAACCCGTTTGAACATCATAGTAACGGTTTCTCCCCATCGCATAATGAAACCTTCCTGAGAAATACGATCCAAACAGTTATAGAAGTTCTTGTATTTCCGAGATAATATTCTGATAGGCATTTTCTTGGTTTTCCCAGGTGCTAATCGCTTTGCCTACCTCTCGATTTTTCTTTGGTAAGATCAAAGGCATTTGGGTCAGCTCTTTTACTCCGTCCCATTTGCAAGGGCGGGTGATGATGGGTACGACTTTTGCTTTTTTGCCTTGATGTCGCTGCAGTGCATTGGGTAAATCTACGTCCGTAATAGCGTCTGAAGCCAAAAAGTCGGTACTCACAAGAAGTAAAATAATATCTGCATTGGCCATGTGTTTTTGAAACTCCACCTCTGGCTCCTGCCCGCCTAGCGTCAGGCCCCGATGCCAACTTTCAAAAGGAAGTGGTTTTAAGTTTTTATATAGTTCATCGCAGTAGGCCTCATCTTCGGGAGCGGAAATCAGCAACAGTTTTTTCTGTGCCACTTCGTGCCCGCTGTGCTGAGCGTATTTTTCATGCAACTCTTTTACAAAATCCTCAATATCGTCGGTCACAAAAGAAAAACGAAAATAGCTTTCATAAAAATCACGGGTTTTGGGCTGCAGGGCATCATCATTTCTAGAGTGCGCCATAATGCTACTATCCCTTTTTAAGTTGAGGCTTTGCAGGAGTAAACGCAAATTCCAATGTTCCCAATTGAATCCAAGGAAAAGAAAACTTTTTTTACCTTGAAACTGGCGCAAGAGTTTTGGCGGTAAAGCAGGCTGATCTTTGACCACCTTGCCAATAAAACGTACTTGGTCGGCCTCCGTAAGCACTAAAGATTCAGTGTCTTTATAGTACCCAAAGAGATTATACACCAGGGGGCTTTCGGCAGTGGGCAACTCGATATCGGTAGCCAATTCGCCTTCGTAATTATACCAATCGTGTACTGTTCTGTATTTTCCCTGTTGCTTCAGGGCCTGAACGATAGCGTCGTCTGGAGAGGTATTGATAATAAGGTTTACCGGTAAGGTGGCGATTAAATTCTGAATACCATTTGCCTGCCCGTCGTACTTCTCATAGAATTTTTTGGCCTCATAGCCGGGATCGGAAGACGTTACCCCATCAATAGTCATGAAACGCTGCATGATATAGGTCAAATTCTCTTCATGCGCTTTGTCAAAGCTTACCTCTTCTTCCTCAAGTGTTTTACTGAGCTCCTTGGCAAACTGGGCCTCTAGGGGCCGGACGCCCTCTAGACCGGTAGAAATCAAGGGGCCCAGTAATACGATGCAAGAGCCGTTTTCAAGAGCCTCGAGCAAATTATTCCATTGGCGCGATTTTAATGTCATTTGATTTGTTTTTTTATCCTACTTTTCCGTTTTCTGAACAGGATAAGTCTTTTAAAAATCTATCTCACAATGTGGTAATAACTTTCTAATTCTGTCTTTTTCATTCTCTGAAATTGGATTGCCAATCAAATCCAATTGCTGTAGGTTTTCTAATTTTCCTATTTCAGAAGGAAGGCTTTTAAGTTCATTATTGCTCAACCACAATTCCCTTAATTCTTTTAATTGGCCAATCTCAGCGGGAATAACCTTCAATTGGTTTTGGTACAAACGTAATTCCCGTAATTCTGACAAATTTCCAATTTCATTAGGAAGGTTTGCAAGTTGATTATTTTCAAGATATAACCCCTGTAGTTTCTGTAATTTTCCAATTCCGGAAGGAAGGCTCTTAAGCTGGTTATCGTTCAACCATAGTTCTTCTAGATTTTTCAAATTTCCAATTTCTGAAGGTACTTCAGGAAGTTCATTGTCAGAGAGGTACAAGCTATTCAAACTGTCTAAATCCCCAATTTCCATGGGTAGCATAACCAACGAATTATTATCTAAATTCAGTCTCTTCAAATGTGCCAATTTTCCAATTTCGTGTGGTAGGTTCCTCAACTTGTTTCCAAAAAGAAACAATGCTTCCAAATTTTTCAATTTTCCTACTTCGGGTGGTAGTTTTTCAAGTAACGTACTGCTTAGATCCAATTTTTTTAGTGCACCCAAGCTTCCGATTTCAGGGGGAAAATTTTTCAGCTTCACGCCTCCAAGACTTAGCTCTTGCAACTTTAAAAAATTTCCTATTTCAGATGGAAAACGCAACTGCACATTGTGTTCTAAACTGAGCTCCTTAATATTTACCAATGTTGCAATTTCGGTTGGAAGTTTTTCCAATTTATTGTAACCAAGGTCCAAGCTTTCCAAATCCAATAGATTCCCTATCTGGGAAGGAAGGTCCAAAAGGTTATTCGAAAAAAGCATCAACCGTCTTAGCTTTGTCAATTTCCCGATTTCGGGAGGAAGCTTTTCTAATTTATTGCCGCTCAATTCCAATTGTTCCAAATGCTCCAAATTTTCGATTTGAGAAGGAAGTCCGATCAAGCGATTTCCTGTTAAATTCAGGATTTGCAGATTTGTTAATTCTTTTATTTCCGGCGGAATTTTTTCGTACATGTTATTTCCAAGTAAGAGAACCTTCAACTGAGGGTATTCAAAAATTGAATTGGAGAACGATTTTAAGTAATTATCCTTTAAATCCAACGCCTCTATCTCAGAATTTAGTCCATTCAAATTATCGGCAAGGAGATATTTCGTCTCATCAGGCAAAAGCAAGTACTTTTTTCCGGCACTAGTTACCTTGGCATATCCGGTCTCATCATCAAATGGAGTAGCCTCTGTATAGCTGTAGTCGATTCTAATCTCCCCTTCTTTATCGATGAAGCCGTACATAGTTCTCTCGTATTCATCCTTTTTGGTAGCCAATGCCAGACTATCGCCATAAAAATAGAAGGAGTTGATGATTTTTTCGTTTTGGGCGTTAATTGCTGTCACTTTTTCGAGCGAAGATTTGGCAATATCTTCACTAATTTTAGATTTATCCCATTGTATATAAGCAAACACGAATGCACCTATGGCAACTAACGATAAGATACCGGTAAAAGCAGCTATCTTGTAATAGAACATCCGTTTCCGCTGTTCTTTAGCCAGTTGTTGTTCGCGTTCTTCCAACTCTTTTTGTTTGGCTATCCGTTCTTCGGCACGTCGTCGTTTCTCATAGGCCTCAAGAATGGGGGCCACCAGGGTATCGTGGCTAATTTCAAATGTGCGGCCCAGTCGGGTGTTCTCCGGGCGAATAAGACGACTTTCAAGCAGCTTGCCCAATAATTCGTCGCTGATACCAAAGGTGCCCTTTACGACCGCATCCGCCACTCCTATTCTACGGCCGTCAGCAATAAGCCCTTCCTCCAAAAGCTTTCGTGCAGCCAATTGATCATTCTTAGAACCCAAGTTCGTAATATGGTTGTCGTAATAGTTTTTAAGAATGCTCAGAATACCTTCTTTACCCCCGATAAAATCTGGAGTTGCCTGAATCTTTTGTTCGCCTTTGGATTCCTGCTCTTTTACTTTCTTTTCAACATGCTGACAGACAATCTGTAATTGAAAGGATTCTATCTCGCCCGCCTCGTTGCTAAGGTTGCTTAGTATCTCCTTTAAGGTTTCGGGGGCATAGTTAAACGGTGTTGTCGTAAATTCATTTCCAACAAGTGCCGCGGGCTTCTCAATGGCCTCACCAGACTGTGCAGCATGGAGCGGTTTGAGTTCATAGCGATTTTGCAGAATACCAGGTATTTCTTTACGGAGTTGATGTAATTCGCTCATTCGATCGGAGCGAATAGCAAAGAGGATTTTTAATACTGGGGGTTTGAACCATGCCAACTGAGCTGCGGTTCTTTCCTTTCTGGGGATTTGTTGCAGTGCTTCAATACTATCTTTTGGCAGTCGGCCTTCGATGAGGTCGGCCAGCTGTGATGCCCATTGGTTTCGCTCCGCTATTTTATGGTTGAAGAGTTCCTCAAACTGATCGAAGATCAACACCGGGGTAACGGTATTACCATTCTGGTCAAGGAAGCTACAAGCGTTTACCGCCTCCCAAATTTTGTTCGTACTCCTCCCTCCGAATTGTTCTAGCTTTTTTTCATCGATAAAGGGCTTTAGTTCACTTAGCACCATTTTTATGGGCGATACATCCGTATCCTGTACACGAATCATTATCGGGAAAAACTGATTTTTCAACAAAATAGAACCCAGACCCGCCTTAAGCAAAGAGCTTTTACCCAAGCCCGATTTACCGAAAAGAACAACGTGGGCCTTGATTACGACCAGACTGAAAAGATCATCGATCTCATTAGTTCGCCCATAAAAAAGCCGTTCGTCTTCGGCTTCAAACGAACGAATACCCGGGTAACGGTCTTTTTTTATCAATTTACCTACTGCCATGCCATTTATAATTTACAATAGAATGTTAAAAATGAAAGGAGTACATTGTTTTTAATCTATAACTATTTCAGATTTTGATATTATCTATTATAGCGGCTACATCAATGAAGGTGCAACCCGATTAGTATATTTGGTAGCAGGCCAAAAGATGAAGAATCAGTGACGATTTGATATAGCCCAACATTGTCCATTCTTATTTTGGTGTGCTTGGCAAATACCAATCCCGTTTTACATAATCATTCAGTTACTTTTTCAAATATATAGACTTCACAATTAGTTGAAAATTCTTCAGTGCTGTGCCAATAATTATGGATTGTTATTTTGAGTGAAAATTATTTTCAACATTCTGACCAATTTATTATTTCGTAAATATTAGCGCCCAAATCATTTTATTTTCTTTATCATTTTGACTTGTACTACAAGTTCTTTCGACTTTAGTCTATTTCATGTAATGGATAGCAAAACCAGTTTTAAACTAAATTGGGCGGGGGAGTCTACTACGCGCAAGGCCTATAATTGTGAAAAAAAAGTGGCGTTTGCATGTTATGAATTTTGTGCAATAGATTATTCCATCATCCTTCTCGCTCTAAATTAATACTAAATATATATTTAACAGGGGGAATGCCAAATTTTTTGAATTAAAGAAATATCCTGTTTGATACTCTGTCCATTCCCCAATTAAGAATATATGCATCATATATAAACCACATAACCCGTTTGAACATCATAATAAGGATTTCTGCCCGTCGCGTCTTTTTGAAGATTTTTTATAAATAAATAACGGGACCTGATGAATACTTTAAGTTCCTGGATATCTTTTTTTGTTGCCGGTTTATTTTCGGCAGGGGTAAACATGGTTTTTGCAAGTTCGACGGCCGCTGCGCCTGCGGCCGCATTTCCAACGCCGGCCAAGGACATT
This sequence comes from uncultured Kriegella sp., assembly GCF_963975415.1. Classification (NCBI taxonomy): domain Bacteria; kingdom Pseudomonadati; phylum Bacteroidota; class Flavobacteriia; order Flavobacteriales; family Flavobacteriaceae; genus Kriegella; species uncultured Kriegella sp. The sequence goes on from NZ_CAXBGN010000018.1 coordinate 7,661, forward strand.
TTCTCGGGCATCGATGCCATTTTGGTTTCCGGAAAGGCCTCGTTCTTGGGTATCGCGATTTCCTTTTTCGGTTCCCCGTTCCGTTGCTTATCTCTCCAATTAAGGCTACGGCACGAGTTACTGCAAAATAACTGCGCACCTCTTCGTTTCGGCACGTAATCTTCACCACAATAGGCGCAATTCTCCGTCTTTTTCATGATTATGCGTAAACCGAACGTTCAATTTACGTATAAATTAGTTATTAAACCCTTTAATCGATATTGAAAATATGCTTCAATAAGACCGTTTCAGCCTCTTTTTCGGTAATAATCGGTTGTTTCTTTGCTTTTTTTAGAGCCGGTTCTTTTGTGGAAAGTGCTGGCGCTTTTTCGATAAGCGCTTCTTCGCGTACTAATGTGTCGGGCTTCGTTATTTGTGTTTCTTTATTGCTATATTGGTCGGATAATTTTGGAAATGAGGATTCCAGAATTCCCGCTAAGTTGAAATTGCCTTTGGGTACATTTTCCCTTTTGGGATAAAAATGTTTCAGCACCGTTTCAAAATGGGCCTTATGGTAATCCATCTGCATTCGGAACAATCCTTTAACAGTATCCTCCAGTGGAAGCACCTGGGCCAGGTTATCGTCCAGCCATTTCGTAATGTAGCACAAACACTCCGCCTGTTCATAGTATTGTTCCAAAATAAAATTGAACTCCGATGCATCGGAATCGGCCTTCTTGTTCAATAATTGGTAAATATTCTTTTTTAGCGAAGCCCCTTTCATTATGGCCTTGCTGTTGTCCCTGCCCGTTTCATAGAGGATAGGTCCTTTCATATAGTCTACGACCAATATCTTGTTACGGAATTTTCGGAAATCAAATTTTTCATATTTTTCCAATATCCCGTTCGACATTATGTGGTCCGGGATATAGAACACTAATTCTTCCCACAAAATTGGGATAAGGCCGTTGTAAAAATTTTCCAATGCGGTTTTATCCATGTTCGCTCTCTAACATCGTTGAATAATCTTCCGGTAATTCGGCATCTATATCACGCAGATATTTTTCCAATGCCGTCATGGAGGAGTGCCCCGTAATCAACATCAGCCTACTCTTTGCGTCAAAAGGTGAAAACTTCTTTGATAAGGCCCTATAAACTTTGGTAATGTACGTGTGCCTAAAACTGTACAGGCCATAATCCGTACCCAGATCGAAATGATCCTTGACGACTTTTTTAAAGCGTTTGGAGAAATAGTCCCTTCTGTTACCGATTTCCGTCTCCCATGTGCCCCCGATCTTTTCCGGTGTGAACAATACGGCTTCTTTGTCCAGTTTTTCAAGGTCGGGCAGATCGTTCCACAATATCTCGGGGATGATCTTTGTCTTCATGGGACTGTTCTTGGCCTTGAATTCCACTGTTTTACTCTCTAGTTTAATATCCTTCACCTTGAGCCTGCATACTTCGATCGGGCGAAGAAAACCATAGGAGACGAATTTGATATAAAGCAGCAATATAGGATCGGTTATTTCCAAGTAGCCGAATATCTTTTCTTGGGTTTCCTGGGAGTATGTCTTGTTCCGCTCCGGAACGGTTTTTAAGGTCGGTATTTTTTTTATGAAGTTTTCTTTCAGGATGTCGTTATCGACCAATACTTGGGTTATACTGCTCAGATCCGTCCTGAAGTTGTTCCGGTTCCGAGCGCTTGTCCTGTCGACGACATCGTTTAAAAATGAAGTGACCACCTGCTTATTAAGTTCTGTGATGTCCGTTAGTTCCGGACGGTTTTCTTCAAGCCATTTGAGAAAATTCTTGATTTTGTTCTCATAGCCTCTTTTGGTCGTAGGGCTCAATATTTTTTCCTTGCGGGCAAGTCCGAAATCAAAAGCTTCCCGAACCGTCATTTTTGGCCCGTCGTCATCACGGCCCGTTTTTTTGTTTTCCTTATTGGTCGGGACCTGACCGCTGGCATCATTATTCTTGGAAGTCAAACGCTGGTGCAGTTCGGTATTATCGGTGTACGGATTATAGCCTTGTTTCAACAATCGGAGCAATACCTTTCGATAGGTGACCAAAACGGACATCCGATCTTCCTTGGTCTTATATTTATTGGCATTCCCATAAAAGGGCGTCAATCTTTTTAGCTTTCCGCTTTTAGGATCACGAAAGGAAAAATAGACGTACCAGCGCTTTGTGAGATCGCCGCTGGCAGAATATATTTTAGGGTTGGAAAAGTTTCTTTTTACGGACAAATCGTATGCACTTTCGTATTCATTTTCGTATTCAAGGGCAATCAGTTCGTTAAAATTAGTCATAAAAAAACGGCTTAGCGAAAACTAAACCGTTGTTTTTAAAGATTTTACTCTTAGTAGCGGGGACTGGACTCGAACCAGCGACCTTCGGGTTATGAGCCCGACGAGCTACCTACTGCTCTACCCCGCGATGTGGATGGCAAAGATACAAAGCTTTAATGGTCTTATCCAAATCTATTTGGAATTAAATAGTGAAAATCGATCTAAATTTTTATCAAATATTTAAAAAGACACTGTTGTAGTTCACCTTGTTCAAAATCTTTCTATTTTGTATCGATTTTAATAATGATCCATCACTTTTAACTCGCCCGATCAATTATGGATAACTATGGTTTTCTTTCGATCTTACCCCCAGTCATTGCTATTATATTAGCCCTAAGAACAAAGCAAGTTTATATAGCGCTACTTTTTGGAATTTGGTTTTCTTGGATAATCATAAATGATTGGAATTTTCTCACGGGTACTTTAGCGGCCGTGGAGGGCATGGTCAATGTTTTTAAATCTGCCGGTAATACAAGAACCATAATGTTCAGTGCCTTGGTGGGTGCATTGCTATTGTTTATCCAGTATTCTAAGGGGGTAGAGGGGTTTATAAACGAACTCAATAAGATAATAGCCTATTTTGAGAAAAAACAAAGTGGCAATAGTAGGGTTGTAGTTCAGCTCATGGCCCTGATTACGGGTGTTTTATTGTTTGTGGAGACCAGTATAAGTTCCCTAACCGTAGGGACGCTTTATCGTCCTATTTTTGATAAACTGAAAATTCCGAGGGAGAAATTGGCCTATATCGCCGACTCCAGTTCTGCACCCTCTTCCATTTTAATTCCCTTTAATGCCTGGGGTGCTTTTATAATGGGACTCTTATTGACCCAGGGAATAGAAAATCCTTTCGGAATTATGCTTTCCTCCATAGCCTATAATTTTTATCCTATTCTGGCCATTGTGATTGTTTTTGTGGTGATTGTCACCAAAAAAGATTTAGGTCCTATGACGAAAGCGGAAAAACGTACAAAGGAAACGGGAAAATTGCTGAGTGATACTGCCCAACCCATGCTGTCAAGTGAGATAACCTCTTTTGAGTCAAAAAAAGGAATTAAGGCCAAGGCTTATAATATGATCGTGCCCTTGGCAACCATGGTGTTCATGATGCCCATTAATTTGGCATATACAGGTTGGGATGCTGTGGATAATGCCGTTTCTTTTTCAGATCATCTTTTTAAGGCGATAGGAAATGGCTCGGGCTCATCAGCTGTTCTATATGCCGTGCTCACCGCAATTTTAGTTGCCATGGTGCTCTATCGAACACAGAAAATAATGAAAACCAAAGAAATGATTGATTTGGTACTGAAGGGAATCAGCGAATTAATGCCTCTGGCTTTATTGATGTTATTGGCCTTTGCCATAGGAGACGCTTGCAATGCCTTAGGAACAGGGGAATTCGTGGCAAATTGGTCTAAAGACTGGTTGTCTCCTTCCTTTTTGCCGGCAGTTATTTTTGTAATAAGTTCCTTTATTGCTTTTTCGACCGGAACGTCTTGGGGAACTTTTGCGATTATGATGGCAATTTCCATACCCATGACCGAAATTCATGGTGCACCTTTACCTTTGGTAGTGGCGGCTACCTTGGGAGGTGGTGTTTTTGGAGACCACTGTTCACCCATTTCAGATACCTCCATTATTTCCTCAATGGCAGCCGCAAGTGATCATATAGACCACATTAATACACAACTGCCCTATGCCTTGATTGGCGGCCTAATAGCGGTCATACTTTATGTTATTTTAGGCCTAATCATGATATAGATGGTCTCATTCGATTACCTTTGCCATTATAAAAGTTTAAAAACAGATGTCGCATAAAGCCGGTTTCGTAAATATTATTGGTAATCCTAATGTAGGTAAGTCGACCTTGATGAACGCCTTTGTGGGTGAGAAATTATCGATTATTACCTCGAAGGCCCAAACAACCCGCCATCGTATTTTGGGAATAGTCAATGGGGATGATTTTCAAGTGGTCTTGTCAGATACACCGGGTATCATCAAACCGGCCTATGAGCTGCAATCAAGTATGATGGGCTTTGTGAAATCGGCTTTTGAGGATGCCGATGTGCTTTTATATATGGTCGAAATCGGGGAAAAAGCATTAAAGGATGAAAATTTCTTTGATAAGATTCGCAGCAGCAAAATACCCGTGCTATTGTTGCTAAATAAGATCGACACTTCGGAACAGGAAATATTGGAAGCACAAATCCAATATTGGCAAGACCAGCTTCCCAGTGTCGAAATCCATCCCATTTCCGCCCTTCAAAATTTTAATGTAAAAGGAGTTTTCGAGCGAATTATCGAGTTGCTTCCCGAGGCACCTCCATATTATCCTAAAGACCAATTGACAGATAAACCCGAGCGTTTTTTTGTAAATGAGACCATCCGTGAGAAAATTTTGATGCACTATAAAAAGGAAATTCCGTATTCAGTGGAAATCGAGACCGAGGAATTTGTAGAGGATGAAGACATCATTCGAATGCGGGCCGTAATCATGGTAGAACGCGATTCTCAAAAAGGTATCATCATCGGTCACAAGGGTAGTGCTTTAAAGCGAGTAGGGGTCGAGGCTCGTAAAGATCTTGAAACGTTTTTCGGTAAACAGGTGCACATTGAACTTTATGTAAAAGTGAATAAAAACTGGCGTAGCGATGCGCGACAATTAAAGCGTTTTGGGTACAACAATTAAGCGGGTTAACCATTTCGTAGCGTTCTAGTAAACATAGCTTGGTTTTTTGGTAACCTTTAATTGAAACTGAAACTTCATCTTTGGCCATAAACCAAACAATAAGATGAAGAACTTCAAGAACGTATCCCTTTTGATTACCACTTTTCTAATTTTTTCTTGTGAGAAAATCGAAGATATTACCGGCCACCCCGATGACGATTCCAGTATCGATACTTCTTCTTTGACCTTTACCAGAATAGGCGGTTTTATGAACGGTTCTGGTGATGAAGGTTTCGCCGAAATCAGTGCCTACGATGAAGTCACTGCGAAATTGTTTGTTGTTAATCCTGTGGAAACTGAAGTTTCCGTTTGGGATATTTCGGTGCCATCCACACCTTTAAAACAAACCTCCTTAAGCTTGTCAGGCACTCCCAATAGCGTGGCCGTGCATGACGGACTTTTAGCTGTTGCCGTAGAAAACTCCAATAAGCAAATTAATGGAGCCATTGAAACCTACAATACGACGACTTTGACTTTAGAAAATTCATATCCAGCAGGTGCATTGCCCGATATGGTAACTTTCAGTCCCGATGGAAAATATATTATTGCTGCCAATGAAGGAGAGCCAAATGATGACTATACGGTAGATCCCGAAGGGTCGGTCACGGTTATAGATGTTGCCAAGAATGAAGTCAATACGTTGTTTTTTACCAACTTCAACGGCCAGGATATCGGCGATGAGTTTAGGGTATTCGGTCCTGCGGCCATTTTATCGCAAGATGTTGAACCTGAATATGTTGCTGTTTCGAAAGATAGTAAACATGCATATATTAGTTTGCAAGAGAACAACGGAATGGCGGTGGTTGATTTGAATGCCATGACCATAGTAGATGTTTTCGGGCTAGGGGTCAAAGACCATAGTTTGGCAGAGAATGCTCTTGATGTCAGCAATGAAGACGGTATTGTGGGTAATTTTCAAACTTGGCCTGTGCTTGGATTCTATATGCCCGATGCCATTACTTTTACGGAAATTGATGGAACAGGCTATATTATTTCGGCCAATGAAGGTGATTCACGTGATTATGATGGCTATTCGGAAGAAGAACGCGTTAAAGACCTTACCTTGGACGCTTCGGTTTTTCCAAACGCTGCGGAATTGCAACTGGAAGAAAATTTAGGAAGGTTGAAAACTACTTCGGCAAATGGGGATATCGACGGAGATGGTGATTTTGACCGTATCTATGCTTATGGGGCACGATCATTTACCATTTGGAGCACGCAAGGGCAGGTAATATATGACAGCGGAGATGATATAGGGCGAAGAACTTTTGATATTGCGCCTTTCTTATTTAATAATGATGAAGGGGAAGCCGATGGGCGAAGTGACGACAAAGGGGCTGAACCAGAGGCGGTCACCACGTTGAAAATTGGTGATGCGACACTATTGTTCGTAGGATTGGAAAGAACTGGGGGTTCCCTTGTTTATGATATAACAAACCCCTTGGCACCTGTATTCCTAGATTGGATTTTTAAAACGGAAGATGTCGGGCCAGAAGGCTTGTTGGTCATTCCTGCAGAAGAATCTCCCAACGGTGAAAACCTGTTAATCATTACCAATGAAGTTTCGAATACGGTTTCGATTTATGAAATCAAATAAGTACGGTGCGATGATTCTTTGATGGAAATCGGCCTTGTAAAGACTGTATATTAACCATGTAATTTCCCTTTGCATTTTTCTAATTACCCTCTGCTTTTTAAACAGGTTCTAAGAGATAGCATTTTTTCCTCGGATATTTAGTGGTACTTTTGTCGCAAAATTCAAAGAATGAGTGCTATAGTGGCTATTGTAGGAAGACCCAATGTTGGAAAATCTACTTTTTTCAACCGTTTGATTCAGCGCAGAGAGGCTATTGTTGATGCTGTCAGTGGGGTGACACGTGATCGTCACTACGGTAAGAGTGACTGGAACGGTAAAGAGTTTTCATTGATAGATACAGGCGGCTATGTGCTAGGTAGTGAAGATGTTTTTGAAAAAGAAATAGACACTCAAGTAGAGCTTGCCATTGAAGAAGCAGATGCCATTATATTTATGGTCGATGTAGAAACAGGAGTTACGGGCATGGATGAAGATGTGTCAAAGCTGCTTCGTAAGGTAAATAAACCTGTTTTTTTGGCAATTAATAAAGTTGACAATGCACAGAGGGCCGCAGATGCCGTTGAATTTTATGCGCTTGGACTGGGGGAATATTACACCTTGTCAAGCATCAACGGAAGTGGAACCGGGGAGTTGTTAGATGCTTTGGTAGAGGTGCTTCCCGATGTTGAGGAAGTGGTCGAAGATTTACCCCGATTTGCCGTTGTCGGTAGACCAAATGCCGGTAAGTCATCTTTTATAAATGCTTTGATAGGGGAAGAGCGCTACATCGTCACTGATATTGCCGGTACCACTAGAGATAGTATCGATACACGATATAATCGATTCGGTTTTGAATTCAATTTAGTGGATACTGCTGGTATTCGTCGTAAGGCGAAGGTCAGGGAAGATTTAGAGTTTTATTCTGTCATGCGATCGGTTCGTGCCATTGAGCATTGTGACGTTTGTTTATTGGTGTTGGATGCTACCCGAGGGTTTGATGGTCAGGTATCAAACATATTTTGGTTGGCGCATCGTAATAATAAGGGTGTTGTTATTTTGGTCAACAAGTGGGATTTGGTAGAGGATAAAGAAACCAATACCATGAAGCAGTATACCCAAAAAATAAAAGAGGCCATCGAACCTTTTACCGATGTTCCCATTATTTTTATCTCGGTACTAACGAAGCAACGTATTTTTAAGGCTATCGAAACGTCCATACAAGTATATGAAAATAGGTCGAAAAAGGTGGTGACACGAAAATTAAATGATGTGATGTTGCCTATTATTCAGAACAATATGCCTCCGGCCTATAAGGGCAAATATGTAAAAATCAAATTTTGTACCCAGTTGCCCACACCTTACCCGCAATTTGCTTTTTTCTGCAACCTTCCGCAATACATTCGTGACCCGTATAAACGATTTTTAGAAAACAAACTGCGCGATAATTTTGACTTCACCGGAGTGCCGGTTACTATTTTTATGCGTAAAAAGTAGCGTTGTTAATTGCGATACTATGATTTTTTGTCATTGGTTTTTAACTTTTGGCCTTGAATTTTATTATCCCTATTTTCCATAGGTTACAAGTACCATTTGGGGGGCGTTTATCACAAAATTTTGAATATCAATTACTAAAGTTATGTTAACCGGGAGGGTTAGAACTAAAAGATTAGTTTAATTTGATTGCATCAATTCATCAATCAAAATCAAATCAATTTGGACAAGTCTACTATTGCCCTGTGTTTTTTCATTCTATTTTGCGCTTTGACCACCGCTCAAGATTTCCGTATTAACGGGAAAGTGGTTGATTCTCTTTCAAAAGAGCCACTTGAGGCTACCACGGTGTATGCTGAATCAATAAAAGATAGCACGTTAATTGCCTATACGATTTCAAATGAAACGGGTTTTTTCGAACTTGATGGTAGAACAAACTTGAAAGAAGCTAATCTTTTCTTTTCGTACAATGGTTATAAAACCACCCTTAGAAAAGTTGAGCTGAAACCATCGGTGAACTTGGGGGAAATTACATTGGTGGAACAAGCCGAGGAACTAAAAGGGGTTGAGGTGACAGGCGAACGCGTGCCAATCCGTATAAAAAAGGATACGTTAGAGTTTAATGCTGATTCTTTTAAGACACGACCTGATGCAACTGTCGAAGAAGTGTTAAAGAAGTTGCCTGGGGTAGATGTCGATAGCAACGGAAAAATTACCGTAAATGGCAAAGAGGTAAGCCAAGTTTTGGTAAACGGACAGGTTTTTTTTAGTAAGGATCCCAAAGTAGTAACCAAAAGTTTGCCTAAGGAAGTTATTGATAAAATACAAATTACCAGTACCAAAACAAAAACCCAAGAATTTACCGGGGAAGAGGGTGATGGCGATAGCAAGACCATTAACCTCACCATTAAGGAAGACAAAAATAAAGGCGTATTAGGAAGGCTTTCAGGGGGCTACGGAACAGATGAACGTTATCAGGCCAATGGGCTTCTGAATTTTTTTGATGGTCAACAAAGAATTAGCGCCATTGCATCAAGCAATAATATCAACAGCGCAGGATTTTCCTTTGATGAGATTTATGGTATGATGGGGCGAACGAGAGGTGGAATAAGCATGAACAGTGATGGTGGTTTTGCAGTTGGCGGGCTATCCTTTGGCTTTGGTGAGGGAATAACAACCTCTTCGAATTTAGGCGCTAGTTATGCCGATTCTAAAAAAGGAGAATATAAGGTCAATGCAAACTACTTTTATGCGAATAGTGATTCTTATAACGATCAGAAAACTTCTAGAGAGAATATACTGCCGAACGGGCGCTTTTTTACCGATTCTGAGTCTAGTTTTGAAGGTACCACTTCGGCTAATCAAGGTTCCGCCAACCTTGAATTCGATATTGACGAAACTTTACGTATATCAATAGAGCCTTCGATGAGCGTAAATCGTACTAATTCTTCAAATGCCGGGTCCACCGTTTCTTCAGATGAGACGGGTACGGTAATCAACCGTAATGATACATATACAGTAGGTGAAGGGAAACAGCGTAATTTCAACAATCGCATAGACCTCTTTAAAAAGCTTGATACTTTAGGTCGTTACGTTAGGCTTTCCTTTTCAAATAATAATCGGGAGAATAAAGATATTACCAATTTTGAATCTACTAGGGAGGTTTTAGGGGATAGTCCTATTCAAGAGATACTTGACCAACACACCATGGTAACCGACAAGCATGATAACTATACGTTTGGGGTCACTTATCGTGAGGTTCTTGCAGACAAACTGTTTCTAGACTTTGGGTATGAATACCGGAACAATACAGACAATAATAAGAGGGAGGTCTTTGATTTTGATAGTTCCGTAGGTCGATACACTGATTTTAATGAGGCCTTAAGTTCTGATTTTACGTTTAAGAACCGACAACATAATCCTTCTTTGACACTGAGTCGAAATGGGAAAAAACTTCGTCTCGGGGTTACGGCAAGTTTAATGAATACAAAACTTGAGAATGAAGATTTTTTCCGAAATAGCTCTTTCTCCAAAACATACAATAACTTTTTGTTTAGGGCGTCTGGTAATTATAACCTGAATCAGAGCAAACGAATTTATATGGGTTATTATTCCAGATTGAATCTTCCTACGATAAACCAATTGCAACCGGTAGCAAATATCAATAACCCGCTTAATGTAATTATAGGAAATCCGAATCTTAATCCCTCGGTAAGCCATAGTGTAAGTTTTGACTTCAATAATTATAGTTGGAAAGAGAGAACCGGGTATTTTATATATGCTTGGTTGTCGGCAGACCAAGAAAAAGTTGTTCCGGTTACGGTTACCGATGAGAATTTCTTGCGAACTACAACCTATACTAATGTTAAAGGCAATCAAAACGGACAGCTGGGAACCCGTTACTCTAAAGAGTTTAAAAAAGATAGTACGCTAACCGTAAAGGTAGATTTCAACCCTTATTTAAGTTATCGAAAAGATGTTGGATTCAATAACGGTAATAAGTTAGAGGCACGAATATGGTCGGTAACGCCGAGAATTACTACTACTTTAAATTTTAAAGAATTGCTGGAAATTGTACCGGGGTATCGTATTGGGTTCAACGATACCAAATACAATATTGATACTTTTGAAGATGTTAATTTCATTTCCCATACGGCTGAATTTAAGACTACGACCTATTGGCCAAAAGGCCTGGTGTGGGGCAATGACATAAGTTATACCTATAATGGAAATGTAGGCCCCAGTTTTGATAGAGACTTTTTACTTTGGAATATGAGTCTAGGGGTACAAATGTTCAAAGATAAGGGTACATTCAAAATACTGGCATACGACTTGCTCGACCAAAATAACAACACGCGAAGGTCTACGGGACAAGACTTTGTTCAAGATTTTCAGGGTACTGTTTTGCAGCGCTACTTCATGGCAAGTTTTACCTTTAAGTTTGACCAGTTTGGCGGTAAAAAATCGAATGGGAACGGTATTCGTTTTTTTTGACATCAATTAACGATGAAAAATAGTTTTTCCGGTCATTGCACTTTGTTGAACCTGAAGAATTGATTCATCACTATTAAAGTTATGTTAACCGTACACCTTTAAACTATAAGATTAGTTTATTTTGAAAACATCAAGCCATCATCGATTAAAAAACATTTCAGTTTGAACAATTCAGCTATTCCTTTCTGCTTCCTTATTTTATTTTTTAGTTTTTCCAACGCCCAAGATTTTATTATCAAGGGTAAAGTTGTAGATGCATTTTCGAAGACGCCTCTCGAGGCTACCACGGTTTACGCCGAATCAATAAAAGATAGCACATTGATTACCTATAGTATTTCGGAAGGCGATGGATCGTTCGAGTTAGAGGGCAAAACGAATTTAAAAGAAGCCAACGTTTTCTTTTCCTATAATGGGTATAAAACCTTGGTTATGAAAATTAACATTAAGCCTTCCATTGATTTGGCTACCGTGCAAATGGAAGAACAGGCTCAAGAACTAAAAGGTGTTCAGGTGTTGGGGGAACGGGTGCCCATAACGATAAAGAAAGACACACTTGAATTCAATGCAGATTCTTTCAGTGTACGACCCGATGCTACGGTTGAGGAAATATTAAAAAAGCTGCCTGGGGTAGAGGTAGATACTGATGGTAAGATTACGGTAAACGGAAAAGAGGTCAATGAAATATTGGTCGATGGACAGGTATTTTTCAGTAAAGATCCAAAAGTGGTGACCAAAAGCCTGCCAAAGGAAGTTATTGATAAAATACAAATATCCGAGACCAAGACTAAGAAGCAACAGTTTACGGGAGAAGATGGCGAAGGGGAGAATATGAGCATAAACCTGACCATTAAAAAAGATAAGAATAAAGGGTATTTGGGCAGAATCGCGGCAGGCTACGGCACAGATGAAAGGTATCAAACCAATGGTCTAGTCAATTATTTTAATAATAAAGAACGGATCAGTTTTATTGCGAGTTCGAACAACATAAATAATTCGGGGTTCTCCTTTGATGAAATTTATGATATGGTCGGGAATACCAGGGGAGGATATTCTGGAGCGCGAGAATCGGGTCTAATTAATAATTATGGCAGTGGAATTACCACTTCGTCCAATGTAGGGGGCAGTTACGCAAATGCGAAGAAAGGGGAGTACGAAATAGATGGTAATTATTTTTTCGCCTATAGTGACAATTATAACAACCAAAAAACCAGTCGGGAGAATATTTTGCCCGATCGTCGCTATTTCAGCGATAGCGAATCAAGCTTTAAGGGTACTACAAATTCAAACCGCGGAGGGGCCAATATAGAGTATGATATTGATGAAACACTTCGAATTTCGATAGAGCCCTCCATGAGCGTAAATAGAACAACTTCGAAGAATATTAACAACGCTACTTCAACGGATGCTGATGGAGAGTTGATCAATAGCAATGAACGGACTTCTGATGACGATGGGTTTCAACGTAATTTCTCCAACCAATTCAATATTATGAAGAAGTTGGATACCCTTGGAAGATTCGTGAGTTTCTCCTTTTCCAACACCAATACAGAAAATAAGAACATTTCTAATTTGGTTTCCAATCGTCAAGTTTTCGGGGATGATCCCAGTGAAGAAAACCTCGACCAACTTTCCAATGTTGATAACAAACGCGATTCGTACGACCTTGAAGTATCATATCGACAGCCCCTGAACGAAGTAGTGGCCTTTGATTTTGAATATGAATATAGCCATGATAACAGGGATAATAGAAAGGAAGTCATGGATTACGAAGAAGGTACAAATAGATACACAGCCTTTAATGAGGCCTTAAGCTCTGATTTTAATTTTAAGAATGTACAACAAACACCTTCGGTCGGCCTGCGGATAAATGGTGAAAAATTGAATTTTAATGTTAGGGCCTCGTATCGATTTACCAATCTAGATAACCAAGATTTTCAGCAAAATTCTTCGTTTTCCAAAGACTACGAGAATTTACTTTTTAGCAGTAGATTGCGGTATAGCATTGGTAAGAATAACCGGCTTTATGCCCGCTATCGGACTAGTTTAGATGTACCTTCTGTTAATCAATTACAACCGGTTCCGAATGTTAATAACCCGTTGAATATTGTTATTGGTAACCCGAACTTATCCCTAGGGATAGAGCATAACATCAGTTTTAATTATAACAATTTCAATTGGAAAGAGCGTACAGGTATTTATGTGTATTCAGGAGTCGAATTCCAGAAAAACAGGGTTTCTGCTATATCTACTACCGACGAGAATTTTTTGCGTACCACAAGATTTACAAATATAGATGGTAATTATAGTGGTTATGGAGGCGCAGGATATTCTAAGCAGATAAAAAAAGACAGCACGTTTACGGCAAAATTTAACATAAGACCGAGTCTTAGTTTTGGCCAACAGGTCAGTTTTACAAACGGCGTAGAATTAAGGGCAAAAAGGTTTGACGTATCTCCACGAATTTCTACTACATTCAATTTTAAGGAGCTTTTAGAGATCGAACCAGGGTATGGCATATCTTTTAATAATACCAGATACAATTTGGAGGGAATAGAGGATATCAAGTTTACCTCACAAAATGCCAATTTAAGAATGACTTCGTATTGGCCCAAAAACTTGATTTGGGGCAATGATTTGAGATACAGCTATAACGGCAATGTAGGTCCCGGTTTTAGAAAAGATGCGCTGTTCTGGAATATGAGCCTTGGTCTTCAAGTGTTGGAACAAAAAGGCACAATTAAGGTGCTCGCTTATGACCTGTTGGATCAGAATATTAATACCCGTAGAACCACGGGGGAAGATTTTATTCAAGATTATCAAGGTACTGTTTTGCAGCAGTATTTTATGGCCAGTTTTACTTATAAATTTGACCAGTTCGGTGGTAAAAAGCCAAATGGTGGCCGTGGGCGATCTTATAGAATGTAGCCTGAAGTTTTTTTCGATTGGAAGTTTGACCTTTGCACCGCTCTAAAAAAAATAAGGAGTTTCTAATAAATCTCAGCGGGGACCTAAATATTTTGGGTATTCAATGGGGTAGTATATTTAAGAAACCATAGGTAATTTTGTGTTTCACAATCTATATTCAAATAATTGAATGGTATAGCTCCTTTTTTACAAAAGAGTATGGTTTGACAATGTTGATTGAGGTTATAAAGTTTTGAATTGAAACAGTACACTGTAGGCTTGTTTTTATTCGAGTTACCATCCTCCTGAAGCACCGCCGCCACCAAAGCCACCTCCACCAAAGCCACCGCCAAAACCGCCTCCACCTCCGAAGCCGCCACCACCAAATCCGCCACTAGATTTGCCGCTATAACCACCACGACCCATATTGCTTAGAATAATAATGTCCCATAGGTCGAGCCCTGAAGAGCGCTTACCACCACTGCCGCCACCGCCCCTGCGATTCCGAGTAGACAGAATAACCAAAATAATAAAGAAAATGAGCACAGGTAAGAGCGAACCGAAAGGGAAACCACTGCTGTCATCAAAGGAACGTTCTTCTTTGAATTCTCCCTTTAGAGCTTTAAAGATGGCATCTGCACCATCGTTTAGCCCCTCGTAATAATTATTTGATTTAAAGTGGGGAATAATAACACTTTCAATGATTCGGCGCGATAGGGCATCTGTAAGGTTGCCTTCGACACCATAGCCTGTATTAATTGCAATTTTACGGTCGTTTCTGGCCAAAAGAATCAATACACCATTGTCTTTGCCATCTTGGCCAATACCCCACTTTTGTCCCCATTGGGCACCGAGATAAGAGATGTTCTCTCCTTCCGTAGATGCAATAATGGCGACTACGATTTGGGTTGATGTACTATCGGAATAGCGTATCAGTTTTTGTTCAAGAGGTTGTTCTTGCCCTGGCGGTAAAAGGTCGACGTAATCGTAAACACTCGTTTGTTTCGTAGGCTTCTCGGGGATTTGAAACTGAGCCACCACTGGGGTGCACAAAAAAATGATATAGGCAAAAAGATTAACCTTTAGATACCTCATTGCTTAGCTCATTTGTGTCGTTGGAGTTCCATGGAAAATGCGATTTCAATTCGCTACCGGCTTTTAAGATGCCGTCGATAATGCCTTGTTTGAAATTACCTTGTTTAAATTGTGTTTCGATAACATCTTTGGTGGTATTCCAAAAATCTTTGGAAACGACTTTGTTGATACCTCCATCTCCGTATATTACGAACTTCCGATCGTTAACCGCGACATAAATCAATACGCCATTTTCTTCTTTGGTGTTGTTCATTTTGAGTAGATGGAAAACTTCTTTGGCACGATCAAAATGGTCTAAACGCGTATGTGGTTCAATATGAACCCGTATTTCTCCCGAAGTATTTTTCTCGGCTTCTAGAATGGCCTGTACAATCTCTTTTTCTTCTTCTGCCGACAAAAAATCTTCTACTCTTGACATATGATCAATTGAAATCGAAGTTCACATCTGGTGCCTGTTCTGATCCCGCGTCGGCCTTGTAGCGTGCCATTTCTTCGAAACCGAACAACCCGGCTAAAAGTTTGCCGGGGAACTGTTTGGTGTGCACATCATAAATGTTGACTGACTGATTGAATCGGTCACGGGCAACATTGATTCGGTTTTCGGTACCTTCCAATTGCGACTGAAGTTCCAAGAAATTTTGGTTTGCTTTTAATTCGGGATAACGCTCTACTACGACCATCAGTTTACTTAGTGCGCCTGTAAGTCCGTTTTGGGCTTGTTGAAAAGCTGCAATATTATCCGTGGTAAGATTATTTGCATCGATGGTGGTTGAAGTAGCTTTTGCACGGGCTTCGATAACATCGGTTAAAGTTCCGCGTTCAAAATCGGCAGCACCTTGAACAGTTTTTACCAGATTGCCGATAAGGTCATTTCTTCGCTGATAGGCACTTTCTACATTCGACCATGCAGTTTTTGCATCCGCTTCATATTGCACGGCGGTATTATTAAACCCAACGGCCCAGTTGTAAAGGCCAAATGCGATGACCCCGAGAATTATTAAAATTATTAATCCCTTTTTCATGATACAGTTTGTTAAGAGTGAATTATAGCTGGTCTTTTATTTTGGAAAGTTCGGTCTTAACACGCTCCAACTTTTGAATAATATCAAAATTATTCAATGTTTTTTGCTTGTTTTCCTTAAGGTGGGTTTTAGCTCCCTCAAGAGTGAAACCACGTTCTTTTACCAAATGATAGATTAACTGAAGGTTCTTGATGTCTTGGGGTGTGAATTTACGGTTGCCTTTGGCGTTCTTCTTGGGTTTTAAGGCATCGAATTCTTTTTCCCAAAATCGAATCAAAGAGGTGTTCACGCCAAAAGCTTTGGCTACTTCACCAATACCATAATATCTTTTTTCAGGTAGCTCTATGTTCATTAATCCAATGATTGGTTTTCCTGGCTGGCATATTTCAGCATATTTTCAAATTCTGCTGCTGTTAAACTGCCATAATAGAAATTAATCGGGTTGATTCGGTCTTTGTCTTTCCATACCTCATAGTGCAAATGTGGTGCCTCTGAACGCCCCGTATTTCCTACAAACCCAATAAGATCACCACGTTTTACTTTTTGCCCTCTTTTTACATTGTAGTTGCTCAAATGGGCATAAAGACTCATGTAGCCGTAACCGTGATCTATGCGAATATGTTTGCCAAAACCAGAAGCGTTATTGTCGGCTCTTGTCACTTTTCCATCTCCACTAGCGTAAATTGGTGTACCCTTAGGGGCAGAAAAGTCCATGCCTCGGTGCATTTTTCGAGCTTTGGTAAAAGGGTCGGAACGCCACCCGTAACCTGAAGCCATGTGCCTTAAATTTTCATTTCTTATGGGTTGAATGGCCGGTATGGCAGCCAAGAGCTTTTCTTTTTCTGCTGCTAATTTAGTGATTTCGTCAAGAGACCTTGATTGAATGGCCATTTGCTTTTTAATGATGTCCAAACGTTTGGTAGTGGCAATAATCATTTCCGAATTGTTAAACCCTTCCAATGATTTATAGCGGTTTATTCCACCAAAGCCAGCTTTTCTTTGTTCTTCCGGTATAGGGTTGGCTTCAAAATATAAACGGTAAATATTATTATCACGGTCTTCAATATTGGCCAAGACTTCTTCGATCTGTTCCATCTTTTTGTCCAAAAGCTCGAATTGTAGCTCGTAATTCTTTACTTCACGTTGTAACGATAATTCTCTTGGTGTGTTGATAAGGTTAGTGTTCAGTAACAAGACTAGGCACAAAAGTCCAAAAAGCATTGAGCCTAAAAAAAACAGCGCAAAATTACGATACCGCTTAGATTTTTGGGGTTCAATCTTTCGGTATGAAAGCGTATCGGGATCGTAATAATATTTTACCTTAGACATGAAGGGATTTTATCCTATTTTTGTGCATTCGTTTTAACAGAACAAACAAATATAAAAATTGTTTTGTAGAAACCGTTAAAATTTGTAAAACCTTAGCATTTTCTATGACTTCCAAGGAAACAAGGAATCAATTCTTAAACTTTTTCAAAGAAAAAGACCATAAAATAGTTCCATCTGCTCCGATGGTCATCAAAGATGATCCTACTTTGATGTTTACCAACGCAGGAATGAACCAGTTTAAAGAGTTCTTTTTAGGTGTTTCGGTGCCAAAAAGTACCCGCATGGTCGATACTCAAAAATGTCTACGCGTTAGCGGAAAGCACAATGATCTTGAGGAAGTAGGTAAAGACACATACCACCATACAATGTTCGAGATGCTCGGAAATTGGAGTTTTGGAGATTACTTTAAGGGGGAAGCCATAGCCTGGGCCTGGGAGTTTTTAACTTCGGTCTGTAAAGTGGATCCCAAGAGTCTCTATGTTTCTGTTTTTGAAGGAAGCCAAGATGCCGATAACCTGAAAATGGATAACGAAGCTTTTGACCTTTGGAAAGCCATTGTGCCTGAGGATCGTATCATCATGGGCAACAAAAAAGACAATTTTTGGGAAATGGGAGATCAAGGGCCCTGTGGCCCGTGTTCGGAAATTCATGTTGACATTCGCACAGCAGCAGAAAAAGCTAAAGTTTCAGGGGCTTCTTTAGTAAACAAAGATCACCCTCAAGTAGTGGAAATATGGAATCTGGTCTTCATGCAGTACAACCGAAAGGCCAATGGTGAATTGGAGCCCTTACCCGCCAAGCATGTTGATACAGGAATGGGCTTTGAACGATTATGCATGGTACTTCAAGGTGTTCGTTCAAATTATGATACTGATGTTTTTACGCCGATCATTCGTGAAATAGAGACGATAACCAATTCCGAATACGGAAAAGAAGAGGAGATAGATATTGCTATTCGCGTAATTGCCGACCATATTCGGGCAGTGGCATTTTCAATCGCTGACGGACAATTGCCCAGTAATACTGGTGCCGGTTATGTCATTCGAAGAATTTTAAGAAGGGCGGTACGCTACGGATTTACGTTTTTGAATACGAAAGAGCCCTTTATGTATAGGTTGGTCACGGTTTTGGTCAATACTATGGGGAGTGCTTTTCCTGAACTTAAAGAACAACGTCAGTTGATCGAGAATGTGGTTAAAGAAGAAGAATATTCTTTTTTAAATACCCTAGATCAAGGTCTTGTTCTTTTAGATTCTATAATAACGGGTACAAAAGGCAAAGAAGTAGATGGTAGAAAAGCCTTTGAACTCTATGATACCTACGGCTTCCCTATCGATTTAACAGCACTGATTCTTGGTGAGAAGGGCTATACTCTTGACCAAAAGGGTTTTGAAACTGCAATGCAGGCCCAAAAGAATCGCTCGAAATCAGCTTCTGCAATATCAAAATCTGATTGGACTATTCTGAGCGACGATGTCGAACAAGAATTTGTGGGTTATGATATGTTGAATGCCAATGTGAAATTGGTGAAGTATCGTAAAATAGTCTCCAAAAAGGAAGGTGAACAGTATCAGCTGGTATTTAATATGACCCCATTTTATGCTGAAGGGGGTGGCCAAGTTGGTGATAAAGGCTATTTGGAAGCCTCACAGGGGGATGTTGTTTATATTTTAGATACTAAAAAGGAAAATAATGAAACCGTACATTTTACCAAGAACCTTCCCAAAGATTTAAATGCCACTTTTAAGGCAGTCGTTGATAAGAAACAAAGACATCGCACAGCTGCGAATCATACCGCCACCCATTTATTGCATCAAGCACTGCGGGAAATACTGGGAAAACATGTCGAACAGAAGGGTTCCGCAGTTCATTCAAAATACCTTAGGTTTGATTTTTCCCACTTTGGAAAGGTAACTATCGAAGAACTGCGAGAAATCGAGAATTTTGTGAATGCACGCATCGACGGACAATTGGTTTTGCAAGAGGATAGAAATACAACGATGAGCCAAGCAATCGAAGAAGGTGCTATGGCCCTGTTCGGTGAGAAATATGGCGATACGGTCCGTACAATACGGTTCGGGAAATCTATCGAATTGTGTGGCGGTACGCATGTGCAGAACACGGCAGAGATATGGCATTTCAAAATTAGGTCAGAGAGTGCCGTTGCTGCGGGTATTCGGCGTATTGAAGCCATAACTTCCGATGCCGTGAAAGATTTCTATTTTGATAATAATAGAAAGCTGTACGAGATTAAAGATGTACTCAATAATGCACAAGATCCGGTAAAGGCAGTTGTGAATCTACAGGAGGAAAATGCTAAGCTCAAAAAAGAAGTAGAGCAGTTGTTAAAAGACAAGGCAAAGAATCTGAAAGGCGAATTGCAGACAGAATTACAAGAGATTAATGGCGTTAAATTCCTTGCGAAAAAACTGGACCTCGATGCGGCTGGAATCAAGGATTTATCCTTTGAAATGGGAAATAATCAAGACAACCTTTTTCTGTTATTTGCAACCGAGCAGAACAACAAGGCACTGCTTTCTTGCTATATTTCTAAGGAATTGGTGTCCCTGAAAAATTTGAATGCGGGAACCATAGTCAGGGAACTCGGCAAATATATTCAAGGCGGCGGCGGCGGTCAACCTTTCTTTGCTACTGCAGGGGGTAAAAACCCAGCGGGTATTGTTGAGGCTTTGGAAAAGGGAAAGGATTATCTTGCATCATAACAGGATGATAGAATAGTGCGCGTTGTTTGAAATTGTTATGGATAATATGGTATGTTCTTACTTTTGGAGGGATGTCTAATATTCGATTAAAGAAGTTCTTCAAATGAAACTCCAGACCCAAATACCGTTAAAACCTGAAAAAAATCAAATCAGTTACGATAGCGAACTGTTACTGATAGGGTCGTGTTTTGCACAACATCTGGGAAGAAAATTAGATTATTTCAAATTTCGAAACATTCAAAACCCTTTTGGAATTTTATTTCACCCCCTCTCGATTGAGAACCTTGTTTCAAGGGCGGTTCGGGATGTTTTATATACCGAAGACGAAGTTTTTTTTCACAATGAACGGTGGCATTGCTTTGATAGCCATTCAGATTTAAGTGATGCATCTGAAGAAAAATTAGTAAAAAAATTGAATTTACGGCTGAAAATCACCAAAGAACAAATTGCGAAGACAACGCATGTGGTCATTACTTTGGGAACCGCATGGGCCTACCGCCATGTCGAAAAAAGGGCTTTTGTAGCTAATTGTCATAAAGTGCCTCAGAAAAAATTCACAAAAGAACTCCTGTCAGTGCACGAAATTGCCACCAGTATTGAAAATACTATGCAGCATGCACGGGCAATAAACCCGAATACCAATTTTATTTTTACGGTATCCCCTGTGCGTCATCTAAAAGATGGTTTCGTTGAGAATCAAAGAAGCAAGGCGCATCTTATTGCGGCCCTTCATGAAGTTCTTGAAAAATCTATTGCCCAGAACGTATGCGAAAGATATTTCCCTTCGTACGAACTGATGATGGACGAACTCAGGGATTATCGTTTTTATAAGGCCGATATGATACACCCGAATGAGTTGGCAATCGATTATATCTGGGAGAAATTCAAGTCAATTTGCATTGTACAAAGCGCTTATCCTACGATGGATAAAGTTGATGTTGTTAAAAAGGGAAGGTCGCACCGACCGTTCAATGCTGCGTCTGAGGAACACAAAAAATTTGAAAAAGGTCTAGAAGCGAAGGTTAGGGATCTTCGGCAAGCATATCCTTTTATGACGTTTTAACTTCCTTCCAGAGAACAATTAAAGGTAAAAGCGTTGTAATTTAATGCCCTTGTAAAGTACACAGCAATCTGTACCTTTGAAATATACTTTGAAAAGTTTGTACTAGGTATTTCGTAGTGGTACATGACTTGACTATTCGTGATTTTTATGAAAAAAATCTTTATCGGTGTAGTGGTTACGTTGGCAGTGGTGTTCATCTTCAGGTCTTGTTCTGAGGAAAAGGAAAGTGAATCTATTCTTCAAGAAAACTCTATGTTGATTCAGCAACAAATCGACAACGTATCAAAACTGATCGTTACCGAGGGGCATTTTGCCGAGGTTTACAACTACAAAGATTCACAACAGCTCTTTGGGCCATTGATTACGGCACACAAAAAGGCATTGGTTGTGGTGAATGCAGAAGTTACGGTGGCCTATGATCTAAGTAAATTGGATATGGAAATTGATCAGCAGACAAAAGTTTTACGTTTAAAAAGCATTCCGGAAGCCGAAATTAAAATTTATCCTGATTTTGAATATTACGATGTCACGGCCGATTACTTAAACCAATTCAACGAATCTGACTACAACAAAATTAAAAAGAATGTACATGCTTCTTTAATGAAGAAAGTAGCACTATCATCTTTAAAAACAAACGCTCAGAACCGATTGATAAGCGAACTCTCGAAATTCTATATTTTGACCAATTCTATGGGGTGGACCCTGATCTATCGAGATCAAATCGTGGATCAAAACCTTCATGAGCTTATGCTCAAAGATTGAATGATTGGCTTATAATTGCTGCTTGGCCCATTTTATATATTGTTCCCAATCGAAGTCTGTAACGTCATGAATTCCGGTTCTGATGTGATAGGCGAGTGTGTTTTGAATAGGCTGGTTGACCATTGGCATTTGGTCTGTGGGAATGCCCTCTTTTTTAAACAACCCGTACACTTCAGAGGCATGATAAGCCGAAAGAAATTCACCTTTGGGGTCTGCCCATTGGTCTTCTTTGGCACTGGCGACATATAAAGGTCTCGGTGCAATTAGCGCCAACAATTCGTGTTGGTCTACCGGTAAGGCCTCTTCGTTATTATTGTATGCCTTAAAATTAGTACAGAACCAGTATGGAAAAATATCGTTGATACGTCCAACGGTCTCGCCAACCTTGCGTTTTGACAACGCGGCTCCACCGCAACCGGAATCATTTGAGATAACCGCGGCAAACCGTTCATCGGTTGCGCCGGCCCACAAGGCAGTCTTACCCAATCGCGAATGTCCGAAAACTACAACCTTTGACGAATTGATTTCCTTTGATTTTTCGAAATAATCCATAGCCCGACTATATCCCCAGGCCCAGGCCGCAATACTTCCCCATTCGTTGTCATCTGGTTTTTGTTGACCTTGATTATAGAGAAAAGGATGAATACCATCGGAAAAATCATCTTTATCGGGGTCCACTTCCCCATAATAAATTGTGGCTAAGCCAAACCCTGCGTCTAAAATTTTCTCTACCGCCCAACGATTCGTTCGAATACCGCGGGTAGCTGAAGTGAATTTGTTGCCTGAAATACCATATTTGTCACTGTTTCTAGCCCAAGCCTTTGAGATTATTATATTTTCATCTTCGGCAATCGTGTGGTTTCCTAGAAAATTATAGCCTAAAAAAATGGGTGCCTTCTTCACGTTCTTAGGTAAATAGATTAACATCGTGAATTGCAATGTTCTACCATTTTTCTCGAAAGAAAGTTCGACCTGACGGCGTTTGGCTTTTCCATTTATGGCATTATCCCCTTGCTCCAGAACCTTTGCCGAAAAATCGTTGAATTCGGCAGGGATTTTTCCGTAGACGTTTTCCTCGAAAAAAGCATACAGTTCTGGTCTTCTTGTACGCTTCCATTGCCCTTTTCGGCTTATTTTTTTACCATCAAAAGTGGTTAATGGATCGGGTAGGTCAAAATTGGGAATTTTGCTCTCCTCATAGTTGGGTTCAAATTGAGACAAAGAGCTTTGCGTGTGAAATACAAAAAGGATGGCAATAAAAAATAGTTCTTTCATTTTGCGTGGGTAGATTTTAGAACTGCCCTTATTATGACATTGACAGCATCGGAACAACCTCACTTTGGGCGGGTCGTTTTCTATTTAAGAATAAGTTACAAGATTAATTAGCGCTTCGTCGCCCAATACAGAAAGCTCTTTCCACAGCAAGTCTAACCTAGCTTTATCAGAACTGTCCAACGGTTGGGTTTTTTTCCGACTGTTTAAGGTCAATTCAAGCCCGCGTAGGTTCATAAAATACTTGGCACCGATTGAATATTTCTTACCAATGACAGATTTGTTCTTGAGAATGAAGTCATTGACTTTTTTAACCGATTTCGAGACTTCTTTATCTCTTCCATTTTCCCATAAAAAAGAGAATAATTCAGGATAATAATTACCGGCAATACAAGACATGCCTGCACCGCCGTGTTGAATAGAATGCAATACATCAGGCGAATGGGCATTATAAATACCTAAAGAAGAATTAGAAGTTATTGCTATTTTATGGGCGACCAATTCTGCATCGCACGTTGTATCTTTAAAGTATAGGAAACGCCCGGTTTTTTGAAGTTGATTCAGTATTTCAGGACTGACCTTACGAGAATAGGGACTAGGGCATTCGTAAATGCCCAAGGGAATGTTTCCAGTCTGGTTCAGAATACCTTCGAACGAATGTAGTAGTTCGGCATCCGTTTCTTCCTTTTTGACCATCACGGAGGGTATTAAAACGACCGCTTGAACCCCCGTATCATGAATTTTCTTTATAAAATCGGCATTCTCGGTTATTTGCCCCGAAAAAGTTCCTGTAGATACTACAGGAAGATTGGTGTTTTCAACCACAAACTTCGTGAGATCTATACGTTCTTGATTACTTAGGTCGTACATTTCACTTGAACCGCAATTTGCAAATAGGCCTGTAGAACCGGCATCTTCGTACCAACGAATCAATCGCTTTAGCCCTGGGTAATCGATGGATAAATCTTCATTAAAGGGAGTCATCATAACTGGCCAAAAGCCACCAGGTAATTTATTAGGACCAGATTGAAACGATAGATTGTCAAAACCGCTACTTAACCAGACACCACCGAGGGTAGTCATAAATCCAGTGCTTATAAATTTTCTACGTGTCCAATCCATTTTGTATTATATTTTTATAATTCCTAATTTAATCCAAACCAAAAATAACAGGGGTTAAGTTACTAATTTTTTATTCACTAAAGCTAACCCATCATCTATCAACCGTCCCGTTCCCGGGCAGTCGTGTTTTATTTTTTCGAGATGCGCTTTAATTTCTAAAGCAAAGCGTTCATCACCATTATTTTTGGCAAGCTCGTATAATTCGATTGGAAGTAGCCAATCTGAGGGATGCTTTTCTTGTAGTTCGGTAAAAACCTTATTGCGTGAAATAGTAGTATTCTTTCCTTGCCTAAAATGTCGAATTTGCTCGTAATATCGTTCAAGCGACTTTTGCTGCTCAGAAGCTTCTGGCTTATGATCCGGTGGAGGTAGGGTGTGGGTCACCAAATCAAAACTTTTAAGATCTGCTGGCCCATTAAAGGCCGATACAACTTCTTTGCCAACTGCTACGCTATATAATTCGAAAGGGGATGTAAAAATGGTATTGTCTTTATACGTTACACTACAGTTCTTAAAAGTAATTAGCAAAATCGCTCCTTGAAGATTTCTTGTACCTGTAATAATTTGTCCGGAAACTTGAATTCCGCCTTCGAACTCCAATGAAACGGTTTCCCCTTCATAAATTTTATAGGCTTTTAAGTCACGCGGACTCATGTTTTCAATAGCCAGATTGATGCCTTTGAGTTTTCCGATGGGCGTCCCGAATCCTTTGGAGTGTCGTTTCGCACTGTGGCCTACCAGTTCCCTTTCACGAAAAGCCAATGCCGTTTCCCCTTTGGTTTGTATATAGATTGGCTGCCCTTGGTGTGCAATGACACTATCGAAAACTCCGGAAATCTGAAGTCCAGTGCTTAGCTCCACCGTGCCTAAAGATTGAGAATCAATGAGTTTTTGTATGCCGTCGAGTCCGCCGGTTCGTAAAGCCATTGTATTGGCAAAGTCTTCCAATACTTGGCTCAGAAATGCAAAATCAGGCGTTACAAAGAGTTGTGGTTGTGGTTTGGTAATGTCAAACGAGGTCTTCACGGCTTCCAATGAATAGGGGAGCTTTGTAACCTTATCGGTCATGCACCAAGCACTTTCGCCAATTGAAGACAGTAACCCCGCTCCATATATTTTGGGATTGTCGAGCGAACCGATAAGTCCGTACTCTACCGTCCACCAATGCAGGTTACGAATTAGCGTCATCTCACTGGGTTTGCCCATATTTTCTTGCAATACCTCAATTGCTTTTTCGGCTTTTTCAATTTCTTCCTTTGGGGTATCCGGTGCTTCTTTGATAATACTGAGATATCGTACCGCCTCATATAGTTCATAATCTTTGACGCTAGAAATAGCCTTGCACCCAATTTCGCCGAATCTTCTTAGGTATTCAGCATACTCGGCGTTGGCAATAATCGGAGCGTGGCCAGCACCTTCGTGAATGATATCTGGTGCAGGTGTATATTCGATATGTTCCAATTGTCGAATGTCAGAAGCAATGACCAGTACATTATAGGCTTGGAACTCCATAAAAGCAGCAGGTGGAATAAACCCATCTACGGCAACAGCTGCCCAGCCTATTTCTCTTAAAATACGGTTCATACCATACATATTCGGAATATGGTCTATAGCGATGCCTGTCTTTTTTAACCCGTCTGTATATGATTCATGGGCTACTGCACTTAGATAATCGACATTTTTGCGCATCACATAGCGCCACACAGCTTGGTCAATAGCCGTATAATCTTTATAGTTCTGTGGTTTGATGAACTGCTTTAGGTGTTCGGGTAATTTGTCTAGTATAGGATTGCTCTCGTAGGTCATCGGTATATGTATATTTCTTTTTTACCATGGCGAATGACGTATTATAAAGATACAAAAAGTCCCTGCTTCTTTTGAAGCGGGGACTTTTCTATAATATACTTGGAGCTATTTTTTAGTAATGGGTGTTATTTGGCTGCCACGGCATTCGGTGGATACTCTTGAAGAATTTGAGACACAAACTCTCGAATGCGTTCTTCTTTTTTAGCAATATTCTCTATGTTGCCAAGGTTTCCTACACCTTTGCCTTGCCATACCAATTCTTTATTCTTGGCATCTATCAAATCGATGTATAAAGAACCTTCGGTACGTGTGCTAACATTGTTTCCGCCCCAGCCGGGTCCCCAATAATAAGGGTTCCAGCCCCAGCCGAAACCGCCCCAATAGTTATTGTAAATATCAACTTGTTCTTTTTCCTTGGTAAAAATACTTATCAAAATGTCAGGATTCTCGGATTTTACAAAACCACGGGAACTTAATTCCGCGTCAATGGCCTTTAGTATCCGTTTTTTATCGAGGTCGGAAATTTGAGCCTTGTCAATGCCGGTTTTGTAGAAGGCGTACGATTTGTAGGTGGTAAAGTTTGCTTCCCTATCGTAATCGGACAAAACGCGTACCGAAGTACAAGAGGCCATAAACACCATGGCAAGTACGGGAAGCACTAAGATTTTTATTCTTCTCATAGCAATTTTTTTTGGAGTTAAATAACGTTTAAATTTATCTTAAAATATCTCAAAAACTGTGCCGAATACTTTTTAGGCTATTGTCGATGAGGGTAAAGTTATTTTGAGTTGGTCTTGGTGTTGTATCCGTAAGGGCAATGTCGACAGCCACTTTCGCAGCAATAACCTCTTTTAAGATGGTATCGTTCGGTAAAGACCCTATATCCTTCTTTTGAAAGGTAGAAATCACCTTCTTCGACAGCAATTATTTTCTTCATAGGGCTATAAAATTACAAAATATGTGTTGAAAAGCATCCTTATATATCGTTAAACCGCCGGTTTTATGGAGTAAATATGCAGTTGAACGAATTAAGGCAATTGTTGGCAAGAAAAGTGGTTACTTATATTTGCAAAGTGTGTTTACAATTAACTTTGTCATAACACGTTTAAAAACTGGATTATGATTTTAGTCTTCAAACATTTCTTTTATAAAAATTATGTTGGGCTTTCATTATGGCCTTTCATTTTTCTTAAGAACGACGCGCTGAAAGAAGATATTGTACTCATCAACCATGAGAAAATTCATCTGAAGCAGCAGCAAGAACTCTTGATTGCCCCTTTTTACATCTTTTATATCGTTGAGTGGATTTTGAAATCTATTTTTTATATGGATAGATATATAGGTTACCAGAATGTAAGTTTTGAGCGGGAAGCCTACGATAATGAGAAAAACCTTGATTATTTGAACGAACGAAAAATGTTCAGTTTTATTAAATATCTTTGGCGATGAAAAATGTTCGCTTTGAAGATTGAAAATCAACCCGTTCACCTTCCTCTTCTTAAAGAAAAAAAAGTGTCTCTTTCTATAAAACGGGAAGACTTGATACATCCATTGATATCAGGGAATAAATATCGAAAACTAAAATACAATATTCTTGAGGCCAAGTCCCAGCACTTTGACACCTTGTTGACCTTTGGCGGAGCCTATTCCAACCATATTGCGGCAACGGCCTATGCAGGAAAATTGAGTGGTATTCAGACAATTGGTGTGATTCGTGGCGACGAGCTTGCTGTTAAATGGCATGAAAATTCTACCCTTAAATTGGCAAGTACACACGGAATGCGGTTTAAGTTTGTGGATAGGCGAGCGTATCGAGACAAAGAAAAGCCTGAATTTTTGAATGGTCTTAAGGAAGAGTTTGGCCAATATTATATGTTGCCGGAAGGCGGTACGAACACCTTGGCGATACGGGGTTGTGAGGAAATTTTAACTCATGAGGATGCGTGTTTTGAATATATTTGTTGTGCTGTTGGTACCGGAGGTACCTTATCAGGAATTGTCAATGCATCAAACCCCGAACAGCAAGTTTTGGGCTTCCCGGCGGTAAAAGGCAACTTTTTAAACGAAGATATTCGTAAATTTGTACGTAAGGAAAATTGGACTTTGAAAACGGAGTACCATTTTGGGGGGTATGCCAAGGTATCGCGAGAACTCATTGCATTTATCAATGATTTTCAACGGGAGACCCATATTTCCCTTGACCCCATCTATACTGGAAAGATGTTGTTCGGTCTCTTTGAGATGATTAGAAACGACTACTTTTTAGCAGGTACTAAAATATTAGCTGTTCACACTGGAGGATTACAGGGTATTTCGGGAATGAACAAAATTTTAGAGAAAAAAAATCTACCATTGATCGCCGTATGACGAAAAAATTGATAGTTACGCTAGTTTTAGGAATCTTCTTGATTGGCTGTAAAGCGAAAAAAAAGACGACTTATAACAAGTCCCATAAAGAAACAACTCCTACGGTAGTTGCCGAGCCGCAGGATAAAACACCAAAACAAAATACTGATTATCCCTTTCCTGAAGATAATGGAAGGTTTCAAAAATTCCCAATAGCTAACGTGGATCAATATATTGAGACCTTTGCCGAAATTGCCCAGTTCGAGATGAAAGCATACGGAATACCCGCCAGTATCACGCTTGCACAGGGTATGCTAGAGAGTGGTTTTGGGAAAGGCGCTTTGGCAGTGAAAACCAATAACCATTTCGGGATCAAATGCCACACGGGATGGCAGGGTGATTTTGACCACCACGACGACGATGAAAAAGGAGAGTGCTTCAGAAAATACAATCACCCGATGTACTCTTATCGCGACCATAGTATTTTTCTGACTACACGTTCTCGTTATTCCTTTTTGTTTGATTTGCGTACTGATGATTATAAAGGATGGGCAAAGGGCTTGAGACAGGCGGGTTACGCTACCGACAAACGATACCCCCACAAATTGATAGCGCTTATCGAACGTTATGATTTGGGGCAATATGATAAGGCCGTTATAAATCAAGGGTATGGCCGAAAACACGAAGTTATAGCTAAAAACTCTAAAATTACAGGCCAAGAAAATAGGGTGCACGTAGTAAAAAAAGGTGATACGCTCTATTCATTATCAAAAAGGTACCAAGTTTCGGTCGATCAGCTTAAACGCTGGAACTACATGATGGGAAACACTATTTCTATAGGTCAAAAACTTACGGTAAAGACCGAATCTTATAACTAACATTTTATGCAATATCAAAGAAGTAGCGCCTTGTTTGCTGAGGCCAAAAAATATATTCCAGGTGGTGTGAACTCACCAGTTCGAGCCTTTAAAGCTGTCGGTGGCGATCCAATTTTCGTAAAGGAAGCCAAAGGAGCCTATTTTTATGATGAAGATGGAAATAGGTTTATAGACTATATCGCCTCTTGGGGTCCGCTTATTTTGGGCCATGCCCATGCCCCCGTAATTAATGCGGTAGTAGAAAAAGCGAAAAAAGGAACCTCGTTTGGTATGCCGACGGAAATTGAGACTGAATTGGCCAAGCTGGCCGTTTCCATGGTGCCGAATATTGATAAGATACGTTTTGTGAACAGCGGTACCGAAGCTTGTATGAGTGCGGTACGGTTGGCACGAGGGTATACGGGCAAAGACAAGATTATCAAATTTTCTGGTTGCTACCACGGGCATTCCGATTCGTTTTTGATTCAAGCAGGAAGTGGGGCGGTAACCTTTGGAAGCCCAAATAGTCCAGGGGTAACCCAGGGCACGGCAAAAGATACGCTACTGGCAAAATATAATGACCTCGATAGTGTTCGGGCTTTGGTGACTGCCAACAAAGACAAAATAGCCGCTATAATTATTGAGCCTATCGCTGGAAATATGGGGTGTATTATTCCACAGCAAGGTTTTATGAACGGATTACGGGAGATTTGTGATCAAGAAGGTATTTTATTGTTGTTCGATGAGGTGATGACGGGGTTCCGTTTAGGAAAAGGAGGGGCTCAAGAGTCCTTAGGAATCAATGCCGATATTGTGATGTTCGGCAAGGTCATTGGTGGAGGATTACCTGTAGGGGCTTTTGCTGCACGTGAAGAAATTATGTCACATTTGGCCCCAGAAGGGCCAGTATACCAAGCGGGAACCTTGAGTGGGAATCCTTTGGCCATGAGCGCAGGCTTGGCTATGCTGACCGAACTGGAAAAACATCCGGAAGTATTTGAAAGTCTTGCCGATAAGACCGAACATTTACATGAGGGGTTTGATAATGTGCTGAAAAGTAAAGGTGTGCCATACCAAATCAATCGCTATGGATCAATGATATCAGTACATTTCACTGATACTCCGGTTGTCGATTTTGAAAGCTCGGCTAAAGGGAACAATGAATATTTTAGAAAATATTTTCATGGAATGCTAGATAAAGGTATCTATCTGCCACCCAGTGCTTTTGAAAGCTATTTTCTGAACGACGCCCTTAGTTATGGTGATTTGGATGAAACAATTGCTGCGTTAGATAGTTTAACATTCTAGTAGCGAGTCATGTGATTTTGAAGTTAGGTTGCTTTGATTGGAGTGCATATTTCAATTAGAAATCCATTATTGTCACGCAGGTAACCTACTTTTTGTCCCCAAGGTTTTTGGGTTATCGGTTCAAATTCCGTGGCACCGGCATTGATGGCATTTTTAAAGTCTGCTTCAATATGCTCACTTGTAAAAGCCAATTCTACACCGAAAGGTTTTTTTGTTGATGTACTTTTTTCAAAACCGTCTTTGAAATTTGAATTTCCCAATGCGGTGGCGGCAAAGGCTATGGTCGTATAGCCAGATTTCAGTTCTCCGTAGTCATTCTCGGGTGAAATGAATCTGTTTTCAAATCCGAAAGCTTTTTTGTAGAAAGTTATGGTAGAAGGCACGTCATCTACATAGATAATGGTATAGGCATATTTCATGGTAAACGATTAGTTTGAATTAAAATTAAGGATAAGGTCATCCATGGTTCGGGCGATATCTTTCGGGTCGATTCCTTCTTTGATTGAAACGATGGCATGATGGGTTCCGGGCAGGCGTTTGCCAGAGTGCCATTTATTGCTGCCATCTCTCTGTACCGTGACATATCCTTTGTAATCGATATCGAAATAGTTTAGGGCCGTGGCTTCATCTAAAAGCATTACGGCGACTTGATCCCATGCCGGTCTTCCTGCAAATTTGTTATACAACTCATACCCAAGATAAACGGGGTTGTCTTGGTTCAAACGTGATTTAAGATATGCTCCTCCGGTAAGAATTTGATTTCCGACTTCCCACCCAGAGAAAATAACCTCTTTGTTCCAGTTCTCTAGACAATAGAAAGTAGCGGCGGGATCGGGACGATAAAAGTTGGCTTCCTTTCCTTCAGGGAATGTGCCACCCATGCACAACCATTTTTTTGCTTTTTCCGCTACCAATTCTTTTCCGGTCAGTGGAGAGAGATCATCGCCTTCTGATTGCAGTAAATTTTGAAGGCTAGTCAAGTGACCGATTGTAACGATAATGACTGAATTATCTTCGCTTTCTATTAAGAGTTTTCTGTATAATCGCGCCGATTCTGTAGTTTGATTTGTTGACTTGATATCGTGTGGAAAGGCTGTACTTATCTGTTTTGTGTATTTTGAAAAGTTGTTAAGTGTTTTTTGTTGTTTTAAAAACCCAACGGGGATATCAGGGCGTTGATAATAAGTATTTATGGCATCGACACATTGATATGAAAACGTATCGGAGCTCGTCACAACGACCCCTAGCAAATCTATCATTCCTAATTCATGATAAGAATGCAGCATGGCCAAGGCCTGTACGTCGTCTACGTCAGAGTCGATATCGGTATCAAGAATGACTTTGATTTGTGCGGTAGATGTCATTATTGAGCCTAATGTAAAAATCAAAAAAAAGATCTTCATCTTACGTTTTATTTTATTTGGGAATCATTCTACTTTTAATATTTATAATATGCATGCACAACTATGAAGGTATCAATTAATGCATGATAATCTGTTCGATTCGCCCTATGTTTTAGAAAAAAGGTTGTTTTTTTTAGTCCATTTCACTTTTGCTACAAAAACACTGCCATCACTGCCGTACTTTTCGACACCTTCCGGTTGCATCCACTCAGACACCGTTACCCATGATTCATCGGCTGATATATCGGTGACGCCAAAATTTCCCAAACGGGCACCTCTTTCAGGCACAAGAATTTGTTCGGTCGCTCGAATCACACATAACCGTTCGGGGTCGACCTCTGCCATAAAGAGTGGTGCCCGATGTCTAAAGACATGGTCGTTGTTCGCTCCTTTTCGAGTGTATACTAGAAATAGTGCTTCACTATGCGTTAACCAATGCTGCTGGGTGTTATAGCTGCCGAGTTCCGTGCCATCATCGAACGTCCATGGGTGGTAGTCTTCAAAGTGCAATCCATCTTGGCTTCGTGAGACAAAACCTTTTTTGTCATTGCGCATGGTCAAGAAGTAGTTGTCTTTGAATTTGGTTAATGAAGGTTCTCCTAAGCCTCGTGTTTTGTCATTTATATTAAGTTCGGTACCATGGGAAAGGTATGTTAGTTTTTTTCCATCGAAAGCGCACTTGCAAATAGTAACTCTTGCGTTTTTTCCTTTCGGACTAAAATATATAGGAAGCAATATGTTGCCGTCCTCGAGGTCATAACGCTGAACGCACCCTGCCCCTGAATTGAAAAACTTATCGTTATCGTACATTTCAAGTTTTTGCCAATCATTCCATTTTTTGGTTTGTACATCATAAGTAGCGTACCCCGTATGTCTAGGTCGCGGATTGGTTACTTTCCAATCGGGAGTATAAGCCACCGTGTGCCCTGTTCCTAATAGCGTTTTTGAAGCAGCATGCCATTTAGGCCAAAAATCACTTAATGCTACGGGTCGTTCGATGTTATTAATAATTTCGAATCTAGGTGCCAATGATTTTAATTCTTTTGGTGCAGACCAATTTTTCGACAAGTTATTAGTAAAAAGTTCGAACATTCCATAGAAAACATCACTGCCCGCTAAATCTAGATTATTCATGGTCATTACTACTTTGGGGTTTCCATTCGTGCCTAAGCCAGGTACGATGCCAGCACGTGGGTGGGTCCAACATCTTTTGCCATCAAACAATTTTGTGGGAGTGTCTAAAGCCAAGTCGTAACTCAAGGTCTCTTGCTCGCAGCTAGCGAAAAAAGGAAGGAACGAAATCGAAATTCCGCCAATCAATGAAGATTTTACGAACGTACGTCTATTGAAACTAGATTCTTTATGGCTGTTCTTCATCATGATGAAATGTATGTTTAATCTAAGTGCTAAAGATACATAGTAGACGAAAAATATGCTTCTAAATATCTACTAAAGGAAATAGAATTAAGAGGCTTGTGTGAGGGAGAGGGCCTGGGCCTTTATGGCTCAATGATGTTAGTCGGGCTATTGAAGCAGGTTTTAGAATTTTTTAAATAAAAAAAGGTCAACTTTTTAAAGTTGACCCAAATTTTATAGTGCTTTTTACTTTCTAGCGCGCTGTTTGTCTTTATTACCGCGAAAACCCTTTCGCTTGGCATGTTTCATCTTTGACCATTTTTCAAATTGGTCTTCCGAAAGTATTTTTTTCATTGCAGCCTTCTGGGCAATTTGATGATCTAACATTTCGTTTTTCATGGCATAACGCTCTTCAGAAGTGGGTCTCTTGGCATCACCCTCTTTTCTGGCCGCTTTTCTTTCCTCCATTTTTGTCTTACGAAGCTTGGCATTTTCCAAATTTATTGCTTGAATTTTTGATTGCTGGGCTTGTGAAAGATCTAGGGCCAAGGTCATTTGTTTTGTTTGTAGGGTTGCTACTTGTTCTGGGGTCAGATCTTTCATCGCCCCCCTATGATTATCTTTGGCTTTTTGAGCGATGGCCGTCATACCAACCAAAAGCATTACTACTAGTGCTACATTTTTCATATTTTTTATTTTAATGATAGTATAAGTAAGACGCAGAGTTATCTCAAAGGTTTAAAAGAAGCCTATGTTTTATGATTATTTTAACCGGGTCGACTGTTGGGGTAGAGGTAAAAGAAAAGGCGTGGATTTTAATCCACGCCTTTCACAATATAGAAATAGGTTTGGTAATTTATTACTGTATTTTTTCTTCAGGAAGGTCTGTCGAAGAAATTTGATTTATGTCAGTTTTAGCCAATTCTGTGGCCTCCGAATAATTAACTTCAGTGGTTTCGTCTTCAATATTAGAGTACAAAGCAAATGCAGCTACAAAACAAACGAAATATAAAAGACTTTTTACTTTATGTGACATGATTCGGGTTTTAAAATTCTTTAGCTAAGATAGGTAAACTGTAGGTCGAAAAAAGCGTATTGTTGTGAAATGCGGCCCCTAGTGTTGTCAAAAGTAGAAAAAATGTGGTTTAAATGTTTATTTCATCGACAATTTCTACCGTTTATCGGATTTTATATATTTTAAAAATTAAATTCCCTGTTACTTCGGTTCTAAAATTAGCGCTATACGGGCCTCGATATCTCTTAAGTGATAACGGCTCATAGCATCGGATGTCTTTAGTGCAGCCCTTTTAATTGAATTGCTCAAAGCAACAAGTTCTGCCCTGACGATTGATCTAATATCCGATTGATTTGTGTTTACGGCGGTAGATTTTTGGTATCCACCGAAATCAGGTTTTTTAGTTTTGTTTCCGACGGTCATAAGGTATTGCAATCTATCGATATGTGCTTTTTGAAGATTTCTACGATAGGTGTTAATTTTTTGTCCGGCACGAAGTTCTGACCAAAGTCCTGTTCTTAAATCAGCCATCAGGTCGAGCAATCGGTAGGCGCTATTTCCATTGACGGTTTCGTTTTCGATAATGCGTTGTAATTTTCCTAAACTTAAAATGTTGTCTAATGTAGTCACTTGTATTTTTCGAATGGTTTCTAAGGCGCCAGAGTATTGTATTTTGTTAAAAAGATTCTCGTCGATAAGCCACTCTGGAGTTGTAAATAATTGCTCTTGAACGAAAATCAAACAGTTTTTCTGATGATCTTTGGCTACCGGGGTGTATACTGCGCCTTCTTGATCATACGTTTTATGGTGCTCATATACCCCGCCAATGTTATTTGACACATGGCCCATATACCTGTTGAATTGAGCAATCACCTGACCGTATAGTTTTTTTACATCATCGTAGTTCTTTCCTTTTTCTGAGGTCCATGTTAGCAATTCAGGCACAATACGTTTTAGGTTTAGTATACCGTAAGTACTGGCTTTTATAGCATCATCACCCAAATCTTCCGTTTGTGAACTAGGGTCAATAACCTCGCCCATTTGTTGGTGACCAAAACGATATAGCGGATCTCCTGAATGTGCTAAAATCCATTGGTCCAAAATCGGTTTTTCTTCTTCTGATGATGCATCGGGAATGGGTTTGTAGCCCCATCGAATGGCATATTTGTCATAGATGCCAATATCTGGCATCAAGGCGACATCACCATCTTCGGGTTGCGCCACATAGTTGAAACGCGCATAGTCCATAATAGAGGGCGCTGTACCATATTTTTTTGTAAAAGACACCGAACGTAATGAGTCCACAGGGTAAGCCACACTGCTTCCCATGTTGTGTGGCAAGCCTAAAGTGTGCCCAACTTCGTGTGAGGAAACGAAACGTATCAATCGGCCCATAACATTATCTTTAAAGGAAAGATTTCGGGCGTCGGGGTTAATGGCAGCAGTCTGTACAAAGAACCAATTGCGTAATAAGGTCATTACATTGTGGTACCAGTTGATATCCGATTCTAAAATCTCACCACTTCTTGGGTCGCTGACATGCGGACCATTCGCATTGGGTATGGGAGAAGCCAAATAGCGTACAACGGAATAGCGTACATCTTCGGGAGACCATTCTGGATCCTCCTCAACTGTTGGTGGTTCTTTAGCGATAATGGCATTTTTAAAACCTGCTTCCTCAAATGCGATTTGCCAATCTTCAATACCCTGTTTAATATACGGAATCCATTTTTTCGGAGTGGCCCTATCTACATAATAGACAATAGGTTTCTTAGGTTCGACCAATTCACCCCGTTTATATTTTTCAATATCCTCGTCTTTTATCTCAAGTCTCCATCGGTCTAAAAATTTTATGGTTTTACTTTCTTGAACATCAAGGCCATAATCGGTCTGTCCTCTTGCAAACCATCCCACACGTTCATCAAAATAACGACGTTTCATGGGCTTGTTGGGTAAGAGTACCATAGAGTTGTTAATTTCCACCGATATAGAGCCCAGACTACCATTACTTGGTGGCCTTTTGGCGATATAGGTTTTTACACTTCGGGCCTCGATGTTTAGCGGATAGCTCTTTAAAGATTCTATATAGGTTCGACTTTCATCTAATTTTGATACTTTATACTGTTCGCGATACCTTTCTGGTAAACCTAGGGCGGGTATATCTTTTGCAAATAAGGGGTCAATTTCGACTACAGTAGACGGTGAGACACTATCTTTTTTGAAAGCTTTGATGTCAAAAGCGTACAGTAACGGTTCGAAATTAGAATTTAATACTGCTTCATGAACAGGAAGCGAATCAGCGGCTATAATATTATAGCTTACGACCCGCAGCAGCACCTTCTTAGCTTTCTTTTCCCAACGTAATACTTTAGTGTTTATTTTTCCTCCACCAAACCCGAGGCCCGATGCAGTCTTAGAAATTCGACTGACCATCAACATTTCTTTATTGAATAGCGAATCGGGTATTTCATAAAAGTATTTGTCATCGACAATATGAACATCAAAAAGGCCTTTATCGGTTTTGGCCGTTTTTGTTATCACTTTGTTATATGGTTTGATTTTGTCTTTTTTAGGCGCGTCTTCCGAAGATTTGGTTTCTTTCTTTTTGAAAATTTGGGCTTGCCCGGTATGGCCACCCAATATTACCAATGCAATAATGATTTTGAGAAGTAAAGTTTTGCTCATTTTTTAGCTTAATTTATTGAAGTTTCAAAGTACCGAAAAATAAACTGATCTAAGAAATGAAGCCCTCCGATGTAACATTTGTAATTTTCGACGGTCTTATTAATAGAGGATCTTTATGAAAAGATTTGAATTAGCCAGATAAAAGCCTTCTATATGTTTAGGAGGCTTTTTCTATGGGTATAGGTTTTCCTATTCCGTCGGTCGAAGTTACTTGGCGCTTTCACTTTTAAGCTTATTGCATGGCTTGATTTGGCTAGTTTTGATGTTTTTTTATATCGATGAATGGTAGTATTACAACGTCATTGGGTGTGTTAACTTAATATTAACATTAAAAACCTTCTATTTTTTGTCGTAAAAAAAGTATGGAAAAAGTGTCAGGACGGTAAAGAAGTATTTGTTAAAATAAGAAGTTGATAATTTTCGTTATCAGATATTACCAATGTTCCGTTTTTGGCTTTATGATATTTTATTCGGGTCATTAGAAAATACAATAATAGTCGAAAACCCCTGTTATATCTTTGCTTATAAATTAACCTACAAGCGTTATGATTAAAAGGAGTTTAACATTAAGTATCGTATTAGGATTATTTGTTGTCAACGGGATGTTGGCAAGCAATCCGAAAACAGAAGGTAGATTTGATATCGATAGTATTGTCTATATAGAGGAAGAGCCCGAAATTGAGTTGGGTTTTGATACTTCAGATTATTTACCTGAGGGGTTTGATCCCTACAAATTCTATTTCAATATAGAAACTGTAAAATACATTGAGAGCGATGAGATTGACTTGAAGGATTCGCAAGCTAATTTACCATCGGATTTTAATGCATATGCCTATCCTTCGGATGTTGAAAGCATTAACTATATAGACCTCAATGATAATATCAGTCTAGATTTAGATACCACAACTTATTTGCCAAAAGGTTTTGATGCGTACGCGAGATAAGCGTTTTAATCTATAAATGACAGGCCTTCGTTACCCGCGAAGGCTTTTTTTTAGATAAAAGCGGCTCTGTTGTTTGTAAAGGGTCAGAACACTAGTGGAATAACAAACTCGAACATAAGTATCAACAATGCTACAGCAATAAGGTTAAGGATGATGCCTATGCGTGCCATTTCGTATACTTTGACATATCCGCTGGCAAATACAATCGCATTGGGCGGGGTCGCCATGGGGAGCATAAAGGCACAACTACTGGCCATGGTTACAGGAATCAGTAAATAGAGAATAGGTATTTCGAGGCCAATGGCTATACCGGCAACCACTGGGGCCAAGACGGCTATCAGTGCGACATTACTCATTAATTCGGTCATAAAGAGCATTAAGAATATAAGGAGTATGGCTGTAATTAAGACACTGATATCGCTAGCAGCAATAATATTGGCTACCATATCGACAATACCGCTGACCGACATTCCTTTGGCAAGTGCTAATCCTCCCCCGAATAAAATTAAAATACCCCAGGCAAGTTTTTCGGTATCCTTCCAGTGAATTATAAAATCTCCTTTCTTGATGTTGTAGGGTAATGCAAAAAGAGCGATTGCGGCAAACATGCTTATTATGGTATCGGTAAGTCCCAATGAAGGGAAAATTTTGTTGATCAGAGTTCTGAATATCCATAAAAAGACCGTTACCCCAAAAATTACAAGCACCATTTTTTCCTTACCGCCCATAGGGCCTAGTTTGGCCAGCTCATCTGTAATTACTTCTTTTGAAGCGGTGAACTTAAGTTGTTTATTGGGGAACATCAATTTGGTCATTACCAGGTATATAATTGCTATCATAACAATAGAAAAAGGTAGCCCGATTATCATCCATTTAAGAAATGAGATTTCAATTTGATATTCGTTTTCCAAAAGTCCGATCATAACCGAATTCGGTGGAGTGCCGATGACTGTTGCGATACCTCCGGCATTTGCTGCAAAGGCAATTCCTAGCATTACACTTAGCGCAAAATTGCGGTCATTTTTTGTGAAGCCATCGGCATCATTGATCAAGAGCCCGATAACCGACATGGCGATTGGAAGCATCACCACAGTGCTGGCCGTATTGCTGATCCACATACTTAGCGATGCCGTTGCAATCATAAATCCTAAAACAACTTTGTTTGGGGTGGTTCCTGTAATTTTTATGATATTTAAGGCAATGCGTTTGTGAAGATTCACTTTTTCTAAGGCCAAAGCCAGTACAAAACCGCCAAAAAAAAGAAAGATAATCGGACTACCGTAATTGGCACCCACATCTGCGGCGGTCATTACGTTTAGTATGGGGAACAACACGATAGGGAGTAACGCCGTGACCGAAATGGATACGGCTTCGGTAATCCACCAAATGACCATCCACAAGGCAACGGCAATTACTGAATCGCCTATTTCAGAAACGATGGGTGAAGATAAGTTGACGATGATGAGAAAGAGGATAGGACCTACGAAAAGTCCCAATTTTTTGCTAATGTTCATTTTTTTCGGTTGGAGCCCCTAATCTATGTTTTTTCTTTTGGTTCTGAAAATTAATAAATTATAGAGTCTGATGGAATAAGAGGCAACTCGTAATTACCATAATCAATACTAATTTTGCCATTGTTGAGGTTTTGAACTCCAGATTTTTTTAAACCGCTGTTGAATAGGTAAACAACTTGTAGCTTTTTGAATTGAGCAAGCTTTTGCAACTGGTTCTCCTCAAATTTTGTTGCAGCTAAGTTGATTGATTTTAAATTTTCGAGTTGACTCAATTTTTCAATACCTACCCCGGTTATTGCTGTATTGTCCAATTTCAGAACGGTTAGATTTTTAAGTGTCGCCAATTTTTCAAAAATAGCATCGGTTACTTGGGTGCCACCAAGGTCTAAAACAGCAATTTGTTGGCCTAACGGTTTTAATAGTTGAAAGTCGTTATCGCCAAATGAGGGTTTGTTGATGCACGTCACTCGAAGAAAGTTAGAAGCTTTACTGATATTTTGTACGTGTATGCCT
Source organism: uncultured Kriegella sp. (assembly GCF_963975415.1). Lineage (NCBI taxonomy): Bacteria > Pseudomonadati > Bacteroidota > Flavobacteriia > Flavobacteriales > Flavobacteriaceae > Kriegella > uncultured Kriegella sp. The sequence goes on from NZ_CAXBGN010000018.1 coordinate 47,816, forward strand.
TTTGATTTGATGTTATTTATACTGTCTTGTGAAGCGGCAGCGATTGCTACGTCGGGATAATCGTAATCGTGTTTCTTCGGAAAAAAAGAAAGGAGCAAGCTTTTTTCAATTCCTAATTCACCAATGGAGCCCTCAAACGGGTTACCTAGGTCGATCCATGTTTTAACAAGGGCTATTTCTTCCTTGGTTGGTTGAGTCTTCTCTTTTGGTGGCATGTGGTCTTCGTCATCTTGGGGTAATACCAATCGCGTATAAAGAGGACTCTCCCCTGAATTGTTTGTTTCGATGATTTCCCCATTTTCACCTCCTTTAAGAATGCCTTCCGGGGAATGCAGTTCGAGCTCACCTTTGTTTTTTTTAGGATTGTGGCAGCTAGCACATTTGTTGTTCAAAATTGGATCAATGATATCGGCATATAATTGTGCTTCTTGCCAATTTTCATCGTTCAATGCGATTTCTTTTTCTTGAAAGGTAGCGATACCCAAAGCCAATTTTATCGAATTCGGAAGTGGTTCGGTCAAGTACCCTTTACCATGGGTGATATCTCCACCCAAATGTCCTGTTAAAGAAATCATGACCAATAGCACTACTGAAAAAGCGGCTACAGGCATACGTTTGAATAGTTCGATATTTTTAGGTTTCTTGATGCGCAGGTACATCAAGAAGCAGAAAACCGCGGTAGCAATCCCTGACCAAAGATGGAATTTAATCGTATCAAAAGCGTACCCTTCTCCCAAATACTGTAGATATCCTGTAATACAGGCCAAGACCGCAGTAATCGCACCCCAAAGAAAAATGAACCCAATTACGAAAGGGTACTCCTTTTTTTTACGGTCGTACCATTGTAGCAGCAATCCTAAAATGATAAAGCCAATAGGCAAATGAACAAAGAGAGGATGCAAACGCCCCAGCAATTGTTTTAAAACGTCCATAAAAAGTTCCTTTTAGTCAATGTTCATCCGTTTTTTATCGCCTTCATCATATAGACATTGGCCTTCCATTGGTCGGCCACATGAACTTGTATATAGCGTAATGTCGGTAGATAATTTGGTGGGCCGAATTCGGTGGTAATGGTAACTGCCCTCTGGTCGTAATGCGGTTTATGCGAAAAAAAATAACGTATGTTGGCGACTAAGAATAAGGTGTAAAATAATATCATTGGTTGGTTCGTCGGGTTGATTGTTTTAAAAGTTTCCTTTTTGGGATTTGGAGATTTTATGCCAGTATTTCCTTTATAATGTGGCCTTCTACATCTGTCAATCGGAAGGGTCTCCCTTGAAAGTCAAACGTAAATTGCTCATGATCAAAACCGAGAAGATGAAGAATCGTAGCATGAATGTCGTGAACAGAAACGCGTCCTTCAACCCCTGAGAAGCCGATATCGTCGGTTTGGCCATGGGAAGCTCCTTTTTTGATGCCTCCCCCGGCCATCCACATGGTAAAGGCGTCGCCGTGATGGTCGCGGCCCTTATACCCCATTTTTTTATTTCCCCTGTTTTCTTGCATCGGTGTTCTGCCGAACTCTCCGCCCCAAACGATTAAGGTTTCATCGAGCAGGCCACGTTGCTTCAAGTCTAAGATCAAGGCTGCAATTGGGCGATCTATTTCACGGCATTTGTTGCGCAACCCTAAATCTACTGCAGTATCATGTCCGGTTCCATGACTATCCCAGCCCCAATCGAAAAGTTGCACAAAGCGCACCCCATCTTCGACCAGTTTTCTTGCTAGAAGACAGTTGTTGGCGAACGATTCTTTGCCTGGCTCTACACCGTACATTTCCTTTACATTTTCTGGTTCATTGTTGATATTCATGACTTCCGGTACGGCTATCTGCATTCGGTATGCCATTTCGTATTGATTGATACGTGCCAAAATTTCGGGATCGGCATATTTGGCGTACTCCTCCTTATTGATCTTGTTGATCGCTTCAATGGTACTTTTCTTTAAATCACGCGTAATACCCTCAGGATCTTCGATGTAAAGCACTGGGTCGCCTTTTGACCTACATTGCACCCCTTGATATACCGAGGGTAGAAAACCGCTGCCCCAAACACTCTTGCCCGCATCGGGAGAATTACCTCCCGAAGTAAGAACCACAAAGCCCGGAAGGTTCTGGTTTTCAGATCCAAGACCATACGTGGCCCAAGCCCCGATACTTGGTCGGCCCAATCGCGGGCTTCCCGTATGCATAAACAATTGGGCAGGACCGTGATTGAATTGATCTGTATTCACTGCTTTTAAAAAAGCGACCTCATCTACAACTTTTTTGAAGTGTGGAAGAAAGTCCGATACATAGTTTCCTGAATCTCCTTCTTGTTCGAATTTGGCCTGGGGTCCCATCAATTTGGGCGTTCCTTTGATAAACGCGAATTTCTTACCTTCCAACAGTGATTGCGGACAATCTTGCCCATCAAGTTTTTGGAGTGTTGGTTTGTAATCGAACATCTCCAGTTGTGAAGGGGCACCGGCCATGTGTAGGTAAATGACCGATTTCACCTTAGGTCCATAATGTGGTGCCAGGGTGGATAACGGATTTAAATCGCGTTCCGAAAACGCCATTTGTTTTTTTGGTGCGGCTTTACCTAAAGGATCACAGCCCATAAAAATGGAACTCAACGCAAGACCGCCCATACCTTGGGCGCAGGATTTAATAAAGTGTCTTCGCGTCTTTTCCTGAGCTTCGCGGGCCAGTTTTTCTTGAATCAGTCTTTCTACAATGTCTTTCACGTTGGTTTCTTTTTTAGGCTTTCGTTAAAAACTCATCCAAATTCAGAATGGCGTTGGCCACCACGGTCAAAGCACCTAATTCAGGGGTTGGTTTATCTTCAAAATGCAAGAACATTTCAGGTGCCTCGGCATTTTCGGTAAACGTAATCAATGAATTATGGTAAAGCTCCTTCAGGGCCTCTAAAGTGCCAGGTTCGATTTCGGTTAGCGTAGCTCTTTCGTAGGTCTTCTCGATACTTTTTTCAATATCGCCGATCATTTGATTGTTTTTGGCCAATTGATACGATGCCTCGAGATAGACCGGGTCGTTCAAGGTCACCAAAGCCTGTAAGGGTGTGTTCGTCACTGTTCTTCGAATGGTGCAGACTTCACGGCTACCAGCATCGAAGGTCAGAAACGAAGGATATGGGCTAGTACGCTTTAAATAAGTGTAAACGCCCCTTCTGTATCTATCCTCTCCTGTGCTTTCTTCCCATTTGGCGCCGTTGTACACTGTTTGCCAAACCCCATCGGGCTGTGGGGGCATAACACCTGGTCCATACATTTTCTCGCTTAAAAGTCCGGATACGGCCAAAGCCTGGTCACGAATCTGTTCGGCGCCCAACCGTATTCTGGGCCCTCGGGCCAACAGTTCGTTTTCGGGATCAATTTGGTAAATTTCGGGGGTACTCTCCGAACTTTGTCGATACGTGCCCGATAATACAATTTCTTTTATAAGCGCTTTGACGCTCCAATTGTGTTCGTTCATAAAACGCAAAGAAAGCCAGTCAAGCATATCGGGGTGTGATGGTGGTTCTGACTGAGATCCAATATCTTCGACAGTGGAAACCAGACCTCTGCCAAAGATTTGGTGCCATACCCGATTGACCAATGTGCGGGCCGTAAGCGGATTCTTTTTGTCTACGATCCATTTTGAAAGTCCTAAGCGATTATCGGGCCAGTCGCCGTTCCATTGGTTCAAGCTTTCCGGAGTCCCGGCTTTTACGGTATCGGTTTTAGACATCCAGCCACCACGATCAAAAATCTGTGTGGTACGTTGCATATACTCCGGATTCTCTGCCATAATCGGCACCGTTTCGGTGTTCGCATTCAAGAGTTCTAGAAATGCAGCGTTTACCGCAGCCCATCCAAGCTGATCGGCTGCCGGTATATCATCGACAAAACCGACCCAATATAAGTTAAGAATATTGGCCTCTTTGGAGGCTGCATTGTTCTGGGTCTCGATATAGAGATCGGTCTTTTCCACAATTTTTCTGATTGGGAACTGTGCCGTGGTATTGTTTTTGGTTTTATCAATCGTAAATTCTCCTAAAATAGGGCCATTGGCATCCCTTTCCCGAATAATCATCTTCGTGCCGTTATAGTGAGAGCGATAATTCAGGTATACGTAACTGGCTTCGTTTGTATAGGCATTGTCAATGATAAGATTGCCATCGTCCCAAAATACCACGGAGGCGTGATCGTCATAGACGGCATTATCAAACTGTTTAAAAAAGTGAGATTTGTACACCGGCTCAGTGAATTGCATAAAATTTTTCAAGGCCGTAAACGATTTTTCGCTACCATGTTTTGCGGTCCATTCAAGGATCTTGTCTACTTTTTGCTGCTGTTCGGGCGTGTAGAACTTTAGGATGGGTGATTCATTGGGGGTGTCTTCATCTCTTGAGTTATTGAAGAAAGCCATCAATTTGTAATATTCCTCGAATTTAAAAGGGTCGTAAGGGTGGCTATGACATTGCACACATTCCATGGTGGTGCTTTGCCATACCGAAAAAGTAGTGTTTATTCGATCCATGACGGTGGCCACGCGAAACTCTTCATCGTCGGTGCCCCCTTCGTCATTGTTCATGGTGTTTCTGTGGAAAGCCGTAGCGATTAATTGGTCGGTCGTGGGCTGCGGCAATAGGTCGCCCGCCAATTGCTCGATGGTAAACTGGTCGTACGGAATATCTTTATTGAAGGCGTCGATGACCCAATCGCGATACTTCCAGATCGACCGCCCCATATCTTTTTCATAACCTTTGGAGTCTGCGTAGCGCGCCAGATCGAGCCACCAAGTCGCCCATTTTTCGCCATAGGTTTTTTGAGCTAATAGCGTATCGACCAAAACTTCATAAGAGATATCGTTCGATTCAAATCGTTGTAAAAGCTCAGGACTCGGTGGTAAACCGACGAGGTCAAGGGCCAGTCTGCGAGCTATGATGTTTTGTGCTGCGGGAGGGTTGGGTGTTAGTTCTTCCCCGTCTAATCGGGCTAAAACAAAATTATCTATTCCGTTCTTTATAAATTCCGATGATTCTTTTGACGAAAATCCGGCCTCGTCCGTTACCGCAGGCACAATCACTTCTTCCGGAAGTGAATAGGCCCAATGTTCGCCCCATTCGGCGCCTTGGTCTACCCAGCGCGTCAATAGTTCAATTTCTTCAGTTGAAAGTTTGGGTTTTTCGTAGGGCATACGCAGTTCAGGGTCTTCTTCGTGCAGTCTTTTGATCATTTCGCTTCCAGCAGCATCACCGGGAATAATGGCGGGTTTGCCAGATTCCGTATTGACAAAGGCTTCCTCTTCAAACAACAGGCTGAATCCCCCGTTTTTCTTTACCCCCCCATGGCAGGTGATACAGTTTTTGTTGAGTATTGGCTTGATCTGAGTGCTGAAATCGACCTTATCCGAGGGTTGGCATGCGCTAATGAATAAGACCATTGCCGCAATACCTAGCTGCCAAAGCTTTTTAAAAAAGTTCTTTTTCATTTATTTATCTTCTGCTTTATTCCTTCCCATTAATCAAAATAGCGAATCATACAATCAACTTTTCAATTTATGAAATTGTGCAATATTATGAACTATTACTCAAAGTTAAAATAGCTAAATTTTGTTAAAATATAGATAATAGCATAAGAAGGCCGCTATTAATTTGCAATACCATCACTATTTAACATTTAATTTGTTCAAGCGGAATGTATGCATTGAAGAACTTTGCTTTGCGCGATTTTGGTAAACTAGGCGTTTCTATGTGGAACAAAAATAAAAAAGGAGCTTAAAAAGCTCCTTTGAAATAGAATAATGTAGATGTCGTCTAAGCTTTTAACTCGACCTGTTTATTTGGTCCGTCGACTGTAACTTTTACCAAGCCATGATTCGCAAGGGCCTTCATCGATTTGTCCCATTTTTTGCCGCTAAGTCCCGCTTTTCCTTTTAGTTCGTTCAATTCCATTTTGCCCGTTGGTTTTAAGAGTTGAACAATAGCTTTCTCTTCTTCTGAAAGTTCTACCTGTTTCTTTTCAGGTCGCATCTGCGGGAAGAATAAAACTTCTTGTATCGAGGCATTGTTGGTCATAAGCATAACTAACCGGTCGATTCCGATTCCGATACCCGAAGTAGGTGGCATTCCGTATTCCAGGGCACGTAAAAAATCGTTATCGATAAACATGGCCTCGTCATCGCCCTTTTCCGAGAGTTTCAATTGCTCCTCAAAACGCTCGCGTTGGTCAATAGGGTCATTAAGCTCTGAATAGGCGTTTGCCAATTCTTTGCCATTGACCATCAATTCAAAACGTTCGGTCAAAGCCGGGTTGGTTCTGTGTTCTTTGGTCAGCGGGCTCATCTCTTTTGGGTAGTCGGTGATAAATGTGGGCTGCACATAATGGTGCTCGCATTTCTCACCGAAAATTTCGTCGATAAGTTTGCCAACGCCCATAGTGTCATCAACATCTAGGCCCAATTTTTTTGCTGTTTCACGTAATTCTTGTTCGCCCATGCCTGCAACGTCGAAGCCCGTATGAATCTTAATGGCTTCTAATATGGGTACACGGGCATATGGGGCCTTAAACTCAATTTCATTTTTACCCACAGTAACTTTTGAAGTGCCATTGGCATCAATGGCTACCTTCTCGAGCAATTGCTCCGTGGTATCCATCATCCAATTGTAATCTTTATACGCAACATAGAGTTCCATAACCGTAAACTCAGGGTTATGGGTACGATCCATACCTTCATTGCGAAAATCTTTAGAAAATTCGTAAACACCGTCAAACCCGCCTACGATTAAACGTTTCAAATACAATTCATTGGCAATACGTAAATACAAGGGAATATTCAATGCATTGTGATGCGTCAAAAAGGGACGTGCCGCGGCACCACCCGGAATTGGTTGTAAAATAGGAGTTTCTACTTCGAGATAACCCTTTTCATTATAAAATTGACGTATGCTGTTCGTAATTTTAGTCCGTTTGATAAAGGTATCCTTTACTTTCGGATTGACCACTAAATCAACATAACGTTGGCGATAACGTTGTTCGGGATCATTGAACTCGTCAAAAACTTTGCCTTCGGCATCTTTTTTTGGTAAGGGGAGCGGACGAAGCGATTTGCTCAATAACGAAAAGTTCTTGACCATTACCGTTTTCTCCCCGACCTGCGTTGTAAACAGAACGCCTTCGATACCGATGATGTCTCCTATATCCAGTAATTTTTTATAGACTTCGTTATACAGTGATTTGTCTTCTCCCGTGCAGATTTCATCACGATTGAAATAGACCTGAATTCTACCCTCGCTGTCTTGAAGTTCGGCAAAGGAAGCTTTACCTTGTATTCTTCGTGACATTAACCTACCAGAAATAATTACTTTTTTTCCTTCGGTATAATTTTTTTTAATCGTACTAGTAGTGGTGTCCACCGGAAATAATGCGGCTGGATAAGGGTCAATGCCCAGTGCTCTTAGCTGGGTCAGTTTTTCCCTTCGGATGATTTCTTGCTCGGAAAGTTGCATATTCGTTATTAAGGCTGCAAATATAGCGAGTCTGAACTAATCTTTCAACGCAGAAACAATAAAAGGAGCTATTCGATCGACGAACATTTTATAAGCCTTGCCGGAAGGGTGGAGCCCGTCGTCTGCGACCAGTTCGGGTTGGTCAAGTCCCTGACGGGAAATATCGGTGATATAAACATAAGTGACGTTCCTAAGACTGGCCGTGCTCTCGGCAAAAGCATTATAGGCATCTATGTCTTTTGATATTGTTTGCATACCGTTATTTTCTCCAAAAGGGGTGTAGCCGTAATCGGGAATTGATATCACGATTACTTTGTTGGGGTCATTGCCCGCAAACGCAATGGCTTGATCTAATAATTTCGGGAACTCTTCCTCATATTGCGAGAATGGTTGACCTTGGTATTGATTGTTTACCCCTATCAGTAGGGTAACAAAATCATATAATGGGTTTAAAGAACTGTTCTCAATACCGTCGATGAGGTTGTCGGTGCGCCAGCCCGTAGTAGCTACAATATCGGTATTTATCTTGGCATTAAGATTTTTTTCTAACGACTTCTCCAACTGTTTGGGAAAACTTTCCGAGGCATCAACGTTTTGGCCGACAGTATAACTATCGCCTAGGGCAAGATAATTATACTTTTCTCGCTTTGTATCTGTATCTTGAGGTTCTTGCTGTATGTTATTAAGGTTTTCGGTGGCCATTAGGGGTGAATCTTCACCTTTGCTACAGGCAAATAAAATAAAGGTGAGCGCAAGTATGTTAGTGATTGACATAAAAAATTGGGTTGTTCGCATACTATAGATACGAGGTTTATCATGCTAAGGTTTGGTGCTCGGCTAAAATCTTTATTCCAAGTTAAAATAAATGTAACAAAATATAGATTTTTGCGTCTTATCGGTTACATCAATCAAAAAAATCAAAAAAATCAAAAATGGGTTGCTTACGTGTTTTGTTGGCCATTATTTTTCCGCCCTTGTCGGTCATCGGAAAAGGTTGTGGCTCTTTTATAATAGTATTTCTCTTGACGCTCTGTGGATGGGTTCCCGGTGTCATTGCGGCATTGATTATTTTAAACAATCCGAATTAGTCCGCCCTAAACCAGTTTTAAAAGTAATTGCCCATCTTAGTTGGAAGGTAATTCGTGCGTTGGCAATTTTATATCTTTGTACCAATGAACAAAAGGGTAGACATACAAGATCTCGGACTTAAAGATTATAAAGAAACCTGGGACTTTCAAGAAGAATTATTTCAGCGGACCGTAGATCTTAAGATTAAGAACCGAAGGGAAAGTGAACAAAAAGAAACCCCGAATCATTTGCTCTTTGTAGAACACCCCCATGTGTATACGTTAGGTAAAAGCGGAGATTTTGAAAATCTTTTGGTAACCGAAGATGAGCTCTCCAAAAAAGGAGCAAAGTTTTATAAAATCAACCGAGGCGGGGATATTACCTATCATGGTCCGGGGCAGATTGTAGGATATCCGATATTGGATCTTGACAATTTTTTCACCGATATACATAAATACCTAAGGCTTCTAGAGGAAATGGTGATCCTGACCTTGGCAGAGTACGGACTTAAGGCCGAACGCTCAAAAGGGGAAACCGGTGTTTGGTTAGATGTCGGCACACCCTTTGCGCGTAAGATTTGTGCGATGGGCGTTCGTGCCAGTCGATGGGTTACTATGCACGGTTTTGCACTGAACATAAATACCAATCTTGGGTATTTCGATTTAATGATTCCCTGTGGAATAAAAGACAAAGCGGTAACCGCTTTGAATGTAGAGTTGGGCAAAGAAGTGGTACATGTTGATGAGGTGAAGGAAAAACTATTAAAACACTTCGCAGTGCTTTTTGAAGCGGAAGTCATAAAACAAAAAACCGAGGTGTAGCCCCGGTTGATTGTAGTTTGGAGATTCTTTAATTAGTAGTCAAACTCCATATTTGTTCGAATGGATTGGCAGCAAGTAAAGGATCTGTTTGCGATTGTCCTCCAAGTATAAGAATGTTATTATTCGTACGTATCAAAGTATGGTCGAATAGGCTGGGAATTCGAGGATTGGCATAAACCCCTTGCCAATTGACCATATCCTTCGAATACCATATATCATTTTGTATGCCATCAGTGGTTTTTCCACCAATAAGCCAAACTTGCTCATTATGAACGACCATGGCGTGCCCATATCGCGGAAGGAAATCTGATCGAACGCATCCCGAGGTTCTGGTTTCAACCAGCTCCCAGTTTTGGCCATTTGAACTTTTCCAAATTTTATCAGAGATTCCAGTATCGAAATTGCGACCTGCAATAAAATAGATATGTTTATTGAATACGATTGCCTTTCCCTCGCTCGCAGATGGGAAAGCGTTATTATTGACCAAGGTCCAATTGCTTCCATCAATCGATGAAAAAACTCTTTGCGCCTCCCTATTTTCATAAAGCCCATATTCAAACACAAATATTCTGTTTTGAAAGACCACGGCGCCACTTGTCTGGTCGGGTAGAAAGGGTGCATTGTTGATTTGAATCCAGTTCACCCCATTTCCCGAATACCATACCTCCGCTGAGAGTTCAGGAAGTGCGTCTACTGGACTCGCACCGCCAATCATCCAAATCTTATTATCATAAACCACAAGGGAATGGCCAAATCTGCCTGAAAATTGTGGAGAAGCGTACAGTTTCCAATCTTTACCATTCTTACTTATCCATACTTCTGAACGTGCTGATTCCCAACCGTCATCGGCAACTTCGATTCGGTAAGTAATGCTCCAATAAAGCTCCTTGAAATACACAACGGAATTTGAATGTAGTTGTTCGAAGGGTGCGGTTTTTCGTTCAACTTGTGATTCCACCGTGCATTTTTGCAATGTATATCTAAAATTGACGGCTTGGGTCGTGGTCTCTTGATGGTCTTCGGGAAAGTATGGGTCATCTTTATTACATGACCAAAAGATCACCGAAAGACTCATAATCGCTAAAAAAACTAAGTGTTTTCATGATTTATGGATTTTAAGTGAATAATTTGTTCTACCCTTTTATGGATGCAAACCAACAAGGTTAACTTTCAGGCATTAAAAAACCGAGTTGTAGTTTCTCGGTTTTTTACTTTCTATAGCGTTCGAAGGTCAATTCAATTGGTAATAGCGGGCTACCTCGTCGTAGTTATTGATGTCTATGCCTGCTGCTTCTAATTCTTGCCGTACACTTAGTTGGGTTCCTTTGCGTGCGATACTTCCGGTAGATTCAATAATCAGTATGCGTAATCGTTTTAAATCTCCAGCCCGAATAGCACTATTCGGAATGTTAAAAGTGCTCCCAATTTCTCTAAATGAAATGTTTCCTCTGCCTACGGAGAAAACTATACTGACGTCTGAATTAAGGTAGCGGTCACCACCGAATCCGATCATCACTTTACTAGGTAGTGGATAGGTAAATAACAAGGGTTCGGAAAATTGTAAATACGTCAGAATTGCATCATTTCTCAATACATCTGCGGTAACTTCTGGAATGTCAAAACCGTAGTATGATGAAGTCACAGCAGTAAGGTCATACGTAATAGACTGTACATTGGCATTGCCATCTTCTCCATTGGTTCCCGGCTCGCCCTGTGGTCCTGCCGGACCTGTTTCACCTTGTGGCCCTGTATCGCCGGTATCCCCTTTAGGGCCTGCTGGTCCTGTTTCACCCTGTGGTCCTGTGGCACCAGTTTCTCCCTGTGGACCCGTTGGTCCCGTAGCGCCGTCAACACCGTCTTTGCCATCTTCACCGGCAGCCCCTTGGGCGCCATTCTGGCCATCATTCCCTTTGATGCCCGAGGCCGTATTGCCATTCTGAACAGTTTGCGGTATTAGGGCTTCGTTCAAATTATCTTTTTGGCAAGAGGTTAAGGTTATCAAGGCCAATGTGACAATAGAATAAGTGAATATTTTCAATGAAGTTCTCATAATCAAATAGTTTAAAGATTATTTTTCATTTAATGGAAAAGCGAAAAATAGGTTAACGCTGAAGGAAAAAAAGTTGAGGTGGAGATACTGTTAGATTTTGTGAATTTATTTACTTCACTGGTCGCGCTGGCTTTTTGCCATCGCCTCCTCCAGCATTTTGCTGATTTTTAGTCTTAGTTCTTCCTTTTTTTTAGGGTCTAAGCTCGTATTGTACAAGTCATATGTTTTTCGAGCTTGCTCTTTTAGTTCTTCAGAACCTTCCAGTTGGTTTAGAAGTTCAAGATAATTGGTAGCCCCACCAAGAGGGTTTTCATCTCCAGCCCCGCCGATTGTGAAAACTTGGTTGAGTATTTTGACCTGTTCATCCATTAGATTTATTGATTTGTTGGTGTCGGACTTTATATTTTCCGCATCGGCGGATTTATTTTGATTCTCATGGTTTGTTTGACCCGAACAGGCCAGAAAACTGATTGTCAAACAGAAAGTAAATAGGGTTGTGCTTAATTTCATCTTCTATAATTTACAAGGGTTATGGTTAATTTAGGGGGTAATAAAAAAAAAGAGGAGGGTGACAGTTCCCGTGAATGCCACTAATAACACGTACTTAATAATTTCGAGAGTTTCATAAGTGTCCATAATGTTTAATTTTAGGTTTGCCCTTTTATGAATGTTATTTTGATTGGTTAACGTCCTGCTTTAATTTTTTTAACGGAAAAAGTATATGTTCAGGGAGGAGCAAAGCTTATGGGAATAAAGAAGGGGGAGTCTTACAAGTGCTGATTTCGTTGGAATTATCTTAAATTTCGAGGATGAAGGCATGCAAAAAATCTTAAATTAGCTTTCTTGACTGTTAACCATCTCATTAGATTTACATTAAATGCAAAACGAGCAGGCGGAAGTAACACTTGAAGATTTACGCATCGGATCTGATAGTGTTCTTAAAAGGGTATATGAAGAGAACAGAGGTAAGTTTTTGAACTATGCCAAACGATTCGGCCTGTCGGAAGACGAGAATGTCGATGTATATCAAGACGCCTATGTTGTTTTTTATGATAATATAATGAATGGAAAAATTGAAAGATTTACCAGCAGTATTTCGACCTATCTGTTTAGTATCGGCAAATATCTGATTTTTGATAGACTGAGAAAAAATAAGAAGACCGTTGGGTCTAATTTTGACCTTTCTATTGTAAAGGATGAAGCAGCGTCTATAGACCATTTAGAAATCGATGCACCTGAGCTTACCCGGGAGCAGCAATTGTTGCAGCAGCATTTCAGCTCCTTGGGAAAGAAGTGTCAAGAATTACTGACCTTATTTTATTATAGAGGATTTACTATTCAAGAAATAATGGAATCAGAAAATTATAACAGTGAGAATGTCGTAAAAGCGGCTAAGTCCCGTTGTATGAAATCACTTAGAGAACGTATTAATACAAATGCCTCTTAGACATGGACAAGGAACTTTTACTTTATAGATATTTTTCAAACCAGCTTACAGAACAAGAGAATATACAGTTGCAAGAGCTTTTAAAAACAGACGGCGACTTTAAGCAACAATTTGATTTTCAAAATAATCTGAAACAAGTTATTAATGATAAAGAAAACAAAGAACTAAAAGCAAAATTGGTAACCTTTGAGAATGCTTTTTCTCAAGAGAAACCAGCAAGAACCTTTTCACGCCCATACTATTCGAAATGGGCAATGGCTGCCTCAATTGTACTCTTTGTCGGACTTGGTTGGGTGGCATTCAATAACTTCTTCGGAACGAACTATGAAGAGCTTTATGAGAACAATTTTCAACAATACCCGAATACTGTATATTCCATAACGCGGGGAGAATCGGTCAAGTCGATTGAGGGTGATGCGTTTATGGCCTATGAGGCAGGTAGCTTTCATAAGGCTTTAGAAGGTTTTCAGAAAATAAGTGAAGAAGAAAGAAATGACTACGTTGACTTTTATATGGGGCAATCTTGTCTACAATTAAACCAATTGGAAAAGTCAAAAGTACATTTTCAAAAAGTAATTGACAATACTGGGGAATTTGCCGCCGAATCTCATTGGTATTTGGCACTCATAGCTATAAAGCAGGAGAGCAAGGAAAAGGCTAAGCAGCAATTGAACGAACTTATTTCGAAATACGATTATAATAAGGACAAGGCTACTGAACTTCTTTTTGAATTAGATTAGCTTTTCTGTGATTATAAAATAGAAAAAACACAAAACCTAAAATAAGCATAACTATAACAGGCCAGAACCAAGGAATGGTTGGGGCTTTATTGGGCACTAATGGGGTATTGTCGCCAATTACGATTAAGGCTGCCCAAAACGATGGTGATATCATGGTCCCCCGATACGTATCTATATAATTAATTTTAGCCTTTCGCAATGCTGCAGCTTTAGTCAGACCTTCGTTTAGCCCTTTGTAAAAGGCTACCATTAAATCTTTACTTGCCTTATCGTTAATTGTCCATAACGAGGCTACTACACTTTTTGCCCCGGAATGAAAGAAGCCGCGTGCCAAGCTCATGGAACCCTCGCCTTTTTTAAGTTCGCCTAGTGAGGTATTGCAAGCACTCAATACCACCATATCGGCCTGGTTTTTAGTGGCGTATATTTCGTTTAAAAATAATTTTTTGTCACTAAAGGCAATCCAAGGGTTGCCATTTTGTCCAACATCGGCGTGGGTAGAGAAATGAATTATTTTATAATTTTCTAAAGCTGATAAAAGAGCGGACTTTGTTGCTTTGCCGTTCAATAATGAATTTCCGGGATAGATTTTTTCGACTTCCGTAACTTCTGCCCCACTAAATGCAAGTTTTTGGAGGCCTACGTTAGAGAATTGAATGGGTGCAATGCCAAGTAATTCGTTTTCAGTATTATGGATAACATTTTTCTTAATATCCAAATAAGACATCGAATAGGCATAGCGGGTTTCTACTTCTTCAATCAAATAATTGTTCTTATCGACATTGACCACCAAAGCTTCGAACGGTAGTTGTTGTAAAATATAATCTGTGACGATGGTCACTTTTTTCCCGCGGATCGATTGATAAACCCTCTCGGGAATCAGTGCATTAAAAACTTCGTGTGAAAGTCTGTTATAGTCGGCGATTTTCTTTTTGCTCGCAACAAAATCAGTTAGTTTTTTATATAACGAGATTATCTTTTCATTGAGCAGGTGAGGATCATCAATTTTGAAAAATATTGTTCGCTCTGTCGAACTTAGAAGTCCGTAACCTTGCTCATCATTAAGTATGTATTGTAAAACCACCTCCTCATTGGAGGCATAAGTTCTCTTAAAATCGGTATAAGGTAATATATCTGCTTTCTTTTTAAGATTGGCATATTTTGGAAAAGCGATAGACAACGCCTTATTAAATTGGTCATAGTGTCGCTTATTGGCATAAACCTTTTCCCGGAGTATCTCGATTTCATCGCTAGATTTCGATGAATTTAATTGTAATTCGTTTTCTGATAGGAATATGGCCCGTTTTAAATCAAATTCCTTTTTTGCAACGGAGTCGGGTAATTGGGCAATATCTTTCGCTTTTTCATTGGAAACATCCTCTAGTAATAACAGTGCTTTGTTACGTTCTAAATAATAATAGGCATCTTCTGGTCTGTCTAAGAGGTAACAAACTTCTACCGCATTCATATAGAGTGAAGCCCCTTTCTCCCGCCAAAAGAGTTTTGATTGGTATTCGGTGCTTTCAGAACGAATAATATCTGTTAGTCGATCGGCTAGGGCAAAGGTTTCTAAGGCTTGAACTAAGTGGCTTTTGTTATTGTCGTGATGGTAATATCTTAGCCAGCCGTTGGCTTTTGAAATAACATGATTCAGTAACTTGGTTTTTTCCGTTGCCAGTTCCAAATCTTTTAGGCTGAAGAGGTCTTCGTAATCCACTGCTCTAGTCTTATCGATGGCATAGACTATGGCTTTTTGGTAAGATGTTAACCCTGTCTCATATTTGTTTTGCGCTAAATACAAATCTCCAAGACTTTCATAGGGTAATGAATAATCTGGGTCAAGTGAGATAGCTTTGCTCAGGTTGAACAAGGCGCTATCATACATCTTGAGCTGTATTTCCGATAAAGCTAGTCCGTTATAAACTTTACTCAAATTTTCAGCATCCAAAAACTGGGCATTTACCAAGACTTTGCGAAAACGCTCCGCAGCTTCCAAATGGTTCCCAATTTCGGCCAAGCGATTTCCTTCAGTGTGGTCAATACTACTTCGATATACTAGCGGTACTTCTTTGATTTTACTTAAGGTGGAGTCTGCCCGTATCAAGTTGGTTTTAATTTCGTTGGAGTTTTCTTTGTAACCCATTTCGGCATACGTTTCGGCGATAAGGAGATTCAGGTCGGCAAATCTCAAAAGTTCCTCTTGATTCAGTTTATCCTTCTTACGGTAGAGGAACAATAATTCATTAAATCGATTCAGTGCCTTGTAAAAGTCACCTATTGTCAGGTAAAGCATGCTTAACTGCTGATTGGCATCCAAATAAAAATCTCCTGTTTTACCTAGGTCGGCAAGTTTCAAATTGGTTTCTATGGCTTGAAAAAAGTCATCGTTCATTGATTGAAAAAAGCCTAGGTTATACAACGTTTGCCCCAATGAATCTATATGTAAAGCGTCTATATTTCTTTTTATTTTCACCGCCTTTTGGGTATAGGCGATGGCATTTGAAATGTCTGATTCGGTGCCATTATCGAGCCATTTTTGATAGTACCATTTACTTCCCATATTATGATATAGATCTGCCAGATCTTTAGGGGAAAGTGTTTTTTCATCTGCTGCAAGCAGTGAATCGATGCTGTGTTGCTTGTTTTGTATGGTAAGGTCGGAATCTATGATTTTAAGGAGATTCTGAGTCTGGGCTTGACATAAAAAACCAAGAAAAAGGAAGAGTATTAAAATCGGTCTCATAACTAAATATAGTTCATATTGATGGGGACTGCAAAATGGACCAAACCTATCATGACAACTTAAATGTGAAAATGGTTTGCATAAAATAAAGATCCCGATTTTTTAACCGGGATCTTCATTTAAATTTAAGGTGTAGGTGGCTGTTCCAATGCCCGTCCTTCGGCTATATAGCTGTTTAAGCTTGATATGGGTACCGTTAAATTTAAAACATGCCCTTTCAGGTCGATTATACCATTATTGTTGCCTTTTTCTTTCGCTGCTATGCCTGAAACATAGGCTGCGCCATATGAAGTGCCCTGAAGATTGTCTATGGCAATGGGAGTAGAGACGGTATTGAATTCTAGGTTGTAAGGTCCGTATAAGGTCGCCAGGTCTATACTGCCTGTGCCGCGATTGGAAGACGAGTGTATTTGAATGGCTCCACTCGAATCGAGGTCGTACCCGCCCACTGCTAATATGTTATTAGATTCAAAACCCGAAGGAAAATGGCGTATGTCTCCACTATCGACTTCTGCTCCTTCGTTACCGGCTGACGCAATAACCACAGTATCATCCCCTAGTTTTTCGATGAGTTCGGGCAAAAGAATGAGTTCATTCAATTCTTCGGTTTGCAGAGTACCTCCGAAACTGGCATTGACAATATCAATGTTTCTCACTTTTTCTTCGAACTTATTTAGGTAGTTCATGGCGCAAACAAGGTTTGAATATGATCCCTTTCCAGAAGAATCAAAAACTTTTAAAGGTAAAATCTTGAAACCAATGGTAGGTTCTAGAATATTTCTAATTATTTTAGTGACATAAGTACCATGGCCATGTTTGTCAATAGGATTATCCGAGTTGTCAACGAAGTCCCATCCGGTATAACTTTCGTCACATATAAGTCCATCCGTATCTATTAGATATTCATAATCGACTTGGTCATAATAATAATCTATGCCTGTGTCGATAATGGCGATGATAACATCATCATCTATGCTTGGGGTCGCCGAACCATTATCATCACCAACGTCGGTAATCTGTTTGTCAATTGGAATTGTTATTTCAAAATCGATATCACCTTTGACTCTTTCTCTGCCACTATTTCTATTTAGGCGATCTCTTGCACCTTCAATGTCGCTATCGGTAGCAGTAGTATCAATGGTCCATAACTCAATATTTGAATCTCCACAACTGCAGGTTTCAGGGGGAGCTGCTAGTACGAAGTCACTACCGGGATCAGTGCCTCTTAGCTCATTTTTCTGGTCTGGGGTCATTCCTTCCAGACGCACAATCATTTGGTTTTTAGAGAACTTTATAGGTGGCTTTTGTGTAACCGGTGGGTTTTGATTCTCATCATCGTCACCATAATCATGCCCATGATGGTGGCTGAATTTAGAACATGCGACGAATAGAATAGTGCATAAAAACAATAGGAGCGATATCTTAATTTTCATAATATAATTTTGTTGCTCTTGGGTTTAATCTATGGCCATAGGCCATTTAATTATGAGTTTTGCCAAAGAAATGATAATTGGCTATTTGCTAAACTTCGTTAGTTCCATGCGGGTCATTAAATTGCCGTTTTTTTTGTATGATTCTTGCTTGATCATACCGATGCCTTCGGCCAACCAAAGTTTATTGTCGGTCTCAATGGTTGCTCCCATAGTTTTTGAGGTGCTGGTTTCTGTTATCAGATAGCAATCAAAGGTGCCGGCGGGCGTAGTTATGCTTTCTTTTTTTTCGACTTTTCGATTTATCATATCAACGGTAGTTTTCATTTTTATACCGCTCATGTTCATCGAAACGGAAACATTCGCATCTTGTAATTCTTTGCCTACGCTGAGGTCATTGGGTAATTGTATGTCAGTTCCGCTAATGTCCATTTCCACACCCATATCTTCATATTGCTTCATCATTGCCGAAGGAAAAAGCGATGTATAATCTATTTTAATGCCATCTTCCGAACAGTTGATATTATAATTGGTGCTAAATACATCTTTGCCCTTGTCGTCTGTGAACTTTATATCAAAGGTTGCTGAAGTAGAGCCACCAGAATTGGTTACGTTGGTAATCTTGTAATCGGTAATGCCATCGGTCTTTCCTTTTTTGTTATACATGGTGTATTGAAAAGAAGCCCCTTCGACCATCGGGTAATATTTACTACAACCACTCTGGGCGTTGATACTTAAAGTGATAAGCGTACATAGTATTACGGTCAATGCTATTTTTTTCATTTTCATATTTTAGTTACTAGGTTAATTTCAATTATTTTAGATTACTGTTTAATAAACTCTACTCTTCTGTTTTGTGCTTTTCCATCAGCATTTG
The DNA here is from genome assembly GCF_963975415.1 of uncultured Kriegella sp. NCBI lineage: Bacteria > Pseudomonadati > Bacteroidota > Flavobacteriia > Flavobacteriales > Flavobacteriaceae > Kriegella > uncultured Kriegella sp. The sequence goes on from NZ_CAXBGN010000018.1 coordinate 66,485, forward strand.
AATTGTCACCAATGGGTTCGGTTTCTCCTTTACCTGCAGTTGATAGTCTGTCCGTTCCGATCGAATAGATTGAGACTAATGCGTTTTTGACGGCATCGGCCCGTTTTTTCGAAAGTATCAGGTTGGCATCATTCTCACCATCTGCATCCGTATGACCAACGATTTTCAATTTCATAGCAGTCTCCTGTTGTAAGACTTGTGAAATCTGACGAATAATGCCCATTGATTGCGGTTGTATATTGGCAGAACCGCTATCGAAAAGAATACCGTTGGTCGATACCTTTCCTTCCGATATGAGGGTTCTTCTTAAGTCTAAACCTCCTTCCGCTACCTTTAAATTGGTAATGAAGATACGCTCTTTTGCATCTTTGAAATTATTCATATGGAATTTTAAGGTTTTCAATACAGCGCCTTGAGGTACAATTCTAGGGATGTCGATGTGCTTCTCTTCATTTACCCAAAGACGAAAGCGTTCTTTGTTCACGGCAATGGATATATGGGGCCGATTCAAAACCTCTTCCCGAAGATCGGCTCTGACTGTACTATATATTTCACGTTTGTTATTAATATGGTTAGCCATGGTAATGCCAATGGCCGAATATTGACAAAAAGGAAGGTGGGCATGTACAAAGTTGGCGCCATCCTTAAATTTATTGTCATCGCTCAGGGCTACACGTAATATGGCGGTAGAGGAAGTTTTATTGTCCAGCCCCACGGCCATGATATCAAACTCGATCGTATATTCCTCGGGTAAATCGGGAACATCTGGAATGAAATACAGACCGTATCCAGAAATCAATTCGAACCATTTTTCCGGTGAATCGTTCATGGTTACAATTTCACCACCTCCATTGGTATTCCATTTTGAAGGGAAATCACCAATAAAGTCATTGGAGAAATCTTCGAAGAATAATATTTTGTCGCCAGGTACAAAATCAAACTTACTATATACGGTAATTGATTTTGTATCGGTCTCACCGATTTGCATTTCTGAATTTCCTCCGTTTTGGTTTTGATTTCTAGTGTCGGAATCTGTAGCCGCACCATTAACTTGAGGGGTAGGGTCGGACTGTTCTGTTTTGGGAGTTGGGTCTTTCTTTTGGCCGGGTTCTAAAATGCTATCGAGCACTTGATCCGTTTTCTCTGCGGTTTCTTTTTCGACCCTTCGCTCAATAGTTCGTTCCGCAGCTTTTTCTGCCCTTTTGCCAAGCTTTTTTAAAAATTGGCCGTTTGCGGGAAGAAATGTGAACATAAGCAGCAAAGGTGCAATAATGCGTATGAGGCGGGGAATAGCTTCCATAGTATTTATTTTGTGTTTTAAAGAAACAAAAACTCAATAAAGATTGAAACCATTTTCAATCCTTGATAGGGTAATAAAAGAGACGTTTGTAAGTCTTTTTTAAAGGAATTACTAAGGCTGTAACCCTTTTCTTACCGCTGTTTTTCCTTTAAACTAAAAATAATCTATGCGGTCTGATATTCATGTGATTTTTGTACAATCGGAAAGCTTTTGTGTATAAGTGGTACTTAAATGCGTGCCGTTCTAAAGATCGAATGACAACTGGTCCGGTAGCAGGCGGAAACTAAAACGGTGATATTTTGTAGTCCCGTATTCAAGAATGGCATTGCGGTGCTCGCGGGTAGGGTAGCCCTTATTCTTTCTCCAATTGTACATGGGGTATTCTTCATGTATTTTTTCCATGTACGCATCACGATGTGTTTTTGCGAGTACCGAGGCTGCGGCAATGCTCATGTATTTGCTGTCGCCTTTTATGATGCACTCATATAAGGTATCATGGTAAGGTTTAAACCGGTTGCCGTCAACAATGATGTATTTCGGAGGGTCTTTTAACTGGTCTATAGCCTTATGCATGGCCTTTATTGAGGCGTTGAGAATATTTATCTTATCTATTTCCGAAGGAAATATGTGGGCCACCCCAAAACTTAGGCTTTCTTTTTCTATGAGTGGCTTTAAATAAATTCGCTTCTTATGTGATAGTAGCTTTGAATCGTTAAGTGTTTCATTGCAGAAATCGGTTGGTAACAATACGGCGGCAGCGGTCACCGGCCCGGCCAGACAACCTCTACCTGCCTCATCGGTGCCAATTTCGTCAACAAATTTGTGGTATGATTTTAGCAAACTACTTAAAAAGTTAATCTTTGGCAAGATAATATGAATCGTGCAATTCGGCAATTAATGTTACTTGAATGCATACTTAATGGTTTGTTGTTAAACTTTCACATTTCATTAGCAACAAAAAAATTACCTTTGTTAATGATATCGTTTCAGTAACGGTCTTTGACCTTTTTTGACATAGGTGAACCGGCTTCGGGTTGAAGAAGCCCTGAATGGGTTCATCGGTTGAATTGATCCCGCCGGCACGTGCGAATTAAAAGAGCATCTATCCGGTAATTAGTTTAATGCCCTGAAGGGCAATTATTTTTTTTAATGAGATACATCCTCTTTTTTCTTCTTTACATTTTTTTTAGCTCCGCTATATTCGCCCAAAATGATGCCAGACCACCTGAAAGAAATCGAGATTCTTTGGGTCAACAAAAATCAAATAACCGAGAACAAGTAGCAAAAGGTGAGCGTATGCGTCAAGATGAAAAAACGGTTACGATCGAAGATTATAAGATTATCTCCCATGCCCGTGACACTACCTTTCTAGATACCACCTTGACCATTAAAAAGGAATATAAGTATAACTATCTGCGAAAAGATGATTTTGAATTGATGCCTTTCGCAAACGTCGGGCAACCATATACCAAATTGGGCGTTGATTTTGAGCGCTTCAGTTTGTATCCTAAAATAGGAGCAAGGGCGAAGGGTTTCAATTATATCGAGATTGAGGGTATTGATTATTATAATGTAGCTACGCCGATGACCGATCTTTTTTTTAAGACTACCTTCGAGCAGGGGCAGTTATTAGATGCCATGTTGACTTTTAATACTTCAGAGCGACTTAATTTTTCACTTCATTATAAAGGCTTTCGGTCTTTGGGTAAATATCAATATAATGAAGCCGAATCAGGAAATTTTAGAACAACAACTAATTACGTTACAAAGGATGGAAGATATCGATTGAGAGCTCATATAGCCGCTCAAGATATCGTAAGCGAAGAGAATGGAGGGCTGATTAATAAAGAAGAACAATTTGAGTCCGGAGATGATAATTTTACCAACAGAATTAGAGTAGATGTTAGGTTTACCGATGCCGAGAGCAAAATTTTGGGTAAACGTTACTATCTTGACCATAGTTACAAACTGCTTCGAAGCCAAAAAGATTCTAGTTCTGTAGAAAGAACAGCGTTGTCTATTGGGCATAAATTTAGTTATGAGACAAAGTATTATCAATTTCAGCAAAGTGCGCAAAACGATTATTTTGGAGATGGTCTTTTGAGTAGTATTGACGATAAGGCAAACCTTAAGACAATGTTCAACGAGTTTAGTTTAGAATTCAATAACCTGACCTTGGGCAGACTGCAAGGAAATATAAGTCTCTACAATTACGATTATTTTTTCAATAGTCTTTTAGTTACTGCGACCCAGCGTATTCAGAACCAACTGAAAGGAGAGGAGATAGCTTTAGGCGGCAGTTATTCGAAACAGTTTGGTAAACTGGGTATAGAAGGAGGGGTTAAGTACAATCTGGTCGGGGATCTCACAGGAAGCATTCTTGATGCCTCGGCTACTTATAAATTCGATGAAAAGAACACGTTTAGGCTGGGGGTACATTCCTCTACGTCGATGCCTGACTTTAACTTTTTATTGTATCAAAGCGATTATGCCAATTATAATTGGCAGAACACATCGGCTTTTGAAAAAGAAAAAGTAAACGGATTACGCGTCAATTTTGATTCAGAGGATTGGGGTGATTTGTCTTTAGATTATACTACAGTCGGTAATTATTCGTACTTCGCTTCGGCCTCCGATATTTTGCAGGAAGGCGATCAAGAACAATCGGCGATAAAACCGTTTCAAGAAAAAAATATTCTGAATCACACGAAAATACAATATCGTAAAGAATTGAAGGTCGGTAGTTTTGCTCTGAACAACACCCTCATGTATCAAAATGTTTCTCAGGCCCACAATGTTCTGAACCTACCTCAGTTCGTAACTAGAAACACCCTGTATTTTTCTTCCGATGTATTTAAGAAGGCCATGTTCTTGCAGACCGGCATTACATTTAAATATTTTACGTCGTATAATATAGATGCGTATAATCCAGTATTGGGTGAGTTTTATATTCAGAACGAAGAAAAGTTGGGAGGCTTCCCCTTATTTGATTTCTTTATCAATGCGCGAATACAGCAAACACGAATCTATTTAAAAGCCGAGCATTTCAATTCTTCGTTCGGTAAGAGCTATAATTTCTATTCAGCACCCAATTATCCCTATCGCGATTTTGTTATTCGTTTTGGGTTGGTCTGGAATTTCTTTTCTTGACAAACGGCTTTAATCTTCTTTTTATCGGTTTAGGTTGTTCAAAATGCCGCTATGTTTCATTGGAGTATAAGGCGTATCCGTGGTGTTTTGTGATTAGCGCCCCAATTCAACTTTAACTGACATTTTCTTTCACTTAGATAGTATTGTGAATTGGACTTCCTTCATTTTTTAAGCTACTTGTTTGTGGTTCAATAACTTATAGTTTCTTACTGTGGTGTAAGTGATGGTAGTCGGGAGTTTAGGGAAAATGAATGCTGTTTTGCTTTTAAAAGGAAACCGCTTTGTAATCATTGTTTTTTTTATTTTTTTTCCTTGTAGGATCACTTGATTTTCAGTACCTTAGAATTCCTTTTTTTTAAATCATAAAAAACCCTTGCAAAAAGAGTTGCGTAATAGGGAAAAGGTTGTAGATTTGCAGCC
>NZ_CAXBGN010000019.1:0-58755 GCF_963975415.1 uncultured Kriegella sp.
CATCAGCAAGGAAATCCTCGCAAATCAAGACTTCGATGCTTTAAAAAATATCGTTAAGAATACTTTAGAGAGAATCTCGACATTACGAAATTAGTCGTTCTGATTTACCTAAGACCAGTGCTTACCGTTTATAGACCAAGGGACTTGATAGTATTTGTTCAAGCTGGAATTGGTGTGGATTATGTATCCTAACGTTCAAGGCCCATGTTACATCATCTAAGGGCGGGTGACAAATCAACCGCTATGTATTGAATTGAAGAATCAAAAATAATTTATCGACAAAGGTAACATACAGCCATTTTAAGTCCTGAAATACAAAGAAAAAAGTAGTATCTTGATCGAAATCGGAGATTCTATTAGTATGGGGCAGCTAACCTGACATTGGTATGAAAAGAATAATTATTATGTACTAAATACGATTATTAACTCCTGAAAAACATTTGGTGGAAAAACAACAAAAGTTTGAAATATGGTACTAAACAAATGTTTAGCACCATATTTTTTTTTAAATCATTGACATCCCTTTAAAAGTAAAAAAACAATCATGGAATCTAGTAGTACATCTGTTTTACAAAAAGTTAAAGGAGGACTGAAAAATTTCGGGCCGGCATTTTTTATCATCGGCTATGTTGTGGGTACGGGAAGTGTAACTTCTATGGTAATTTCCGGAGCCAATTACGGCTTGAGTCTTTCTTGGGCGCTTTTACTCTCTTGTTTCTTTACTTATTTCCTCCTAATAGCCATTAGCAAATTGACCATTGTTTCTGGAAACACCCTGATGTATAATTTTAAAATTGCTTTTGGCAGACCATTGACCATTTTTATAATTACCGCACTTCTTGTTTCCATCGTTTCCTCATGTATCGGGGTTATGGGCGTGGTAGCCGAAGTCACTATGGAATGGATTTCTGTAAATACATCTATTTCTTTTTTAAATGGCCCTGTCATCGCTAGTTTACTTATTGTTTTATTAATAGGCCTTTTTTGGACAGGAAAGCATGAAAATTTCATTAGAATAATGAGCATTATGGTTGCTTTTATGGCCTTTGCATTCATTATCACCAGTATCATGGTAGTTCAAGAAGCTAGTACAGGTATTCTTGAATTCTTCCCTAAATTGGAAGGAGGGCAAAGCACAGGACTTGTCATTGCAGGAATCGTGGGTACAACTATGGCCGGAGTATGTTTGGCATCAAGAAGTATTTTAGTACAGGAAGAAGGATGGGGGATGAAAGATTTAAAAGCCGAGAATAAAGATGCCATGTCTTCCATGGTCATGACATTTTTTATAAGCCTAGCTATTATGATCAGTGCAACAGGCACACTTTATTTCAAAAATGTGCAGGTAGAAGACGCCACCGATATGATGCACGCCTTGGGGCCATGGGCAGGAGATTTTGCGCTTACCCTATTTACATTGGGTATCATAGCGGCAGGTTTATCTTCTATTTTTCCAAATCTTTTATTATTTCCTTGGTTAATTTCTGACTATACCCAAACGAAACGCAACATGAAAAGACCGCTATATAAACTAATTGTAATCTTAGTGGCCCTATCAGGGCTAATAGTACCCCTTGTCGGCGGTAAACCCGTTTGGATATTAATTGCCTCCCAAGCCCTAAGTCCTTTTATAATGCCTTTAATTACTCTCTTTTTATTGATTTTGCTTAATAGGGAAACTATTATGAAAGAACACAAAATAAAACCAGGAATGAACTTTGCACTAGGTGCTACACTCATTTTTAATTGCTATATGCTCTATGTCGCTTTGGATGGATTCCTGAAATTTATTTAACTTAAAAAGGCAATGTTATAAGTGTAGCTTTGGTTACACTTTGGCCCTTTCTTGCCAACCACTTACCGGTCTTGCCATTATTAAAAAATTCCCTGTATAATCAGTCGACCATTAATTTAAAAATCTTCTCGTTGTAATTTCGTACGGCTCGCAGTTCTATTATTTTACCACTAATTTTTTCTAATACCTTCTTTAGTTCATTAGAATTATCAATATTTTTACCATTCACTGCCTGAATGACCCAACCGCTTTCCAATCCCGATTTTATCCAACTTTTACCCAATTCCGTATCAATAGATTTTATAAAGCATCCAGAGTTATATCCCCCAGATGCATCTATTAAATCTGGATCATCGGCTATGTTGATAAGGGTAGCACCTTTAATTTCAACAGAACTCACGATTTTATGTTCTTCCCTTGCTTTTGAACCCGAGTAGCTACCAGAAAGCAACGTACCCAACCAACTGGGGTGCACTAGCTTGTCGACTTTCTTATAATCTGTTGAAATTACGAACCCAACGGCATGACCCTTTTCATTGAAAGAACGAAATTTCAAGTGGGTAGATCTGTCAAATTTGAAAGGTTGCACATATACGGGGGATGCTAGCGTGGGTTCGGACCCATCTGTCGTGTAACGGGTACTTCCCGATCCACCAATTCTTGTATCGGCAATAAGCGTAACGGATATTTCTTCTTCAAACTCACCACCAAAAGGAACTGCCCTAGTCATTTGATGGCCGAATTCATCCATCGGGAAATTTTTAAATCCCAATTGCAATGCGGGAGAGTTCGCGGCTACCGAATAATCGCCATTTTCCGGGTCTACGAATAGGGGTTGTGCAATTTTGGCGTTTTGATCATAACCTTCGGCTTTCCATTGCTCGAAATTCGTTTCTGTTGTAATCTGTTGTGTTTCCGGAAAATTCACATTCCAATAAAGATTATGGTCATAGTGGTTACTCCACTTGGCATTATCAAGCATTCGTATGGGACGTATAAAAATATCCGTTGGTGCATCTTTACCTGGCACGCTTCCTGAAATAACAAAAATATTCTTATAGACCTCATCTTCCGAAGCCCTTGGCCAAACATGCCAACCAAGGGGAACGGCACTCACACTGATATTATTGAACACCTTACGGAACATACCATCCCGTAATTTTATAGTAGATCCTAGATTGAGGTTATTGTATATCTCAAAAAAACTAGAGCCATCGTCCAAATCGATTGTCCAATTTCCGGCACTTATCGATTTTCTATAATTGGCGATCCGGTTGTTTCTAACGATAACGGGATCAATGGCATCCAACTTTACATATTCCTTTATAAAATCAGTGTCTGCACTCCCCCCTGAAGCCAACCATTGGCGCTCTCTGCCCCAAGAATTAAACGGACCGTGCTCACCTGTTTCACGTACCGTTTCCCATATATCGTTGTGCTCAATAATATGACCACCCCAGGTACCATCATTGATACAAATACCTGCTCTCGGACAATTATAAATGGTATTATGCGCGGCGGTTATTTTATGACTCATGGAAATATAGACCCCGGCCACTTGTTTGCCGTAATCGCCAAAATCGTGCATAATATTATTTTCTACTAAACAATTTTTGGGATAGTCTGGCGATTTAGGACCCGGCTCCAAATCCATTTCCTTTCTCATTTCACTCCAATCCTTTCCATGGATTTCCTTATCGTCCCAGGTTTGATAAAAACGTACGGCATCGGGAGAACCCACCAAACATACCGTGCTTTCCCCAACATGAAAAAATCGACAATTGCTAACCGTATTATTGCGATTATAGCCGCTCATAAAAACCCCGTTGCCGCCCAGGTATTCAAAATTACAATCGGTAATGGTACAATTTTCAGCTCTTTCCAAAAAAATGGCCCCGCCACGATGTATAGCCCAGTCTCCTCGGGCGAGCGGTTCGTAAGCCTCCATAAACGTGGTGTTGCTTTGGGAAAAATCGAGTCCCGTAATCGTGATATGGCTTACCGGTTTTTTACTGTCCCCTTTGATCTGGATCAAATCTTTAAGCACAGGAACTTCGAACACGGCATTCTTTAAATCAATACCTTCTTCCGGATAATAATAAAGTAGTTGCTCTTCTTTATCAAAAAACCACTCCCCAGGTACCGTTAATTCCTCAAAAATATTCTCAATAAAAAACCAAGAAGCGTTTTTCCCCTTTCCGCCAATACCAAATGCCCGCTGTAATTGCCACCCTCCTTCATCTAAAAATATTTTATTTTCACTTGCTTCGACACTTTTTATGCGGTACTGCATATTGCCCCAATTGTGGCTTTGAAAAGCATGAACGATTCCCGTACTGGGGTTTTTCCAGTTTTTGTTGTTAAAGTCTTCAGGCTTTAGGGTAATCCATTCATCATACCTACGATCGGTACCGTCTGCCACTTGCAAATAACCTTTTCCATCTCGCAACGGGTTTTCATAATCAAAATCGGGAAAGCGGGAACGCACTTGACGGTGACCGTTTACAAAAAGCTGGTCAAAAGCGATAGCTGACGGAAGCTTGGCCACGTAAATTCCATCTTTGTACGGTTGCCATTGTAATCCTTTCATGGGGCGTGACCCCTTAATAATCACCTCAGCACCCGGTTCACTTGAAAAAACAACGGGATTTTCTGCAGTACCTGATAATTCAGGACCTAAAACGATGGTCTTCTCCAAGTAATAGGTACCAGTAGCGAACCAAAGGGTTACGGGTTCTTTGCCTGCAAATTTGTGAAGCTCCTCAACCGCACGACCGAAAGTGGCAAAGGGTGCCATTTTCGTACCAATATTTTGGTCATTGCCCTTTTCGGACACGAAAATATCTTGCGCCCCAAATACTTGTATTGAACATAGCAGTACAAGGAATAAGCAAATTTTAGCCCTGTCCGTATATATCGATTTATGTATAAATTTCATTTTGAACTTCTATTTTGTTTGGTTCCAAAGTCGGTATGGATCGTCGTGTAGTTTCATCTGTTCTAAAAGCAGTTGCTCCATTTCGGCTAATTTTTTAGCATATTTTGGATTTTCGGCAAGATTAGTTTGCATTTCGCCCTCTTTCTGATGCTCTTTTAGATACTCATGTGGGTTTTCGGCTAAATTGAAAAGTTGTGTTTCACGTACCGATCCGTCCATCATGTCATATTTTATCAATTTCCAATCGCCTTTTTTCACCGTTCGCATTCCGGGTTTTGTACCTCCTGAATAAACGCCATACATCACTTCCCTGACAGTTTCCTTTTCCCCGTTCAAAATGGGTTTAAAGCTTGTACCCTCAACAGATTCAGGAATCGCTATTCCCGCCAAATCACAAAGTGTCGGTAAAACATCGAGCAAATAGATATTACCCTTAACTCTTTTCCCAGCCGTTATTCCTGGCCCTTTTACGATAAAAGGTACACGCCATGTATGTTCGTATAGGTTTTGTTTCCCCATTAAACCGTGTCGCCCAACCGACATTCCATGATCTGAAGTATAGATTATATAGGTATTGTCCAGCTCACCCATTTCCTCCAATTTTTTTAGCACCTTGCCCAATTGAATATCGATATTCTCTGAGCAAGCATATTCACGCCCCAATTCGTTGCGAACGGTTTGTTCATCCCGATTTTTCCATACGCCACTTACCCGTTCTTCGTCCCTAAGTTTCGGGTGGCCATGAAAAAAAGGATGGGCCTGTAAGTAATTTTCTTGTAATGGAGGCTGCTTGGCATTAGCCGGAGGAAGGGTAAGGGTATCGGTATGATTGACAGCCCCATATTTTTCCAAAAGTTCAGGAGTACCATCGCGAGTATCGTGCGGATGCGAAAAACCAAAGTAAATCAAAAAAGGATCTGTGGCTGCGGCACTTTCCCTATCATTCAAGTAACTCATTACTTGTTTGGCGTGCCAAGCACTGCCACTTTCTTCTGTGCCACCCCTCTTGGTTGCATCGTGTACTACCGTGAATTGCTCATTTGCGGCCGGGTAAGAATTGCCTTTTTTACATGTTCGCATAGTTGCATACCCCGCCCGGTTGAAAACGGCTCCCATGGTTTGCTGTTCTAAACCATCGGGTTCGTCGGGGTTTTTAAAATTACCTCTAGAAGGCAGATGCCAAAGGGTGCGCCCGCTCATAATCATGTGCCGTGACGGGGTACAAACGGCCCCCAACCAAGACCCCATATGCCGCGCACTTTCGAAAACCATGCCCTCATTGGCCAAACTTGAAATGTTAGGAGTTTCCAGTATGGATTCCGGATCATAGGCTTGCAAATCAAAAGGCGATTGGTCATCGACCAATACGAACAAAAAATTAGGGCTTTTTTTCTTTGTGACTTTATCTTCCCCATTTTTACAGGAGAAAATCAAACTCAAAAAAAATATCGGTAATACAAAGATTTTCAGACTACTGTTCATACTACTTTTCTATTCTGATACTAATTCAAATACTTTAAAATTATCTACAGTCATATGGTTGTTTACCGTTCTGAAGCCAAAATGTCCTGATTTATAAGGATTCGGATCATAAAAATCGATGATGAGATCCCCATCACGGTAATACTGAATAATGCCGTCGAAAGCAACGATCTTGATTTGTGTGGTCGTATTCGGTTCTATCAGATATTTTTGGGCTGAAAGATCATGTTCGGGCAACAAGGGTCTATTGCCATCGCCTGTATATCTTCGGAAACGTGTTTTGGAATTATCATGCGCGCCAACCCCCATATAATAAAGGCGGAGGCTATCGTAATTTGAAAATTTGCCACCCCGTTCGCTCGAGTTTGCAAAAAGATTATCAGGATACTCCATATCTTGGGCCATCCAAAAGCAGTTTAGATCCGATACCCGATCTTGAGGACCTTCATTATCGATTACATAGGCATCATAGGTAATCATAATGGGGCCTTTCAACTTTTTTTTCAGCCAAATGGTACACCCCGAAACATCGGTAATTTCCATTTTTCCGTTATTCGATTCCACCAATCCTCCGGGCATCTGCTCTACCTCCCAATTTTGGAGTCCGACTTCGAAAGAATCAAAATACACCATGTTCTTTTTCACCGTTAGGGTATCATTGATACGTTCGCTTTCCTCCTGCCCTGATACTACCGCCGAAACGAACAAAAGCATTACAATCAATAAGGTTTTATTATTCATACGTTTAAATTAAATGTTTGTAATACGTTATATCCTGTGTATCACATTAAATTTTTGAGCACTAATTTTAGAAAAGATTACTACAAATTTTCTTCATTACGAAACCGATTTTCCATAAAAATTCTGCCCTTTGTATCATTTAAGCTCTTCTTTTTCTAATTCTTCCAAAGTCCAGTAATCATCTCTTTCCGCAGATTCATTCCGTGCATCACGTACCACATTTCTATGAACACCATCTTCATCATTCATTGCCCTAATATAACTCATTACATCAGCAATCCATTGATCACTGTTACTCTTTAGAGGCATCATTATACCGTAATCTTTTCCTTCTACCGGTCCAATAAGTCCGTTTAGCAATATTTTACCAAGTGTACCTTTATCACCTTTAACCCGTGGGCTACCGATTAAAGTGGGAGCAATCAGATTTCCATCTTCTGTAGGCAGGCCTTTTAAATCTGAACCATGGCAGGTGATACATAATTGCTTGTAGGAGTCATATCCTCCAAGCACGCTCTTCTTATCCCTCTGACCTCTATTCGCTATTCTTTCTTTTAGCTTGGCCAGTTCTGAATCGTCTTTTTTAAGACTCTCCACTACGGAATGGGATACAATTTCATTTTGACTGTATTTTTCAAAGATGAGATGCAAAAGATCCGTAGCTTTTTGGTCTTTACTAAACCTCAAACTTAATGCGAGTTGGTTTACGACTTCTAAGATAGGGTCATCGATCAATTTTTCTAAATCGGTCAATATGTTTGAATCGTCGGAACTGAAAAAGTTTTCACTCAAACGAATTGCGGTTACCCTGACTCTCGGATCTTCATCCTTAAGTTTAGCAACTATCAATGCTGCGTCAACAATACCCAAGCCCTCTAGAGTCCATAGAGCATGAACCCGCTCTATTCCAAAATCTTTATCGCTTTTGAACATACCATCAAAAACAGATGTATTGTCTTTAGCCATCTCCGTTAATTCTGGAACAACCGATTTATCAGCTTTTAAAATAATAAGTTTCTGAGCGGTATTGCGATACCAACCATTAGGATGCCCTAAAAACGGTAGCAATTCCGATGCATCTTTTCCTAAAAGTTCAGGTTTTTTATCAGGCTTAATATCTTTATGTACAATTCTATAAATTCTACCTTTTCCTATATTTTTGTCTAATCCTTTACGAACAATTACAGGGCGAAGGAAACTTCCTTTTTTTGTCCAGTTGCTTTCTTGAATAATGCCGCGATACATATCTACGATGTATAGGGCTCCATCAGGACCCGTTTTGGCTTGTATCGGTCTAAAATTAAGATCAGTTGAAGCCATGAATTCAGCTTCATCATACGCATTGTAAAGCACTTTTTTACCCTCTTCTATTTTTACTTTTGCACGGCGAATGAGTCGTCCGACAGGTTCGGGAATAAATAAGTCACCATAGGTCGAAGGTGGTAATTTATGACCTCTGAATATCTCCTGACCTGCCACACCCGTAAAATGATTGAGGGTGTTATCTTCACGTAATTTTTTTAGTCCCCCTTGTACATCAGGAGTGCCCACAATTGGCCATGGCTGGACAAATTCTTTAGCCAATCTTCCCGGGGGATTGTAATCTCCATAAGCCGCAGGTTGTTGAAAGCCATATGCAGGATTTTCGCTGCCAGCGGAAGAATAATACATGGTGCCCATGTCATCTTGGGTTAACCCCCATTGACCACTGGCCATATTGTCTAGGGTGTCTACTTCTACTTTTCCTTTGGTAAATTTAAATCGATAAGGATTATAGGTTGTATAAACCCAATTGTCTAAATTCCACAACAACCCGCTTTGTTGGTGTTCCAAGTTTCCTCCACGACGATTAGGATTGTAATATACCCGTTCTTTTTTATCGGCCACCCCATCATTATCTGTGTCTTTATAACTCCATAAATCGTAGGAATAGGTTTCATTAACAATAAGTTCGTTTTCTAATGGTAAAATCATCCTGGGCAGCATAAGACTATCTATAAAGACAGAACTTTTATCCATTTTTCCGTCGCCATTGGTATCTTCGAGTAATTTTATCTTACTTACCGATTTATTTGTACCCGAACCATCTACATCTTGCATATAGGTATTCATTTCGGCAACGAACATGCGTCCATTTCCATCCCATGCTATGGTAACCGGTTCATCTATCATAGGTTCACTGGCTACCAGTTCTACCTCGTATCCTTCTGGTAAATAAAAGGTCTTCATACTTTCTTCGGGGGAAAGAAAATCGGAGACTGCCTCTTTTACAATCTCTGGTTTTTTATATATTTTTTCCGAGTATTCTTTTTCTTGGCAGCATGACAGTAGAGCGACGGCCAAAATCGGGAATAGGTTTTTAAGGTAGGTCATGGTTATGTTCATGTTTGGTTAATTGTGAATGTATCATCTCTATTGATGGAATCATTCTCGGAAAGTAATAATTAAAATTTTATATGTATTATTTATTGAATAGAATTAAACTGGTAAAATGCCCGATATGGTTTCTCAATGCCACGTAATTTTAGCCCTTTTAGTCTCGGTATTCACCCAAACATTGGCATGCTCAAATTCACGTGTAAATATCCATCCATCCGGTTTTTCACGTTTAAAGGCTCCTTTGGGGCGCCCGAGTGGTTTTTGTAAAGCAGGATAATCTACTAGGTTGCCATCCTTTAAGTTCCAACCCCAATTCCATTGAAAATATGAATAAGGCTGTGCGCCAATAAGGTAACAGGCATGGTAGTATTCCAATTGATCCATGGATCGTTGTTCGATCCCATCTGTTTTTGTGGCTCCTATGGTAATATCGCTTTTTCCCTTTCCTTTGGCCCCGAAACGATAGATCGAAATTTTTCCGGCTTTGGCAACACGGACCATATCTTCCCATTCTTTGAGTAGATTTTCTTTATTGGTTACGGTTGCATTATAATGCTCGAACATAAATGCATCGCAGACCGGGAAAACTTCTTTAGTACGGGCCCCATTGTTGCCGACCAAAATTTTATCTGGCCCTATTTGTGCTTTTAATGCCGCCATCATTTCACCTTTGGCTTTTGCCAGTTCGTTTAAATCATCTACGTGATAATCTGCATTTTCGTCTACATTCATGCGATCGACAAAAATGCCATCAGCCCCTGAAATTTTAAGCCCTTCAACTGCCGATGCCACCCACCACTTACGAAATTCTGGATTTAAAGCATCGAAATAGTATGAAAATGCCGATCCGTTCGTTTTTTCCAGAAGTTTTCCGGTCTTAGGGTCAATGGCCAAAAATTCGGCCAATTCTTTGTTTTTGGCAAGGCCCTCTGGTGTAAATTCTTTATTGAACCGAGGAAAGGGCCACGCCACATATGAATTATAATAGAATAGTACTTTGGTTTCCGGCTTTATTTGATGAAAAGCTTCTACTTCGTACTTTGTGCCCATCACTTGGTCGCCAAGCTTATTGTATGCATGTGATTTTTCAATGCAGACAAAATCTGTTCTATTCGCTATAAATTTCGCCTCATCGGTTGTCAATACCCTATCAATATCACCAAAATGATAGTACATGGGCGTCGTTTCCCAACTGAATTCTGGAAAATAGGCCTTCGATTCAAAACTGGAACCGTCACTAATAGCAAGCGTTGATTTTTGTTGTGCGTGCGCACTCAAACTTAGCATGATAAAACAACTTGCCAAGCCTGCCGCTATAATGGACTGAAACTGTACTCGTAATTTTTTCATTTTTCTTTTTAATTTATTTCAATTTTGCGCAATGGCCCTGCACTAAATTTATTTTCTGCATTATTGTCGCTAATAGTCACGGGCACTTCGTTATGCAATAGCAATTCATCTTCTTTAACCTCCAATACGACATTACCGACTTCAGAAGCCGAAATCGTATATCCTTTGGCGGTAACTTCTTTTCCGTTACCCATAAAAATTACCCCATCCCCATTCTTTTCATTGGCGATTAACGTATAGGTGGCATCGGTGGACATCCCTTTATAGTTGATCTTTTTAGTATTGGCCGAAGAAAAAACAAAATCTTCACGACCTGTTTTATGCCTGATATTCAAGCCTACGAATTCAGTACTTCCATTTTCATCTTCAAAACTCGTGATCATTTCAATACTTTTTCCTTCACCTGAAGTGAAAGGCTCGAAAACAGCTACAAATGGATGCTCCCATGCTGCTCCATACTGTCTTGCCGCAAAGGTTAGATAAGGTGCTTCGTCAACGTCATAAGGTAGGCCATGGTTTCCTTTAAAAGCTTTGTTTGGTGGTGACTTCAGTGAAAATATTTCCCTGTTTTCTGCGCCCATCATCCAAAGATTCATAAACACATCTTCTTCTTCATCTGGCCGATCTATTTTCCATTGGGCTTGATAATTTTCGTTAGTTTTAATCGATTTTTTATCCCATTGATAATCAAAAGCATATAAATATCCGCCCGCAAAAGCCATTTCTTCCGTTGGCATCAGCTTTAAGGGTTGCCCGGAAGCATCCAAAACCTCCATACTTTGACCCAAATTATGATAGAAATAATCGTGGAACTTATCGCCTTTGTGCTGTTTTTTAGAACGAAAAACATCAATATAGTAGCCGGTGGCCTCCCCTGTTTTCACAGCACTTACCAATCTCGATTGGTCACTACGGGTTTCAGGTTCTAAAAAGTAAACATCGGAATACGTAATATTCGAATAATAGCCCTCTTTTTTCTCTGACTTAGGATATGCTCCCATCAAGTCAAACGCATGATTACTGAACATTTCGGTATAAGAAGACACGCCATCGACCATCACCGTATTGTGTGCCGGGAACTGCGAATAAAACTCCAAGTATATCGGTTGTAGGTAACCAGCACCTTTTCCAGGATCGCTGCCTTGAACAAAACCCTTGCCATAAAGCTCCAGGTTGATGCCATTGGCATGCATATGGTTTCCTAGTGACGCATTCAAGGATGCCATCATACCATCTTTACCAGTTCCAATACGTTGTACATGCCAACTCACATTGGGCGCGTAAAAAGCTTGGGTGATGTAATCTTTTAAATCGCCCTCTTTGTACTTTGGGTCAAGCTCTAAAGGTTTGCTTGCAAAAAATGAACTTATGTCGGCTTTTGGTTTTCTTATTCTGTCCGCTTTTTCATTCTTGGCAAATAGGCGATACAAACCTGTAAAATCTTCTTCAAGGTTTTCATCATCGTTTTTCTGAGCAACGCGTATTAAATTTGCAAAAGCTTCTGTTTCAATACCCCCGTAATTGGAATCACCAAAAGCAACTGTTTGCCCATTGGGAAATAAATACTGGGGCAACATTTTTACAGCCTTCTGCATTACGGGCATGTAGGGTAAAATATTATGGTCGAAAGTATTGTCGAAATCCTTAATAAAAGTTGTTAAATCTTTAGTTACGCCTAGAGAATACCCCGGACACTCTGCCCAAACACCATTGTTCTTGTCATACCCAAAATTCATAAACTTCGTTAACGACCATTGCCGTGCCGAAGTAACATTCAAAATATAGTCGATGTAATATTTCCGTCCTTTTTGATCTTCATAATACTCATTATCCTTTAAGACCATTGCGGCCTTTAAAATTATCTTTGCCTGATGTAGGTTCCAGTTATTTTGTGGTACTCCATTTTTAATGATCTGATCTGTCCATCTCTTGATGGTTTTGTCATACATCGGAATATTTTCAGCATGGTTCGCTTCAATGTACTGATGTAAAAAATCATAAAGTTCGGCTACATCAATAAGCACATTTTCATGTATTACTTGAAAATTCGTAAACCCGACAAGCGTTTGAATGTGTCCGTTTAACAGATCGATAGGTTCACTTCTATACGACATGCCTTCCAAATAGGTATGCATAATAGCATTGGCAAACTTAGCGTACCGTTCATCGTTTTCCAGCCAATAGACAAATGCCGCATCTCGTGCCAACTCGATTATTTGCTCATTAATGGAGTAAATTACCCTTCCTGTTTTTGATATTTCAGCCCATTCAAAGGGATTCCCCTCTTTGCTTCGATTTGGTAGATACAGACCACGTGGGTCATCCATGTAGGGTAAAATATCTTCCAATTTTGGCGTTCCGTACGGTGTTGTATAGTCTCTTGCACCTACAAAGCGAACCGTAGGAACCGGTGCTTCCCCATCGGCATGCGAATAATTAACACCGTTAACATAAATATTGGTGGCTTTGGTCTTCCAATACATCTGCAGGCGAGAAACCATCCATTCGGGGTCTGTAACATGGCGTTCTACATGTGCATCAATTCGATTGTGGATTCCCGCCAACACGTCTTGCGCCCATTGCTCTTTTTTTATGGTTTTTTCTAAATCCTTTTTTCCTGATTGGGTAATGTACAATCTGGGATACCCCTGCTCAAGATTTTCAGGAAGCGGTATAGTACCTTCAATTTGTGCCTGAACGCTAGAGCCCGCTAGACATATCAATAAGTGAACTGCTATTTTGATATATTTTATATTACCTTTCATCACGTACACTTATCTAAATTGAACCTTTAATTTAAAGTCAATTTTACAACAGAAACTGACGCATCAGGCGCTGATTTAGGTACGCTGATTGTGAATCCTTGGTCACTTGATTCTGTTGTCAACTTCGACTTGGGGTCGGTCAACAAACTTGCCTCTTTAAGTTTAATATCGCCATTAAGAACCAATTTGCCATCTTCCGGCCAATCGAAAACATGGGCGTAAAGCACACCATCTTTTTTAGTATAGCGTCCCCATTCCGGCCTGTCATAAGGGCTAGCCGTAGCACCGTAAATCGCCTCCCCATTTGCTTTGGTCCATGCCCCCATATCATTCAGTCGTCTAATACTTTCTGCAGGAAATCTTCCAAAACCATCAGGACCGATGTTCAATAAGAAATTACCTCCTTTTGAAACGATATCCACTAATTTTTGAATAAGGTCTTCACTACTTTTCCATTTATGGTCAGATGGTTTATAGCCCCAGGATCCGTTCATAGTCATACACGCTTCCCAGTCTGAATCGATTCCTGTAGCCGGAATTTCTTGTTCGGGCGTACCAAAATCGCCTGCAAAATTCCCTTCCATGTCCATTCCTTCCATTCCCATTCGGCCTTTATCAACTCTATTGTTTACTATTGTGTTGGGCTGTATGTCACGGATAAAATCATAAAATTCCTTACCCATTTCGGTCGTATAATCGGCAATCCAGTCCCCATCGAACCAGACTACGCCTACGTCACCATAACCGGTCAATAATTCTTCTACCTGTGGCTTTAGGTAATTTTTAAAATATTTTGGGAACTCTGGATTCACCACGGTCTGGTCTTTTTGCCCCGCATTATAGTTGGGAAATAAATTGCCCTGTGCCTGCGGATGGTGCCAGTCAACGATGGAATGGTAAAAACAGAATATGATGCCCTGTTTTTTGCATGCTTCCGCCAATTCTTTGATGATATCCCGCTTAAATGGCGAGGAATCCATGATATCATAGTCGGATACTTTGGAATCCCAAAGCGCAAATCCATCGTGGTGTTTTGAAGTGATTACGATATATTTCATTCCCGCATTTTTAGCCATGGTCACCCACGCATCTGCATCAAAAAGCTCTGGATTGAACATATTAGGGAATTTTTCGTACTCCTCTATCGTGTAGTCCAACTTGTCCATGGCCCATTCGGCTCCGCCACCCGCTATTTGTTCTCCACGTTCACCACCTATAATTGAATATGCCCCCCAATGAATGAACATACCGAATTTGGCATCGCGCCACCAGGCCATACGTTCGTCATCTGAAAGCTTTTTTACATCGGAAGTTTGTTGCGAAAAAACAACACTGAAGTTTAACAGTAGCAACGTGGCCAGTGTTATGGTCTTTTTTATTTTCATTTTCATTTTGTCTAAATTTAAAATCGATTCTACTTTTGTCTCTCTTTTCTATGACTTTAAAATAATAAGAACTGTATCGTAGCCCTTTTCGAGCTTGAATACCACTTGATCGGGGTTGTTTCTGTTCGTTGTTCCTATTCTGCGCGCCACCATTTTACCATCTTCGTATAATTGAATCTCAGCTTGTTCGATTCCCTTGGGCAAAGGCATATTTATGGTCAGGGGCCTGTCGTTGGAAACCTTGAACCCATTGGGTCTGGTCTCCAAGGAAAAAGTGAACGGTACGCCCGATGAAACGATATCCCACCCATGGGATTCGAATTTTTCCATTCCCGAAAGAAACATAAGCTCAATTTTCGAGTCTTTTGTTGGTTGACGGGTTAAGGAAAAAAGTCCTTTTTGGTAGAAACCCTCACGAACGGTAATATCATTTTCGGAAACATTGAGCACCATTTTATCTTCCGTTATTTTATCGTTCAACAGCACATCGATAAGTTGTGTATTCGGAAATTCTTCTAAGGTAGAATAGGATACATTCGCAATGGGATTTACACCCCCAGACATATAGGGATTGAAAACTACGGCAAAAGGATTTTCCCAGGCAGCCTCTCCCCTCTTGAGTATTAAAGTAGGCGTCGGCTTATCTAATATTTCAATCGGGGCCGTTCCTTTACTCAAGGCATTCGATTTTGGCGAATTGACCTTATAAATGGTCTGGTTCTCACTTCCCTTTACCCATAGCTTCATCAAATTCTCGGGCTTATTTTCGCTTTGCAACGTAAACAGGGCCTGAATATCCCCAGAATTTGCGGCCTTCATTTTATCGGTGAAATAATCGTAGCCTTTTAAATCTCCATGTTTTGAGGATAAATCGTCGGTGGAAACAAAGTCTAAGGGTTTGTTATTTGAATCAAAAATCTCAAACTCCTGGCCTAGATTATGATATATATATTCGTGTTTTTGCTTTGTTTCCTGTTGTTTTTTAGATCTAAAAACATCAACGATATAGGACTTGTCAACATTTGATTTTACAATGGCGGTAAAGCGCTGCTGGTCAGAGATTGTCTTTGGCTCTAAAAACGACACTTTTGAAAAGGTTACCTTATCAAAAGATGGCCTTTCGCCAGATTTCGGATACACATTCTCCAATCTAAAAGGATGATATGTTCGCATCGCCGAATAATCGGAGATGCCATCTACGACAACCGTATTATGGGCTGGAAAACGCGAATAAAACTGCCGATGGTCAGGATGCCAATAACTTGGCCCCCGCCCCATATCGGGACCCAATACATAGTGGTTCGCATAGAGTTCCAAAGAAATTCCATTGGCATGGGCATGATTACCGAACGACCCTACCGTCGATACAAATACAGCGTTTTCGCCGGTGCCCATTCTTTGATTGAGCATGCTGACATTGGGCGCGTAAAACGTTGGTGACATCAAGTTCCCTGTATTTATATTGTTAGACGACGATTGGATTTCGTTCAAGGCATCCACGTAGAAAAACAACTCGAAGAAATTATCGGCTTTTCGTTCATACAGACCATCTGAGACCATTTGCGCTAAAAACCCAGAGATTAATTTTTCCTTATCATTCTGCTTGTATTTTCTATAGTTCGCTACCAACAGTTCGAAATTTTCAGGCGGAAGCGGTCTATGATGTGAATCTCCAAAACCAACAGTATATCCACTAGGAAACAAATACTGAAAAGATGCCAAGGCTGCTTTTTCTACAATAGGAAAATTGGTGAATTCATTGTTATTCGTCGCATGATCCAACAACGTAAAAATTCGCAATAATGTGGTGATAACATGAACCGAATACGAAGCGCTCTCGGGCCATATCGCATTTTCTTGATCGTAAACCAAAAGCGTTTCCTTAATGGCTATTTGCCTATCGGTAGATTTACTGAACGTATGGTCTAGAAAATATTCACGTCCCTTACCATTTTTGTACGTTTTATTTCCTTCAAGAACCAGGCCGATATAAGTAAGAAACCTTGCTTGAAAAAGGTTCCAATTATTGTCCGGTATTCCTTTTTTGATAATCTGGTCTCCCCATTTTTGAAACACGGCCACGGTAGTATCCAAATCGGCATTTTTAGCTTTGAAATAGTTGAATAAAAAATCATAGGTGGTTACCAAGGGTACAACTATTCCTTCGTGAATTACTTCAAAGGTGGCTAGGCCGGAAATATTCTGTTGGTTTGATTTTTCTAAATCGATCGGGGCATCCCTATGAAACATACCATTCATATAGGTAAAGAATACAGGGGCGGCAAACTCTGCATATTTTTCTTGCCCGGTAAGCCAGTAAAAAAAGGCCGCATCGGCCACAAGCTCCATGATCTGTTCGTTGGTATTCTCAATGGCAAATCCAGATTTTGATGGATGTACCCATTCCATCTTTCCGGTTTTCTTATGTTCTAAATACAACCCCCGTGGGTCATCCAAATACGGTTGAACATCTTTTAGGTTGGGCCGCTTATAGTCAGTCGCCCAATCACGAGTGCCCGAATATCGTACGGTCGGCACAGGGGCCTCACCTTCCGAATGTGAAAAATCGCCGCCTTTCAAAAAAACTTTGTTGTGTTTGGTCTTCCAATTCATTTGCAATCGAGAGACCAGCCATTCCGAATCCTTCTTCCAAAATTCAATATACTTTTCAAGTTTTTCCTTTTTTTTATCGACCAGCTCCTTTTTCCATTGAACGGTCTCTATCGATTCTACGAAAACTTCCTTTTCTTGATCGGTAACGTAAATTCTCGGGTGCGCTGTAGTTTGTGCGACCAAAACAGGTATCCCAAGAAAAAAACAGCCTATAATTAGGAGTATTTTGTCTCGCATTGCTTTTATCCTCATGCTTAAATTCAATTGCATTTTATTTGTTTTACCCGCTTTGGCCCCATGTTACTTCACTACAGACATTGACAGGCTTTGGTTACCTGGTTAGGGTTTTGTTTTAAACTCGATCGTTTGAAAATCCATTTTAGGAACAATAAACCGAACCACATCTTTCGTGTCGATAGTTGTGCGCTTTCCTCTTATTTGTTTGTGTGCGTAGGTCAAAGACACTTCATTACCTTTGAATGTATCAGGAACTGTCAATACTGTTGATTCGTTACAGGTCAACTGCACCTTTTTACCATAAACAAGGGCCGCGGCACCCGATTTTTTCCCTAAAACTTCAATAGACCAGCCATCTTTTGTGATTTTTTTCCCAGAACCTAGAAAAAGTGTGGTACTTCCCTTCTCTTCGGTTACCAAGCCGAAGCTTCCCTCGAAATCAATATTTTTATAGCTATAGGCGTTGCTTTTTTCGGAAGAGAATAGCAAATCTTCCCGACCGGTATTATGATCTATTTTCAGTCCTACAAACCCCTTGTCTCCATTTCCAACGTTAAAAGACGCTATGCTTGTTATGGTAGACAGCTCACTTGCCGTTGTAGGTTCATAAATGGCCACGAACGGCCGATTCCATGCCTCACCATACTGCCTGACCACGGTGGTCAACAATGGAGCTTCTTCGATTTCCTTTGGTATCATACCATTTCTGAATGCTTCCGATGGTGGCGATTTGACCCTAAAGACTTCACGATCACTACCACCTAACATCCACATGTTCATGCTCACTTTCCCTTCTCCCTTAATCGATAAATTGAATGTGGCTTTGATGGGATCACTAGTCATTAACGATTCTTCATCCCAGAAATAATCGTACGCTTTTATATTTCCTTCCTTAGAAGATAATTTAGTGGTTGTTTTCAATGGAAATAATTCATCATTCCCATTCTTCAATAGCAATTCCTGCCCCAAATTGTGGTAAAAATAATCGTGGTATTTATCGTTGTTTTCCTTTGTTCGAGATCGAAAAACATCGATATAATAGCCCGTTTCTTCACTGGTTCTAACGATGCCCATGACTCTATTCTGGTCGGCATTGGTACTAGGCTCGTGGAAATATAGATCCGAAAAAGTGATGTCGGGAAAATATCCTGTTTTACGCTCAGATTCGGGATAGAGGGTATTGACTTCAAACGCGTAGTAACTGCGCATTTTTTCATATCGTGAT
Source organism: uncultured Kriegella sp. (assembly GCF_963975415.1). Classification (NCBI taxonomy): domain Bacteria; kingdom Pseudomonadati; phylum Bacteroidota; class Flavobacteriia; order Flavobacteriales; family Flavobacteriaceae; genus Kriegella; species uncultured Kriegella sp. Next base: position 18,911 of record NZ_CAXBGN010000019.1, read on the forward strand.
TTTCCATTAACCGAAACGGTATTGTGTGCGGGAAACTGCGAATAATATTCCCGATAATCGGATTGAAAATAACTGGACCCCCTCCCTCCTTCCGGTCCCAGAACATATCCTTTTCCGTAGAGTTCCATGGCAATACCATTGGAATGTGCATGATTACCCAATGAGCCTGCCTGGGAAATCATTAAACCATGTTTGGGGTCGAGTCCGTTTCGCATTGCAACCCAACTAACAGTTGGCGCATAGAAGGTTGCTGTCATAAAATCAGCCTGATTTGCCGGTACGATATTAGGATTCAAAGGTACTTCCGTCTTGTACAAAAAGTTATAGAAAGAATTCTTTGTTTTTTTTTCTTTTTGAGTTTTCTCTTTCCCTTCAAGCATGTACAATAACGAAGTAAATTTCTCCTCTTGTGGTCGCTTATCGAACTTTTGGGCATTGGCCACTAAATCCAGAAAAGGTGCTGTTTCCAGCGGTCCGTAGTGGGAATCACCAAATGCCACAATATATTTGTTGGGATATAGGTACTGTGGCATTACCTCAACCGCTTTGGGAAGAATGGACATGTACGGCAAAACATCAATGTTCAATGCTTCTTGAATTACCCGAGTCAAATGGGTATACCCTTTTGCGACACTTAGGGCATAGCCAGCACTCTCGTTCCAGATTCCGTTATTTTGGTCATAGCCGTATGCCAAAACATCGGCGATCGACCACTGTCTGGCCTCGGTTTCATTGAAAACACGGTTTAGGTAATATTGACAACCCTTACCATCTTCATAAGCACTGTCATCGTCTAATGCCAAAGCCAGTTGTATTACGAAATTCGCTTGATGTAGGTTCCAGTTATTATCGGGTACCCCATTCTTAATAATGATTTCAGCCAATTTTTTCAATGAACCCGTGTAAATTGGGATCATTTCTTTTTTGTTCTCCTGTAGATACTCATACAAAAATTCATAGGTTTCGGCCAGTTCATCTACAATGTTCTCCTTGATTACCTGAAAGGAGGTCAATCCTATAATTCGCTGAACATTACCATTTTTCAGGTCTATAGGTTCGTTTCGATAATACAATCCGTGCATATATACATCGAATAGGTGAGCCGCCAATTCGGCATACTCCTCATCACGTTCAATAAAGTAGACCAAAGCCGCATCACGTGCGATTTTCATGATATTCTCATTGGTATTCTCAATGACCCTGCCCGTTTTGGAAGGTATTACCCATTCCCATTCGTTCGTTTTCTTATTTTGTAAAAACAGGCCTTTATCATCTTCTAAAAACGGTTTTACATCTTCCAATTTTGGCGTTTTGTAAAGTGTCACATAATCGCGCTGCCCCGTAAACCTTACTGTGGGAACGGGTGCACGCCCCGTTGCATGGGAATAGAACTCTCCATCAACGAATACGTCGGTGGCATGCGATTTCCAATACATCTGAAACCTGGAAGACAGCCACTCTGGGTCTTTCTTATATTGTAATACATGCTTTGCGATTTTGCGCTTGAATACGTTGTAGGATGCTTTTATTTCTTCGGAATTCTCAATTTTTTGAAGGATGTTATCCTTGTTCAAATGAGGTGCCAACATTCGCGGATGTTCCCTTTCAATAGCATCTGGGAAGACAAACTGCGCAGCTGCCCAATCACTAGAAAACAGGAAGGCTATCGCAACAATAAGAAAACAGCGTTTCTGCATAAGATTGATATACTAGGGGTTACGTACCCAAATGTAACTACTATCCAAAAGTGCTTGATACTGAATTTCAAACTCCTCCTTTATTTTCTCAAAAATTTCCGGTTCCTTTAAAGATAAATCTTCAGACTCGTTGCTATCGTTCTTTAAATTAAACAAAACATAGTCCGTCAGTTTTGCATTTTTTACCAAAACCTCATTCCCATCGTATAAATTATTTAACCGAGGTACGGTTTCCCCATTGGCTTCAATACGTGCCATTATTTTCCAATCACCTTTTCGCATAGCCACCCTGCGCTCGTTCAAGGCGTTGTAAAATGCCCAAATTAAAGGTTTACTTCGATTAAATTCCCCATTCTCAAGAAGTGTGGTAAACGATTCCCCGTCTAATTCCCTATCGGGTAACGCAGCACCGGAAAGCGCCACAAATGTTGGAAGAAAATCTAAAGCGGATACCACTTTATCGGAGGTTCCGGTAAACGTTTCCTTTCCTATCCAATTGATGATACCAGGCACTCTAAAACCAGCCTCGTTAGTCCATAATTTCATGCCTCTTAGTTCCCCTGGAGTACCGTATGAACGTTTTGCCCTTTGATACCTCATTAAGGTTTCGGGGCCATTATCGGAACTAAACACAATCAAGGTATTATCTATATTATTTTTCTCAAAATAGGCTACCAAACGCCCAACTGCCAAATCGACATTTTCGACATTGGCAAAGTATTCCGCCTCTTCCCTATTCTTAGCCTTGGGCAAATATTTTTGCACCAAATCTTCCGGAGAAGCAATTGGCTCATGTGGTTCGTGAAAGGCGACTTCTAGAAAGAATGGGGCATCATTTTTTCTGCTATCCAACCAATGTATAGCCTCATTGACGATTACCTGGCTACTAAAACCTTCAATCTTACCGACTTCCTCACCATTTCGTACAAAGTTATCAGGGTCTTTATGACTGGGGGAGGCATTGTTATGTGTTGCCATCCAATGGTCGAACCCAAAATCATTCGGTTGTGGCTGTTCATCGGAATTAAACTTCGAACTACCATGCCATTTACCAACCAAACACGTGGCATATCCTACAGATTTTAACAGCGCAGGTATCGTCTGTTCATTTGCTTGTAGATGCACTAAATCTCTATAGTCCTGACTTTTTTTAGGGCCCGGAATAAAATCATAAACGCCTGCTTTATTTGGACTACGGCCAGTTAATAAACCAACGCGGGAAGGCGAACATACCGGTGCTGTCGAATAAAAATTGGTCAGCTTAATTCCTGTTGAGGCCAGCTTGTCTAAATTCGGTGTTTTAATAATAGGATGACCGAATGAAGCTAAATCTCCATACCCCAAATCGTCACATAACAATACTACAATATTAGGTTGCGTTTTTTCTAAACCCTGAATAGCTTGGGCTTGTGATTTCCCTACTATCAGAAAACACATTCCTAAAAAAAGAATAAAAGTTCTCATAAAATTGATTTTAGTTTCAGCATGATAAATTATATGGTGGCTTTTGTAGAAGAAAAACAGCTGCAATAGAGCCATTGATTACCTTTTCAGCTCTTTTGGGCTTTTAACTTCTTTAATCGCAATAGGGCCTCTATATAATAATAGTCTGCATAATTGATGGAATAGTCGATTTCACTACCGGCAGGTTTGTGGCCTGTTGAATGCAGTAAAAATGCCGAATTCTTTTCCTTGCTCAAATAGTTTTCGGAAAGTTCGACAATCATTTTCTCGGCCTTGTCGGCATACATTTTTGCCAAATCAGCATCTTTGGTAAGTGTTGTAAGTTCGAGAAGTGCCGATGCAACCAAGGCCGCGGCCGAAGCATCCCTAGGTGCTTTCGGAATATCGGGTGCACTAAAATCCCAGTAGGGTATAAGATCCTCTGGCAGACGATCTAAGTACACTTGTGCCACTTTTTGGGCCCAATCGAGATATTTTTTATCCCCTGTTTCCCGGTAGACCATCGTATAACCGTAAATGGCCCATCCTTGTCCGCGTGCCCACATACTCTCATCTTCATATCCTTGGTGGGTGACCGCTTTTATTTTTTTGCCGGATTCCCGATCATAGATGACCACGTGGTAGGAAGTAAAATCAGGCCGAAAATGATTTCTCATCGTAACATCGGCATGGCTAGCCGCCATATCATATAAAGACTTATCCCCGCCATTTTTCGACGCCCAGAACAGGAGTTCAAGATTGATCATATTGTCCATAATGGTATTATGCTGTGGCCACTCCATATTGGGAACATCCCGAGGCCAAGAAAGAATCGTACCTACCTTTGGATTGAACAGGGTTGCCAGCGTATCGGCCGCTTTCAAGATAATGTCTTTGTATTCGGGGTTTCCGGTAAGGCGATAGCCATTACCAAAACTATTGAATACCTGAAAACCTATGTCATGATCAAGGGCAGGAGTTACCGACAGTGGTGTTAGGTATCTACTGAAGGCATCAGCCTCTTTTTCCCATTTCTTATCATTTGTTCCTTCATATAAATACCATAAGGTTCCGGGCCAAAAACCACTAGTCCAATCTTTGTAATCGATAAACCGCCATTCTTTACTATCATGGGCTATATTTCTAGGAAGGCTGCTGGAATCATTGGGTATGAGTAGCAATGTTTTGGCAGCCTGATCCGCACAGTACTCCAGTTGTGCATTGACGTTAAAAGTGGAATCCCTTTTTTTTTCGGGTGATACATTACCACACCCCAATGCAAGGGTCAATAAAACCAAAAGGCTTAACAATCGTACACAGTTCCTCATAATTCTGAATGATTCAATTTATTTTCATTTGTCTTTGGTCACTTTTGGGCCGAGACTATGCAATTATAGTTCGATTATCAACAAAGCAACATAAAATATAATCCAAAGGCTATAAATTATGATTCTTTGTCTTGTGGTCTGAAGCCCTACACTAAAACTTTTACATTGCTACCTTATGAAATCATGAGACTTCTGGTAGTGCGCTGTGAATATATTTGTATAAAGCTATTTTAACTTTTCGAGACCTAAAAATGGAAATCTCGAAATTTATTCAGACTGCGACTTTCGCAAGCAGAATTGATAATTGTCTAGTGTCTACTACTATTAACTGCCGCATATTAACGTGGTATTTCGATTAGCAATTGGTTTATGGGGCATAACCATGTCTCTTAGGCAGTAAAAATAATTGAACTATTCTCCCTAAAGAACCGTTCGCCGTACCTCTTGCTATTCGTACTTTTTTTTAGAATTTCTTTCAAAAATTTTCATTTGCATTGCCCACAAGCTATAAAGAACCATAATTTATAATCAATGAACAATAAGTTATCGCTTACTACATCCTTTCTTTTTAACATTGGCTTAACGATTTCAAAGAAAGGTCGCGCACTCTAAACTTTGTTAAATCAACTCAACTTTTAAGAACTTTAAATAACACTTTATGAATACAATTAAAAACTATCAAACTATCCTAAAGTATATGGCAGGTTTGTTAGGAATCTTAAGCTTTCTATGCAGTGGTATGCATACCTCTTTGTATGCTTCAGATCCTGACGCAAATTGGAAGAACTCCATACTGAATATTGAAGTCACACAAGACCTTACGATAAAAGGTACGGTAATCAGTTCCGATGATGGCTTACCCGTTCCGGCGGCCAATGTAATCGTAAAGGGAACAACAAGTGGAACCACCACAGATTTTGACGGAAATTATACTATCAACGTTCCGTCGGAAAATACGGTACTAATATTTTCTTCCATTGGTTTTACGAGCCAAGAGATTACCGTAGGAACCAACAATACCATTAATGTTTCTTTAGAGACCGATGTTAGCGAACTTGACGAGGTAGTAGTTGTTGGCTACGGTACAGCTAAAAAGGAAACCTTGACCGGCTCAATTGAACAGGTAAAGCCAGAGGTCTTTGAAAGTCGAGCGGTAACCAATGTGGCATTGGCTTTGCAGGGTCAATCTCCGGGATTAGTGATTAACAGGAGTGCCTCAAGACCTGGTAATGAAGATATCAATCTACAAATTAGGGGTGCTACATCGGTCAATGGTGGAAGTCCCTTGATCGTTATTGATGGTGCTCCAGCTTTTGATGACAGTGAGTTTTTTCAAATGAATCCAGATGATATTGAATCGATTAGTGTTCTTAAAGATGGCGCCGCTTCAATATACGGTTCTAGGGCAGCGAATGGGGTAATTTTAGTTACTACCAAAAAGGGTCGTGGAAAAATGAAGGTGGAGTTCAATACAATGATTAGAGCCAATTTTATTGGTCTAAACCCTCCAGTTCCTACTATGCAGCAATATGGTCAACTATGGTTGGATGCCGCAGAACAAGATGCCGTTCCTAATTATTGGAATTGGGGCGAAGAAACCGTAAGGGGTTTTGCAGCGGGTGAAGCCAGATTCTATCAAACGCTTCCAGCGGTATGGGGATATGATGGACTCGTATATATGGCACCGGCCAATCGTTTTGATGAATTATATGGGTCTAACTTTGGCCGTCAAAATACCTTGAGTATTTCCGGGAGTTCAGATCAAGCTAGGTACAGGTTATCTATTGGAGAGTCTGAATCTCAGGGTGCCTTAAAAACTGCCTATGACGGTATAAAGCAATACTCGGTAAGGTTGAATAGCGACTATGATGTTACGGAAAAACTAAACTTGACGGCGAATATTGCCTTACAGAAAAATATTACATCAAGTCCGTCACAAGGGTTTGGACGTACACTCGTTGCCCAAGATGCCCCCGTATTTCCTTCAAAAAATCCTCAAGGGCAGTGGTACGGTAATTTTGGCATAGGAGGAACGAATTCAGTAGCCGCAACTTCAGAAGGTGGCAGAGATAATCTCGAAGAAAATCTAGCTAAACTAACACTGAACCTTAACTATGACATAGGGTATGGCTTCAGTGCCATGCTAAATGGGACCTATAACCATGTGAATAGCAGACGGGATGTCTACAATATAGCGGTACCTACATATAATTGGAATGGTGAATTGGTGAATGCGGTAACCAATAATCCAACAATTTCGGCGCTACATATCACTAAATCTTATCAAACCTATGGAGGCTTTCTAAACTATGACAAAAGTTTTGGCAAGCACAATTTTGGGGTAATGGCAGGTATAACTGCCGAAAAAAACGATTTCAAGGCTCTTTATGGGCATAGAACCGGTTTCGTAGATGAGGGTGTATATGATATATTGGTCGCAACAGGGGTTCAGACCAATGGAGGAGCAAATAATAACAATAATAGAGGTCAAGATCATGAAGGACTATTTTCCTATTTAACAAGAATCAATTATGATTATGATGAAAAATACTTGGTAGAACTCGTTGGTAGACGAGATGGTTCTTCCAGATTTGCACCTGGTTTTAAATTCAATAATTATGGCAGTGTTTCTGTGGGTTGGAATGTTCATAAAGAAAAGTTTTTGGAGAACGTAGATGGCTTAAACAACTTAAAAATCAGGGCCAGTATCGGTTCTAGTGGTAATCAGGTAGGTATAGGTCCGTACGACTATGTATCTACCATAGCAACCGGCACTGAACTTTTTGGCGAAGGGGGAACGCTTAGTCCAACTGCTTGGGTTAGTGGCTTGACCACTACTACACGTTCTTGGGAAGACGTTGTCATGAAAAATATCGGAATTGATTTTGCGTTGTTCAACAACAAACTATCCGGTAGTTTCGACACCTATGAAAGAAAAAACAATGGCATGCTTGTAAACGTGACATACCCCGAGGTATTAGGGGCCGAAGCGCCTGAAACCAATAGTGGAAATTTAGAAACCACAGGTTGGGAGGCCGTTTTGAATTGGAGGGGCGGTAAAAATGATTTCTCGTATAACATTGGCTTAAATATGAGCGATAGCAATAATATGTTAGTCAATTTGGAGGGAGGAAACGCTATTCAAGCAGGCTTACGCCGAACCGTTGAAGGGTATCCTCTGAACTCCTATTTTGCCTGGGAAACTGATGGACTATTCCAAACACAAGCTGAGGTTGATGCATATAACGCCCAATATGCCGGCGATGGCTCAGAAGTGCCTACCGGTGCCTCTGCCTTGCGAATTGGGGATTTAAGAAAAGTTGATTTGGATGGCAATGGTGTTATCAATGATCAAAACCCCGATGCAGAAAAAGGGCAGGGTGATGTAAAATTTGTTGGAGATGCCCAAGCACACTACGTTTTTGGTATTAACCTGGGAGCAAAGTATAAAGGCTTTGATTTTACAGCCTTTTTTCAAGGTCATTTAGAACAAACTGTGTATCGAAATGGCGTCTTGCAAGCACCTTTCGTTTTTCCTTGGCCAAACCAGACCGTAGCTTATAATGGTCAGCAGTGGACTCCGGAAAACACTAGCGCCACCTACCCTAGGTTAACAGCGCAGACAGGTCTAGCCCGGTGGAATTGGTTTGAAACTGATATAGCTGCCCAAAACAGTAAATATGTGCGTCTTAAAACACTTGTTATAGGTTACAGTTTGCCATCTGATGTTATAAATAAATTAAACCTGGATAAACTACGTATTTATTTTTCTGGCAATGATTTATTTGAGTTCACCTCATTGATCGATGGTCAAGATCCTGAATCTGGCGTTACCCCGTTGTCAACAGATACAAACATAAATAGGTCAATCTATCCGTTTCAACGTACTATTGCCATAGGTCTAAATTTAGCATTTTAGTTCTTATGATAAGGCAAGTAATAATTAACGAAAAAAATATACAGATGAAAAAAATAATATCCCTATTCTCAGCGGTCTTCCTCTTACTAGTAAGCTGCGAGGATACATTTCTTGACTTACAAGATTTAGATAGTGTAACTGAGCAGGTCTACTTTGACGATCCCCAGAATTTTGAGGATGCCGCAAATCGCTTCTATAGAGGGTTGCATTCTCCATCTCCAACAATGAATGATGGTTGGGACATGATAACCGACTATGGAACGGAATTATCAGGAAGAATTCAAGATTACGGGCAAGGTGTAAATACCGCAACAGATGAAGATATCTATTGGAACAATGGCTACACTTACCTCAGAGAGATAAACCTTTTACTTCAAAAAGCAGAGGAGTATGTCGCCGATGGAGGTGATGCATCTGAAATAAGGGAGTCCATTGCAACTGCTCATTTCTTTAGAGCCTACCAACACTTTAGATTATTAAAACGATTTGGTGGTATACCCCTTGTGACCGAGGTGACCAATGTGGATTCAGAAATTCTATTTGCCCCTAGAAATAGCAGATACGAAGTGGTAGAACAAGTTCTTTCAGATTTAGATTTGGCTATTGCAGGCTTACCCCAAACAGCGACGGGTGCAAATCTTGGAAAAATCAGCAGTATCGCCGCCATGGCCTACAAAGCACGTGTGCTTTTATTTGAAGGTACTTGGGAAAAATACGTCGGTACCGCTACTGATTTTGAAGGTTCTGGAACCGAAGATAATTCCGTGGCCTATATTGCGGCAGCGGTGACTACCGCAAAAGCCGTAATGGACAGCGGTCAATTTGCAATTTGGAATCAAAATGCTGACCCTATTATGGAAAATAATTCTTACAGATGGTTGTTTTCTTTGGAAGGTGCGGAGTCAAACCCTGGTGGTTATACCAAAGCATCAAACAACGAATTCATTATACAAACCATATATGATTTTGGTACGCAGAACACCATAAACAGTCTATTTACCCAAATCAATTTTGGGAGAAATTCACCTACACAGGTCGCATTAGACATGTATGTGAGCGATGATGGGTTGCCTATTGATAAGTCACCCCTATTTCAGGGCTATGCCGTGCAGTCCGACCAATTTATTGATAGAGACCGAAGAATGTGGGCCAATTTTGGCGAACTGGTACTTGAGGGCGAATCTCTTCCGATATTAGCTATCACAGCAGAAAGTGGTACAAATTTATCTAATTGGAAATTCACGACTTGGAATAATTATCGAGTGGTCAGAACAGAAGGGTACAACTATCCCCATTTAAGATATGCAGAAGTATTATTGATCTATGCAGAAGCATTATACGAGCGTGACGGTTCTATTTCAGATTCCGATTTAAATATCTCAGTCAATTTAGTTAGAGATAGGGCTGCGGTAGCCCCGTTAACCAATGCGCTGGTTTCTGCAAATGGATTAGACATGTTGGAAGAAATAAGAAGGGAAAGAACTGTAGAGCTTTATATGGAAGATAACAACCATTGGAATGACATAAGACGATGGGATACAGCCAAAGATTTACTTAGTGACGACCTTATCGGATATGTCATTGAAGGATCTGAATATGAAACCGACTCCTCCCTTTTTGATTCATCGAATGCTATTTTCGGCTTCAAAGAAGATTACCCATCTGGGGTTGGTCCGGTGAGGGCTCTAATTATCGACCCATCATCAAATAGACCATATAACCAAAAAAATTATCTATGGCCACTGCCAATAAATGAAACCGTAATAAACACAAACTTGGTACAAAACCCAGGTTGGTAATCGATATTAACAATAGTTTTTTTGAGTTAGTTTTTCTGGGGAAGCAGCTGTGGTGAGAGCCACAGCTGTTTTTTTGATAGTAAATACAATCTTGTTGCATGGCAACGCTTACTTTGGAAAAGGCTTTTACATTAAAACATACAACTAATCGATATCTACACTGGAACCGGACCTTCCTTTCTTCTCCATAAATTCAGTTGGTGTCAAATCAAATAATTCTTTGAAGGTTTTGCTAAAATAGGCCGTCGAATTAAAACCGGTCATATAGCTCACCTCTTTAATGGAGTATTGATTTTTCAAAAGAAGTTCAGAGGCATGCCTCAATCGCACCGTACGTATAAAGTAGCTAGGGTTATTCCCCGTAAGCGAACTAATTTTTCGATATAATTGTGAACGTCCGACCCCTAACCCCTTTAAAAGATCATCCTGCTTAAACTCCATGTCACCAATATTGTCCAAGACAATTTTTGTGGCCTTGTCTAAAAAAACAGCATCGATATTGTTCGAGGTCACTTCACTCGAGGGAAAGATGCCCCCTACCTCAGAAAATCGTTTTTTAAGCCTTTTCCTGGCCTCTAACAAATTGCTTATCCGAGCCTTTAAAACCTTAGTTACAAATGGTTTGGACAAATACCCATCTGCCCCGCTATGGTACCCTGATACCCGGTCATCGTCTTGACTTTTTGCGGTTAATAGCAATACGGGAATATGACAAGTTTCAAATTCGGTTTTAATGCTTCGACACAATTCAAAACCATCCATCTTGGGCATCATCACATCGCTAATGATGATATCGGGGTAATACTTTCGGGCCATTTTCAAACCTTTTTCCCCATTGGCAGCCTCCTTGACATTGTAGGTGCTTGCCAAATCGTTTGTCAAATGCATTCTCAGCTCCTTATTGTCTTCAACAATGAGTACCGTTGGGAGGCTCGTGCCCTCGGGTCGGGCTTTTTTCGTGACAACATCAATTTCCTCATTGGCAATCAGCATATCATATTCTACGGCCTTCATTGAGTTAATACGAAATTCGTTCTTCACGTTCTCAACCTTTTCCGTCCGTGCTTTGAGGTTTAAAGGCAATCGAACCATAAATTTGGTTCCCTTTTTATGTTGGCTTTCTACCGAAATATCGCCTCCATGAATTTCAACCAATGCCTTTGTAAAATTAAGCCCTATACCAGTACCCGACTTGGTAACATCCAAATTATAAAATCGCGAAAAAATATTCTTCAATTGTTCTTTGTCTAGTCCTACACCGGTATCTTCTACAATTATTTCAACATATTCGCCTGGTTTTTCCTTTGTAAAGAATAGCGAATCGTATATTTTTTCTGTTCGTGACACCTTCTTCATGGCGACCGTAATGGATCCCCCACTATTCGTAAACTTAATGGCGTTGGAAATTAAATTGGTAATTATTTTTTCTACCTTATCTTGATCAAAAAGCGTCGTAATATTTTCCGGATCCGATTTGAACCGGTAGTCTATTTCTTTTTTATTGGCCAAGCCTTTAAAAAGTGAAAAAATATCCTCGCAGAACTTAACGATATTTCCTTTTTCGAGTTGTAGGGGAGACATGCCGACATCCATTTTCCTATAATCCAGCAATTGATTCATTAGATGTAATAATCGCCTAGCACTTCTTTGAATGGTCAGTGCTGAAGATTTGACAGGACTCTTTTCAGGCACACTGGAAAGTATGTTATCGATCGGGTTCAGGATTAAGGTCAAAGGCGTTCTAAATTCGTGCGACACGTTCACAAAAAACCGCAGTTTCATCTGATCTAACTCGTGTCGTTGGTTTTCCCTTACTTTTTGGGTGTAATAATACATTATGGCCCAAAAAAGCAAACCACCTACGAGCATGTAGATACCATACATCCACCAAGTTTTCCAGAAAGGTGGTAAAATCTCGATATTTAATTGTGCGGCCCCTGCATCTTCCCAATCGCCGTCAATGGATGCCTTTACCTCAAAAACATAGTTACCCGGTTGCAAATTGGAGTGGTTGACAACCCTATTGGATCCAATATCAATAAATTCACCATCTAGACCATGCATCTTATAGGCGTATTGTACTTGTTCGGGGTTTTCAAAATAAAGTGCGACGAATTCAAAGGAAATATAATTTTCATCGTACCTCAATTTAAGTTTCTCTCCGGAATTCAATGCCCCATTGATCAAGACTCTGCCATTTACAGTGTCGCCCTGCACCACTTTTATATTATTCAGTTTAAAATCGGTGATTTGGGGATTCAGCACAATGGAAGAAGGAAAAGTAATATCATCTGGGTGAAAGATATTAAAACCGTTAATACCGCCTACCAGAATGCGTCCGTCTTTGGTCTTTTCTATTGATTGGGTCTGAAACTCCGAGCCCTGCAAACCATCATGTACATTAAAGTTTCTGAATTGACCTGTACTCGAATCCAAAAATGATAGTCCGCTTTTAGTCGAAATCCAAATATTGTGATTATCATCTTCCTTAATACCTACGACAAGGTTATTGGGCAGGCCGTTCTGGGAAGAGTACGACCTTATCAGTTTAAGATTACTATCAAGCTTGAATATACCGTTGTCAGTACCCAACCAAATATTTCCGAGATGATCCTCGGTAATATAATTTATTCTATTGCCTTGTAAGCCGTTTTCCCTTACCTCAGAAAAATAGATTTGTTCAGGTACATATTCTTGTATTTCATCAAGGGCAACGACATTCAACCCAAGGGTCGTACCAACCAATAAACGGTTCTTCGAATCAATGAACAGCCGTAACACAGAATTGCTAGACAAACCGTCTTCGTTCAACGAAGTATTCTTATAACTATGAAAAATTTGATTTTGGGGATCGAACAGGCTTATACCCTCAGTGCGAAGGCCGAGCCATAGTCTCTTTTGGCGGTCTTCGACCCCTGCCCATACAGAATTTTGACCAATGGAATTCGGCGCATCGGGACGATGCCCATATCTAACGAACCGCTCTTGTTCAGGGTCGAAGCTGTTCAGCCCCCCATCGAGGGTACAAATCCAAATTTTACCATCTGATGATTCAAAGGTATACAGTATTTTATTGGAACTTAAAGAATTGCTGTTACCATACTCATGGCTGTAATGTCTATATGTCTTTTTTTCCTCGTTAAAAAGATTGAGACCTCCATTATAGGCACTGATCCAAATTCTTTGCTTGTCATCTTGTAATACTGACTGGACGATTTTTTCATTTAATCCGTTAGCATTATCCGGTTGATAATAATAATGGCCGAATGAGTATTTTGAGGGATCTAATTTACTTACACCTTTGTCGTAGCTTCCTATCCAAAGTATACCGCTATTATCTTCCAAAACGGTAGAAGGCTTGTTGTTAGGCAAGGAAAACGGGTCAAAATGATTGTTTACGATTTGATGCTCGACTGTCTTTTTATTTTTATCTAAAAGAAAAAGACCATGACCATCTGAAGATACCCAAATGATACCTTGATTATCCTGATATAGATTTCTAAAGGGTATATGAACATCTGCGAACGAGAGATGGGTAAAGGAATTACTTTTTCGAGACCATAAAACTATATTCGAAAGGTCGTTACCGATCCAAAAATCATCATCAGAATCTACAAACACATTTTTGGGCAAATGATTTAATTCGTAAGGTCGCTCATGATCGATATAAATGCGGTCAAAATTATCGGTCTTCCCGTTATACCGATTTAAGTATGGGCCATCGGTAACTAAAAAAACATCATATTTCTCATCGACAATAATCGAATTCACACTATTCTCGTCCAACGAATTACTATTGGATTCATCGTTCAGATAGTAGGAAACTTCTATTTTGTTTTGTGTTACTAGCTTGCCCTGTAGTCGTATTTTTATCGCGCCATTATTCGTAGCCGCCCATAACACATTGTTTCTTTCGTCGTACAATATATCATTAATAACTTTTCTTGGGCTGTTTGAAAGAGACAATTGGTCATTCAGACCTATTCTATAGAATTTATCGGTTTTTTTATTAAAAACATTTAAGCCGTTGTTCGTGCCAACCCAAATGTTACCATATTTGTCTTCAGTTATGGCATTTATTCTATTATTACTTATCGAGGTTGAATCATTCAGAATAGCACGGTAAATTTCAAACTCGTAGCCGTTATATTGGTTTAGGCCATCGATGGTGGCAAACCATAAAAACCCTTCGCTATCTTGAAATATTTCCGTACATGTACTGCTTGACAGCCCCTCGGCCGTATCAAGATTTTCAAATTTAAGATTAGGGAACTGAGGGTACGTAAGCGGTATGGCCGATAGCCAAATCAGCACAAGAGCAATTCTTTTTACTTTTTTCAAACTTCTACGCTGTCCCATATCATGCCAAAAAGTACTTTCCAACCACTAACTACGTGAGGTCTGGCCCTATTTCATTAGTAATCAAAGTTATTGAAAAGAATTGATTTTTGTTTATTTTTCAATACTTGTAGCATTCTTCGTGGCTCTAAAATTTACCAAAAGAGCGGGTGTCGCGAAGTCTGAAATCACATTCAAAAAAGTCGGAAATCAACCCTTTGAAAATTATATCTTCAAAGTGGTCATTTATTAGGCGATTAAAAAAGTAAAATAGCTTTAACGTGCTTTCTATGCGCCACAGAAACTATTTATGAACTATCTCTTCTATTTTGTTTAGCAGGTCTTCGGGGTCAAAAGGTTTAAAAATAAAACCATCCATACCACTTTCTATCATTTTGTCTTTTACCTCTTGAAACACCGAGGCCGAAAGGGCAAGAATGGGTACATCTGTGTTAAATCTTCTAATTTCCTTAGATGCCGTATAGCCATCCATAACAGGCATTTGAATATCCATCAAAAGTGCATCATACTCATTATCGCGTACTTTGTTTACGGCAAGAAGTCCGTCATAAGCGACGTCTACAACCAAGTTGGCCTTCTCCAGTATCTGTTTGCCCACCATAACATTGATTTGATTATCCTCAACCAACAATACTCTTTTACCCTTGAGATCATGTACCTTTTTTTGGGTAACCTGGTCCAATTCACGACTCGAGGCCAGTTTTAATTCCAGATTGAAATAAAAGCGGCTTCCGTTCCCGACTTCACTTTCAACCTGCACCGTAGACCCCATCGCTTCAATTATACTTTTTACAATTGGCAAACCAAGTCCGGTTCCACCATACAGGCGATTTGTACTGCTGGAAGCTTGTGCAAAGGCCTGCCAAACCTTTTCTTGTTGTTCTTCATCAATGCCAATGCCTGTATCTATGATTTCGGTACGGATAATTATCGTATTATTTGTCGCAGCTTCTTTGACAATTTTCAAGGTCACGCTTCCCTTATCGGTAAACTTAATGGCATTGGAAACTAAATTATTGATTACCTGATTGAAACGAACAATATCTAACCATACTATAGGAAGTTCATCATCAATTTCCAATTCCAGCGTAATTCCTTTACGTAAACAACTGGACTCATGAATTTTTTTTATCTGCTTTACGGCTGCCAATATATTAGTAGGAATCGGATCTAATTCGATTTTTGTTGATTCCATTTTACTGAAATCCAAAACATTATTTAGTAAATTCAGCAGTATTTTTCCGGAGTAATTCAGCGCTTCAATATTCGGCTTTTGATCCTCACGCGGATTCGTATCGCCCAATATATGTGAAAGACCGGTGATGGCATTCAGCGGGGTTCGTATTTCATGGCTCATCATACTTAAAAATCTAGACTTGGCATTTGACGCCTCAATGGCCATCTCTCTTTGATTGTGTATTTTCGAATAAAATCCGGCATTTATCAAAGAAAAATATATTAATTGATAGGTTACTAGAACTATGGTAGTAATAATAGAAATGGGGTAAATGTACCTTCCTGCCAGTACAGGGTCCATATGAGTAGTAGTAAAAAGATTAAAATCAGTAATATATAAGAGAAACCAAAATGTCATCGACAAGCCTGAAAAAATTGCAATAAAGAGCCTTTCCCTTCTGAAAGAAAACAATACAAAAGGTAAGGCCATGGCAAACATCAATATAAATTCTACACTACCGGCCTTTCCTATGAACGAAGCAGTTAGTGTAACACTAAAATTAAAAGCAAGCATATAGATAAAACGGGCAACGGTAAGGCTTCCTTTTCTAGATATAATGGCAGAAAGAATAAAAAGAGGCGCGGTTGCCCCAATGTAGTTGCTTAATTCATGCATATCTAGACCTCTAGCAATAAAAAACCAGATTATGGTTATAATAGTGGTCAACAAGCACAATGTAGAAACAATCTTTATTCTTCTCCTAGAAAATTCTGACATATTATCGATGTATTATTGTAAGGTAAATATAAGATAACGGTTCATGAAAACACAACAACCATTTTGGCTATTAAACTATGGTGGTTAAAGTGGAACTTTTCGCTGTTATGCAATTCTTCTTTTTTAAAACATTTCAGTATAGGTAATCGAAAACTATACATAGGAACTTTCACCTGTAGCCGAACAATTCCCCTAAAAGGGAATGTATAAGGACAAAACGCCTTTTTCATGTTTTTATTTCCGATGAATTCTAAACTCCAGTAAGCTGCCGAGTGATATGTTTTAATGAACTATCTACAATCGATCTTAGGTTGAGAAGTTAAAATTATGCCTTTCAGTTTCCCCTTAATATTTTCTTATTTAAACAATTCGCCTAACTACCTAATTTGAAAACATCTCACTGAACAGCATACAGCTACTTCAGTGTGTAGAACAGAATTTCCGAAAAAATCATTTTGAACGAACCCAACAATTATGGTAAACCTCAATCACTATATTTTACATAAATTTGTTGTGGTATAGCGTATATGTGAAGACATACAAAAATGATTACAAGGGTCAATCCCTATTAAACGCAGCATACCTTTTTCTTTTAAGTTTGACCGTAAAAAAATAAGTGTTCGATGTATAAAAATGCGCCAAATTTAAAGCAATACCATTTTCAATAATGAGATTTTTCAGTTACCTCTTAGTCTTTCTATTAATTATTAGTACCGGTTGTAAGCCAGTTAAAAAAAATATCAAAAACCCGAAAACAGCAATACTCAGTTTCATTTTTGATGATTTGAACACAACGGATGCACATGTCAAATCTATATTCGATGAATTTGATTTTAAACCTTCATTTGCCCTTACCACCAATAAACTAAACCCAAAAACCGCTCCGCTGTACAAGTCGTATTCCGACGAAGGCATCAGTATACTATCCCATTCATATTCACACATCAAGATGCAGGATCCAGTTTTGGTAAACAGGAATACCCTACTGTACGAACTAAAGGAATCAAAAAAAATAATTGAAAGTTACGGCATACCCGTGCTGGGCTTTGTGACGCCGAATTCGTTCATGCATCCTGATTTTTTACCTTTGCTACAGTCGGATTACAATTATGCTTTTACCAACAATAACAAGGATTCTTATGACAATTCGGTCGAAAAGCTTCATCTTTCGCGCTATGGAATTGAAAGTAACATATCAAAATCCGACCATAACATCAGTACCATCAAAGCCCGTATAGATCAAGCCATCGCTAATAAAGAATTGTTAGTGTTCTACGGTCATGCCTTGCCATCTAATTACCTTGATGACTTTAATGCGCCACGGGTAAATGCACATGACTTGAGGGCCATTCTCGCCTACATAAAGCCAAAGGTTTCGAATCACGAATGTCTTGTTTTAACTTCAGATTTGGCGATACAGAAATATTACGAGGATTAGGCAGCTATTAAAAAGCACTTCAAATGTGTAATTTTTAGTTACTTTTTTTATAATTACGGAAAGTTTATTTGAACTTTATGCTACTAAAAAATAGGGTATTGTTATAACCGAGCTTTTTAACTTTAAGAAGTTCAATACTATCTTTAGTTACCTCGGTACCTATACGCTCCGCCGTTGCTAGAATAGCATTCTCATCATCGATGACGTAAGCACTAAAATTGCCCAATCTGGCCCCTCTTTCGGGAATCATTACTCTTTCTGTTTCAGGCATCACTCGTAACGAAGCCGTATCTACCTTGGCCATAAATAAGGGTGCCCTATGCCTGAACACATGGTCATTGTTTGCTCCTTTTCGAGTATACACCAAAAAAAGGCCATACTTATTTGCCAACCAATGTTGTTGGGTATTATAGCTCCCTAAAATACGGCCATCTGTAAACTTCCATTCTACCGGTTCTTCATAATTCAACCCATCTTTACTAATGGCGACGTAAGCAGAATGGTCTGTTCGCATTGTTAGATAAAAGGTGTTTTCATATTTGGTAATCGATGGCTCGTAGATACCTCTTCCAGAATTCATGGAAATAGAATTTCCAACCGTTAAAGCAGTTAGTTCTTCTCCATCAAATTTAAACTTTGCTACACAGGAAGAATTACGCTCATCATTATTGAGCCAACCTCCTTCGTACATAATCGGAAGCAAAATTTCGCCATTTTCTAAATCAAATCGTTGGGAACACCCCGCCGAAGGCCGATATATTGTATCTCCATCCATAGTAGTGGCAGGAAAACCCAAAGTTTTTAACCCTGACCACTTGGAAATTTCAGGATCATAAATAATGTAGCCAGCACCCCTTCCTATTTCAGGATCGGGATACTGCGCTCGATCGTAAAAGAAAATTTTTCCGGTACCGAGTACCTTTCCCGTTTTTTTATGCCACATGGGATATACATCACTGAAGACAGAATCGAAACGCGAAGATTTTTCGGCGTTCCGCGACTTCTCAACCACCGAAGGCGAAGTCCATGTTTTTCCATCCTTTGATAAACTATAAAACAAATCTCCATAATTATCGGACCCCACAATATATTGTTTGCTCATGGTCGCTAAATATTGATTTTGATCCTGCCCATATGCTGTTGCAAAAGTCTGGCTCCATACAAAATTTGAGTTCAGACCTGTTACAATTGTATCTAAATCAACTTTGAACGTCACCTCTTGTTTTTCCTGTATCTCTTGCTTGCAACTTGTAAAGTATGACATACAAAAAACAAGCCCGAGAGCTTTCAGTACACTAATACGTATGACCTTTATGCGATATATCATTATAATTTTTAAATCCTTTGAATTAATGGCTCCCGACAATCATGAAAACCTCAAGAAAGTTGGCTATCCGTTTTTATATGTTAATATCGGCGCTTTCATGATCTACCCCAGCATCTCCTACGGCCCTTTTAAGTTTCGAAAGGGTCTTGTTCATATGAACTTTAAATGAAATTAAATCTGCACCATGCAAGACTATATTAGCGCCAAGGTTTATCCATTTTAATTCACTTTCTATATCCTCGTATATCATATGAATTCCGACACCCTTTCCTTTATTTCGCGCTTTTTCTATAATATCATCTACTGTAGTTATAAACTCTGGTGTCTGATAATTTTCGGGATTACCTAAACTACAGGAAAGGTCATGAGGACCGATTAAAATACCATCTAAACCCTCGACTTCAAGAATCTCTGGTAAAGCTTTTATGCCTTTCTTGCTTTCTATGTTTACAATCAAAACATTATTCTTATTCGAGTCTGCTATATACGACGATAAATGAGCTCCAAAAGCATTAGAGGTTTTTAACTGATCTTTTAGCAAACTACCCTTAACGGGTTTATTTTTTACGGCACCCATCAAATCAAGAACCTGATCGACCGATTCAACATATGGTGCAATAACGCCCGAGGCGCCACCGTCTAATACCATTGATGCTAAATATGGATCTGGGCTGGGAATACGAACAATCGGTGCTATATTCATATTTTGATAAACGACGCACATCCAACTTAATTGGTTCCGGTCAATTGGAATATGCTCGGTATCTATAAAAACAAAATCTACACCCAAGGATTTTACAACTTTAGGCCACATTGGTGATGTAGAAACGGTGAGCGTTCCATAAACCCTTTTTCCTAATCTCAAACATTCAATTATTTCGTTTCCCTTCATTTTTTTATATCATTTGCGCTAGATTGACTAGACATACCTTTCTCAAGGCTACTAGTAATTATTTGTCCCTAAAAACCAGACTTGCGATGTACCCGACCAAAAAACAAGATATTACCCCGGTGGCCGAATACATTAATAGATGCACGGGTTCTGACATCGCCACCAACACCTGTACTACGATGCTAACCGCAATCCCTATCAAAACCCCAATGGAATTGGCTTTTTTGGTAAATATTCCCAAGAGGAAAACCCCGCCCAAGCCACCAATAACCAAACCAAGGACCTTTTGGAATTCATCCCAAAGGGATTTTACATCCATAGTGGCCATCATAAACGCAAAAAGAGTTCCCACGACACCAATTATCAAGGTTGCCCTTCTAGCTAATTTCAGCTCACCAAGATTTTTATTCCAGCCAAATCGAAAATGGATATCCGTGGCATAGGAAGTTGCAGCTGAATTCATACTACTGCTCAAACTGCTCATTGCCGCTGCAAATATTGCAGCAATCAACAGTCCAGATACGCCAGCCGGTAACTCCGAAACTATATACCAAGGAAAAATAGCATCATTATTTTCAAAGGTCGGGTTCATCTCATTGGGGTAATTCTTAAAAAAAGCGAATAAAGTCGTGCCCACAAAAAAGAATATCAAAGTAGCCGGAATTGTCAGAATTGCATTGGTCCAAACACTTTTTTGAGCTTCTTTTTGGGTCTTGGTAGTCAAGTAGCGCTGTACCATTGTCTGGTCTGTACCATAAGTAGTGATATTGGCAAAGATGCCCCCCAAGAGCATTACCCATACCGTAGGTCGTTTTAAAGACCAATCAAGGTCAACAATATTAAATTTATCATTGGTGTCAGCCATTTCAAATATACCCGATACCCCACCATCTATCGTATTGATCATTAATATCAACGACCATATAGCTCCTCCCAACAACACAATCACTTGTACTACATCTGTCCAAATTACCGCTTCTATACCACCGTATATGGTATAAACCATACTTACTACCCCCATTAATGAAATACAAACAAAAATATCAATACCCGTGACCACATTCAATGCGATAGAAGGTAGAAACATTACAACACCCATGCGGCCAATTTGAAACAAAATAAAAGACAAGCTACCCACAAGTCTGATTGTCAGATTGAACCTAGCCTCTAAAAATTCATAGGCAGTCGTGACATTGAGCTTTCTAAAAAAAGGAATAAACCCAAACACAATTAACGGCGCCACCAAGAAGATGGTCATATTGAGCATAAAATAAGACCAATCTGTGGCAAAAGTCTTTGCAGGAATGGCCATAAACGTAATGGCACTTAGTGCTGTTCCAAAAATACTCAACCCGGCTGCCCACCACGGAATACGACCACCTCCCTTAAAATAATCTTCCGTACTTTTTTGCCTTTTTGAGAAAAAATACCCCATCCACGCCAGAATAAGAAAATAAAGAACGATTACCACGATGTCTATGATACCAAGGTGTTCGGCATCTCTATCTATTTTGATTTTGAGAATTTCCGGTGTTCGAACACCGGGTCGAATTTCCCCGGAGGCCACCACGATATCTTCTCCCCATGCGACGGCCGTAGTAGTTACTTGCCCCGTACTCGGCAGCTCACCTAACTCATAAAACTCTTGAGAAATCGTATTAAATCCGAATATTTTTTTCCCAAAACCAGGGTGGTCAACAAGATGTTCTGACAATTGCCCATTGGCTAATTCCAACATTTGACCAACCTCTTCGCCATTTTCCAACTGGCTTTCCAATTTGGCTATCCTGTTTTTAATCTTAATCTCTTTCTTTGCCAGACTACCATCGGAACCTGAGGTAAAAATAATGGAACTTGCCCCAACGGGAAATGCAGTGCCGGCCATTACCTTGAATTTCTGGTCTATTCCTTCAGCAATTACTTTCCATTCATCGGTAGATGGGTTATAAACATGAGCATCGAATAGTGGATCCCATTCCCCATTAAAATCAATATTCCGTCCTGAGAATAGGTAAAAACAATTGTCTAAACCGTTGCTTTGGGCGGCACCCACGGAAAACGCTCTAGGCTTGCCCTTCCATGGGGTTAATTTTTCCCATTTTCCAAGACCATTATTGCCAGCAATCAAATCTAGTTTGAAAAAAGAGTTTTGTGCCGCACCTCCAAAATCGGAAATTCCTCCAGCGACATAAACCGCATTGTCCACCTTTGCAAATGCGAAGTTGGTCAATGGTCGGGGCAAACTAGGTCCGGGTCTAATCTCTATTTGATCAGTCTTAGGGTCGTAGTCTATAAACCAGCTCTCGGAGATACACGTATCTAGGGTATTACCACCAAAACATAAAAGTCCATTATTAGTTTGAATCGTACCTCCGTAGGCGGCCGTAAATGGAATTTTATCAGACGTAATTTGCCATTTGTATTCGCCTTCTTTGCCTTTCTTAAGTATAAAAATATCGTCGTGATATTGCTTTATTCCACCATCCCATGGCATCTTATCAGGAAAATTAGCTCCACCCGCCACAATCAATACGTCATCGTCGACACCGATATATGCTCCCGCGACCCCTGGTTGAATTTGCAGACTAGGGTTGGGGGGCAAATCAGGAAGGTTTGAAAACCCGAAATAACCATCTTGGCTATATGCCGTGACGTGGAAAAGCAACAAAAGAATAAGAAGAAAAAGGAGGCTCGTGCATTTCAAATGCGCAACCTCTTCGAGACCGTCGTCTTGAATTGTACTATTTGATGAGTTCATCAATTTTTATTTTTTGAAATGTCATTTGCACTTGACTTCCTTCGTAAAGAATTCCGATATGATCATTGTCGACAGAGGTAATACATGAATATCCTGAGCCACTCCCCTCATCAAGCTCCATCCAATATTTGTCTGGCCAAGTTTCACCATTATCTAAACTTACTTTTATAGTCTGTTTGATTCGTTTGTATTTGGAATTGGGATTGGAAAACAATAAAATACTCTTTGAAATACCTTCAGTATCCACATAATTATGCCGGTGAATACTGGCCATACATGTAGGCTCTATGAGGGCGCCATGCGAGCTAGGATGTTCTGACCAAGTTTCTCCCAGATCATCTGTAACCATAACCGCCCGACCATTGGTTTCCGATTTATTCTCCCTATTTCGATTGTCTCGAATGTTTAGCATAATTGAACCATCGGAAAGTTCCACAGCCATACATTCGGTTGTGCTATGAGAAGCCGGTTTACTGGTTTTCCATGTTTTCCCACCATCTTTGGTGTACGTAATATTGGAAAATGGAAGACCATTTTCATCTCTTCCTTGTGTAGGCATAACCAAGGTGCCATCTTTGAGAGTAATTCCATGTCCAGGTGCCGGTGCCCAGAGCCACCATTTCGGATTTTTGCACATCTCCGTTAAATTAATGGGCTCACTCCAGGTCTTTCCATCATCAGTACTTTTGGTGATCAGAAATTGACTGCTTTGTTTAACCCCCAACCCTGGTTGAGACCCCTTCGTTCTCCATTGGTGGTTCCATTCTTCACTATCTTCGGTCAAATTTTCTACCCAAATACCATCTGCATTAATTACTCCATGCATCCAAAGCCCGGCCAAATATATCGTTCCGGTGTTCTTGTCTACCAAAATATTGGCATCGCTGACCCCATTGAATTTTTGTGGCAATCCGCCCCATTCTCCCATATCAAGCGCTATACGCATTGGTTCCCAGGTATTGCCCCCGTCGGTTGAACGACTCACTCCAATATCCATATTACCTTGTAGGTCCCTGCGGGAATCCCGTCGAACATCATAAATCGCCAATAAACTACCTTCATTTGTGGTGGTCAACCCTGGAATACGGTAGGTGTGCACATTATCTTCTTGATGTTGTCGTACGGCTACCCCGATACGTTGGCCCACAACACCATCTGAGTTTGACACTCCTAGTTTTTGGTCTCCTACTGTAACAAAATCAATTTTGGCATAGACCTTTTCAGTTACATCTGAATTATCCTCCAATTCATAAGAAACCCAAAAATAATTGTTCCCCTCTTTTAGTGTTTGAGAACCTTCCAGACTCAACTCTTTTGAAGATGGTTTTAAAGATTTAAACAACACCTGATCGCTGAACAATGAATCTTGCCCTGCATAAAAAACACGAACGTTCTTTACATTATCCAAGTTGGTTTCGCCCATATTGAGTTGAATAGCATTTACTGATTCATCTTCAACACTATTATCCAATTGAATTCTTAAAATAGGGTTGTTTTCTTTACCTATTAGTACAGGGTAATTGAATGTTTTGGTGGTAAGCCTTTCATTAACCTCTGGGTCATTTTTACAGCCTAATAAAATTGCCAGAAAAAATAGCAGTATCATTTTCATTACTGAAGTAGTTTGATTTATTTTCATCAATATAATTGTTTAAAAGTGACTTGTTTTCAATATGTTTCGAGATTAAGGTCCCTATAATTGACTACCCCATTATTATCGGCCCAGTGTTTCCAATCTTTTGAAAGTTCTTCAACAATTTCGGGAAATTGTGCAGCTAGGTTATTGGTTTCTGTTCTATCTATTTCTAAATCGTACAACTCCCAATTCCCATGGTTTTCAAACTCCATCATACTAGACCAACTACCGGGATATGCCGATACCAATTTCCACCGATCTCTTATTACGGCCCGATTTCCTTCGTGTTCCCAAAACAAAGGTTCTTTTCTGTCCAACCCGTTATTTCTAAATGATGGCACCAAGCTTATTCCCTGTAGCGCTTTTATAGAGTGGCCATTATTTTCAGTAGGATAGGTTGCTCCTGAGATTTCCAAGCAGGTTGCCATGATGTCCATAACATGCCCCCTTTGATGGCGCATTGTTCCCTTATCTTCTATTCCGTTTGGCCAATGGACTATAAAAGGAGTAGATATACCTCCTTCATGCACCCAGTTTTTGTGCATTCGAAAGGGAGCGTTGGATAGATTGGACCATTTGGGGCCGTAACTACCAAAAGTGTGTTCAGGACCCAACTCCAAACCAACGAAATCACCTGAAGTTACTATTTCGCCGTTCTTTGTCTTTTCTGGAATCAATGGACTTTTCCATGGCGTTCCCCAACGTTCAACAGTATTATTTATATGGCCTTCCGCTGAACCACCATTATCAGATAAAAAGAAGATAATGGTATTATCCAATTGTTCATTAACCTCAAGTGCCCGCATGATATTTCCTATACCTTGATCTATATGCTCTATCATTCCGGCATAAGCTTCCATTCTCGACTCCTGCCATCCTTGATTGGGCTCATCTTCCCATGATATACTCATTCCATCACGTTCCGGTAATTTTGTTTCCGGCCTCAGCATGCCCAGATTTTTCAACCTACCGAATCTCGTACTACGTAAACTATCCCAGCCCTTTGAAAATCTCCCTCTATGTCTATCAATGGCCTTCTTCGTGGCATGTAACGGATAATGGGGAGCAGTATAAGCTAGGTACAAAAAAAATGGCTTTTGCGTTTCGCTTGCTTCATTGATATATGACACGGATTTCTGAGTCAATGCATCGGTATAATAAAACTCTTTTGGTGGACTAATGAAGTTATTATTTTCCATTAGACCAACTGGGTTATATTGACTTCCATAGCCTGGAAGGGTGCCGTAAAACTTATCAAACCCTCTTTGAATTGGCCAGTTATGGGTTGAGTCCAATGGCTTTGTAAAACGGGTCAGATGCCATTTCCCTGCCATATAGGTGATATAGCCGGCTGATTTTAACACTTGCGCAATTGTTACGGATTTTATGCTCAAATCCCCTTTATAACCCTCATAGCCCAAATCGTTCATCATATGTCCAATTCCTGCTTGGTGAGGATACAATCCGGTCATTAAACTTGCCCTTGTGGGGCAGCAGCGTGCTGCATTTCGAAATTGGGTATATTTTAGTCCATTATTCGCTAGAGCATCGATATTGGGAGTTGGTATTTCACTACCATAGCAGCTAATGTCCGAAAACCCGAGATCGTCCAACATCACTATTATAATATTAGGTTTAGAATATTTCCTTGTTATATTTTCTTGATGCTTTGAAAGACATGAAGTAAAAAAAAGTAAAAAAAACATCAAGATTAAACGCACGTAAATTGCTTGTGTGCCAAAGGCGAAATTTGTCATTTATTAAAATCTTTAAAATGGCAGCAATCAAATGAAAGAAGAAATGCCAATTATAAATTCAAATCATTTTTCCTGCATAAAATATTGAGTGCCATTCTTTTTAGAAAAACATGACCATAATGGGCTAGTTAAAAACTTAATAGAGTATTGAAGCAGAAGTCTCCCCCTGCTTCAATTTCTAAAACTAAACTGAACTAAACTAACTCAACTCTTCCAGTTATTCCCGGTAGTTTGTATTTCCCGCGAATCGTATGATGCAATGACGTTACTCTTATTTCATAATGTTTTCAATAGCACCCTGTTCTTGTCTTTTCAACTTCTTTAACCTATTGTTTAAAAGATCCACCGAAAATCGAAAAGAAAGAATATAAGGTTGCTCGCCCGCATCCCAATGGCCATAGGTAGTGCAAACCAAAGTGCCATCAGGTAATAGCTCCGCTGCCGGGTATGTGGAATCCCATCCCTTTGTATTGTCTTTGAAGCGGATTCTAAACTGGCCTTCATAACCATTTTTTAGATCATCCCAGCTTCCGACCCATCCTACCCAATCTCCCTCTGTAGGACTCAGCTCATTACCAGGCCTATTGCGAGGCGTATTATCCCTGAACTGTATCAACAACCGGCCATCGGGCATATATATTCCCTGATGGCGATCACCATTGAGCGATCCAGGCATGGGTTTTGGTTTGCTCCAAGTTTTTCCCTCGTCGGAACTGAACATGATCTGACTATTATAGTTACGGGCGTTCTCCCTTAACAACATGGCAATTTCACTCTTATCAGGACTATAAATTAAGCCCGCTTCACAAAGATGATGGCTTGCGGCCCTATACAATTCTTTCGGTTCTCCCCAAGTGAGTCCCCCATCTAAACTTTCTACCTGATATAAGATCATAGATTTTTCAGGACCACGAATATGGAAAGTTGCCAAATAATGACCCGCTTCCTTTAATGGAATGCAATCGGCCATTGCGACAATTCCTTTGTAGGTTCCGATAGGTTTTAATTCCGACCAATTCTTCCCTTGGTCTTCCGATACCGACATTCGTATGGCTCCTTCTACATGATCTTGGGTCCCACTGAACATAATCAGTCTATCAACACCTTTGGCATCGGTTGTAGGATAGATAGTAGGCACCTCTTTACTTGTCAACCAACTTTCGGGAGTTTTCATACGCGGAGACCACGTTTTACCTCCGTCATTGGATTTTTTCATGACCACGCCTCCCTTTCCATGACCCTTGGGATATACGCAAATTATGGTTTTACCATCTTTTAAGAGCACTGTTGTGGGGTGCCCCAAGTATTGGCCTTTTTCTTTATCGACAACAACTTGCAATGCCTCCTCATTATCTAAATCAATTATGGGAAGATCAAAGCCCTGTTTACCGAATACTTGGGAAAAACCACTCGTAGCTACCAATAGAAAACTAACCTGCCACGCAAAAAACAATACTCTTTTCATCTTTAAATTTTAAAAATTCATACGCATTTTCAATCATAACCTTCCGTTTGTTCAATCAGGGTATTTTCAGCCATAACCGACTGACTTACTGACCAATACAAAGGGGTTGTCATCCCTTGTAAATTGGGAACAAAACTATAGACGTCAATGGTACCGTCTGCATGGAACCTTCTCAGGTCCCACCATCTTTTCGGCTCTAAAAACAGTTCGCGCCCTCTTTCTGCCAATATTTCGAGATTGACGGAACCTTGTTCCATCAAACCTGAATAATCAGCATTTCCCGCCCTATTTCGGACAAGATTTAATGCAATCACGGCATTTTCCAAATCATTTTTTGCCGCATAGGCTTCAGCGCGCAATAATAGCATATCGGCCCACCTGTAGATAATAAAATCATTGGTAAATAAGCGAACCCCATCGATGATCTCTCCGTAATATCTCGTTTGGGAATAAGAAATTATTGGTCCGCCTGATTCTAAATAAAAAGGAAGAAAGGTTCTATCTTGCCTTACATCCGTATCATTAGCGAACAGGCTTCTTGTATGCTCGCTGGGGGAATAGTTGTGTCTGACATTACTACTACTTCCTGGAACACCCGGACTTGCTTCTGGGTCATAATTGACATCCCTGACAGAAAGCGTACTTGCGTAATGATTTCTTACTTCATCACGATCGTTAAAAATCGCAAAAATTATTTCATCATGGTTTTTGGTATCAAAAACATCTGCAAACGAATCTAAGAGCGAGGCCCCTTGATTTTCAATATTCTGAATAGCAGACAAGGCTGCATCAAAATCTGCCGCACCACCACCCAATACTTTTCCCGTCCACATTTTTACATCGGCCTGGAGTGCGTAGGTCGCTGGTTTTGATGCAAAGTTCTTATCGATAAAACCGTCATTTGGAAATAGTGATAGTGCCTCTGAAATATCGGCATTGATTTGTGTAAAAACTTGTGCCACGGGCGACCTTCTGACGACTTCGGTATCCGGCGATATGACGGGTTCTAAGAGTAGCGGCACATCACCCCAAATTTTAGCCATAAAGAAATAGTATGTTGCCCTTAAAAAAAGCGCTTCCGCTTTCAATTGATCTCTATCCGATTCTTTAGAAAAAGCAAGGTCATCGACCACATATAACAAGTAGTTAATATTGTTAATGGCTCCATAATAAGTCGTCCATGAAGTTCCATTGGTTGCAGTAATATTCTGACTCCATGCATCAGATACGGTACCGATTACCCCAACTTCAAAACCATCTCCCCTATCCTCATGATAATACGTATTATTGTAATCATCCTTTAAGTCTCTGTAGATTCCTTGCAACAATGCCTGAGCCTCTTGCCCATTGGCCGGGAAATTTCCAAAAACAATATCAGAAGGTACTTCTGTATCTAAAACATCCTCACATCCGACAAGACCAATTAAAAGCACACAAAAAATTGGGAACCTAAAAATTCTATATAAGTTTTTCATAATCAAATTTTGTTTTCAGTTTATTAAAAAGAAGCAGTTAATCTCAGTCGTAGCTGAAAAGGCCTTGGATATATTCCTTCATCTGTACCATCAAATTGCTCAGGTGTCAAGCCATCATATTTGGTGATGTAGCCCAAATTGTAAAATTCTAAACCAAGACTGGTATTGCTCATTCCTAATTTCCCACTAATATCCTTAGGAAATAAATAGCTCAAAGACACTTCTCTAAAAGATAAATAATCTCCCTTTTTAGTGTAAACATTAGATTGTCTATGATGGTTTCCTGGTCCGTTATCTGCCCCCGAAGCATTATCATACCTGGGCAAGGTGGCGATATCTCCTTGTTCTTTCCACATGGCATCGCTAAGCACGTCGGTATTGGTAACTACATTATTTCTTGAATTGGCATTAGACCTAGCCCTAAAATTATTCCAAATAACGTGACCCATTGCCATGTCTTGTACCAGTCTTAACGTAAACCCTTTATAATTAAGCGTATTTACCATTCCTCCCCGAATATTAGGATCTATATAGCCCATGAATACCCTGTCTCGTGAATCTATAATATTGTCTCCATTTACATCTTTCCAGATAGCATCCCCACCATTTTTGGCGCCACCGTATTGAGACCTATAATACCCAGACATGATTTGATCGTCAGGGGCATTTGCAGCCTCCTCGTCGGTTGCATATACACCTATCATTTCATAGGCCCAAACTCCGTTAGGTCTTTCCCCCTCAGCTAGACCGCCAACACGTTTTTCATTGCCATTTTCATCCCAAATTATGAGCCCTCCGCTTCGGTTTTTATCAAATTCGTTGTCTGGTAATTCGGTAACTTCGCTTTTATTATATGCAATATTTGCAGCCACATTCCAAGAAAAGTTTTCTTTGGCAATAATGGTTCCATTAAGTTCCACTTCCAAGCCTTGATTACTAATGGATCCAAAGTTGCTTCTGATACTACTAAATCCGGTTTGGGCAGGAAGCGGCATATTCAACAACCTGTCTGAGGTTACCTTATCATAATAGTCGAACAAAATATTGAATCGATCCTTGGCGATACCTAAGTCCACCCCAATATTGGTTTGAGTGGTCGTTTCCCACTTCAGATTCAAATTTGGTAGTTTTGAAATTCTAACGGCACTGCCCAAAGCGTATGAAGTAGAGGCAAACCCTCCTTGGGTATCGGAAAGGGCCAAATTGTCGTTTCCGGCCTTACCCCAACTTCCCCTTATCTTAATTTTGCTAATTAAATCTGATTTCCAAAATTGTTCTTTGTGCACATTCCATCCTGCGGATACCGCAGGAAAAACACCAAACCTATTATTTTCGGAAAATCTCGAAGACCCATCACGCCTGATGCTAAAACCTATAAGGTATTTACGCGCATAATTATAATCCAATTTACCGAAAAAGCTCATTAATTTATTCGTAGAAATATCGGAAGAAACCCTTTCCCTTTCGGTCTCGGATGCATTTAAAGTTGATATTAAATCGGTAGGTGCATTACTACCGCTACCACTAAAACTTTCGTAATGATTTTTTACATATTGCGTTCCCAACAAGACATCAAGGTTGTGGTTTTCTTTATAGGTGTTCGTATATTTTAAAAGACCATCCAACATTACCTGATTTTGGGTATCATTAAATCTAGACATAGCCCTGTTGGTTATCTCCCTTGAAGCTCTTTCAAAGAAATTGCCATTGCTTTCAAATCTGTAAACGGAAGCACTTGGCGAAAAAGAAAGTCCTTTTACAATATCCCAATCAAGTCCGATTTTACTACTTGTTCTGAATTGCTTTCTTTCATCATCTTGATAATACAATTCATGAAATATATTTCTTGGTGAGCTGGTATTTTCACCTAATGCGGGTGTACCGTCATCATTCCAAATTCTATAGGTATGTGGTAATCTAGAAGATCTATTAATTGTATTGTTTGTGCTTCTAGGCTGGTCGACATCATTGAACTGGTAGGTAAATTGGCCATTTACCCTTAATTTATCATTAACATTAAATGAGCCATTCATCAAAGTATTAAACCGTGTTGCTTCAGTTCCAATAACAACACCTTCTTGATTTAAGTAGCCCGCACTTATATTATAGCTCCCCATTTCAGAAGAACCATTCATACTAACGTTTATATCGTGACTTACCGCTGTTCTAACCCTTATCTCATTAAGTTCATTATCAAGAAAAATAAGTTGTTTTCCCGTTACGGGATCTGTCATGGTTCTATAGCCATTATTTAAGAGATTGTCGACATAGCCCTGCCCCTCTAAAGCCGTCAAATCATCTAAGTAAGTCAGTGCAACACGCTCAAAGCCAAATTCACCTTTTTCGGTTACCTCTTGCACGGAATAGCCAAAATTGGCATTCGACAACCTTGCTCCAGGACTATTTAAGCTTATACCCTTTTGCGCCGCAATACGAGATACCCGAAGATAGTCTTCCACACTCGTCCAATTATAATCTTTTGCCTGCTGATCCACTCCGGACGAGTAGCGAATATTTATACTTCCCTTACCTGCTCCCTTGCCCGTTATGGTAGTCACTAAAATGACCCCATTAGCCGCGCGAGCTCCATATATTGCAGTAGAAGCAGCATCTTTAAGAACTTCAATCGATTTAATATCACTTGGACTAACTCCATTCAGGTCTTCTCGAAAAACACCATCGATTATATAAAGCGGTTCGTTTGCAGCGGAACGGGGGTCGGTTTGTGTCCCCCCTCGAATATATACCGCTGCTCCAGAGCCTGGCTGTCCCGAGTCAACATTTACACTTAGACCGGCTACTTTTCCCTGTAAAAGCTGAACCGGGTTAACGGCGGGACTATTTTGAATTTCAGTCTGTTTAATTTTAGACACAGAACTAGACATTAATGACCTAGATTGCGTTCCAAAACCAACGACCACTACTTCATCAAGACTTTCTGTAGATTCTTGAAGCGTAATGTCGACAACCCCTCTACCGTTTAATGATATTTCTTGTGTCGCCATGCCCAAATACGTAAAAATCAAAGTAGCGTTTGATGCGACCTTAATACTATATCGTCCGTCAAAATCAGTAGTGACTCCATTTGTAGTGCCTTTTTCTACGATACTGACCCCTGGCAAGGGTACCTCAGAATTATCTGATACAACGCCAGAAACGGTAATTGTGTTCTGTGCAAAACCCGATATAGTACATAGACAAAAAAAGACCATTGGAAAACTTCTGAACATTGCTTTCCTGAGCATAGAAAGAACAATATTCCTTTTCGCTGGTGAATAGCTTGCTTTTTTCATAAATTTGAAGTGTTAAGAATTAATTCATGTTTTTTTGAGTTAATAATTGCCCTGCGCCGCAAACGCGGGGCTTTTTTCTATTCTTATAAATCGATATTTCAACTTTTTTTACTACACTATTTCATTCTAATTGGGGAAAAGAACGGACCATTTCAAAGAACCCCCAATCGCGAAGTTCTGATTCAAAGTTCACCCGCTCATCAGGCGTAAGTTGAGGCATTGGTTTTCGACAAGCCCCACAATCAATACCTAACAACCCCATTAAAGCTTTCCCAGAAACCAAGGCGCCATGATATCGAATCAAAATAGCTATAAACTCGATAGATTTCCGTTGTT
Organism: uncultured Kriegella sp.; assembly: GCF_963975415.1. Classification (NCBI taxonomy): domain Bacteria; kingdom Pseudomonadati; phylum Bacteroidota; class Flavobacteriia; order Flavobacteriales; family Flavobacteriaceae; genus Kriegella; species uncultured Kriegella sp. Next base: position 51,787 of record NZ_CAXBGN010000019.1, read on the forward strand.
TTTTCCTAGCACTCTCGATATCCCCTTTTTGAAAATCTTCGATTATACCGTAATACAGAGGCGCTATAAAATTGTACGTGCTGCCAACGGCCCCTTCCGCTCCAAATGCCAACCCTGCTATCAACAGCTCATCATAGCCATGCAGAATATCCCATTTACCATTGTCCACCGAAAGGCAATTCGACATTTCCATTAAATTGTTATCGGTGAATTTGATTCCGGCAAGATTGGGTATCTTATTTTCTGCCTGGTTCAGAAATTCGGTCATTGAAATATTTACTCCCGATAAGACCGGCATGTGATAATAATAAAATGGAGTTTCAGGTGCGGCCAGCGCAACATCCTTACAAAAGTCCACCAAATCCTCCACATTTTTGGGCCCCAAGAACGGAGGCCCCATTATGGCAATGGCATCGGCACCGGCCCTTGCCGATTCGTAAGCTATTGTCTTGGCACTGGAAAGACTCGTACTCCCCGCATGGGCTATCACACGAAAATCATCAGTTTTTTGGTCAATCCAAGTCTTTATAACCGTCAACCTTTCTTCATCGCTCAACAACATTCCTTCTCCGGTAGTCCCAGCAACGAAGGCGCCTTTCACCCCCATCCCCTTCAGATGATCGGCATACGACTCAATAATTTCTAAGTTCACTGAACCTTTTTCATCCATTGCCGTAAATGGAGCAGCAATCAAACCTTTTGTTTTATATTTTATCATTCTATTTTAATAATTATAAAAGAACTCCCAATAGGGCCTTAAGTGTCTCCTAATTTTTTCTTGGTATAAATTCTTATCACCATCTTTTATCGTTTGCAGCAAATCGCTGTGGGTAACAACACCATCACTTTCCTGTAACTTTTTGTTGATCGGCTCAAAATAACTTTCATAGTTATGTTTGGCAAATACAAAAACGGGTTGCATCAACTCATAGAAATGCAGTATAAAATCGTTTCCGGCTACTTCATATATCTTCTTATGAAATTGCATTTCATCTTCAATGGACAAGTTATTTACCCCAATTGCCTGTTGCCTTGAAATAATCTGCTCAAGCTCAGCAACATCTTTCGCCGTAACATTTGTAAACAAAAATTCAGCGATACCGACCTCTAGCGCAATCCTCATCCCCATCAATTCCTTTATGCTGGGAACACTTAAAAGTTGCGGATCCAATACCTTTTTAAAACCATTCAACAACGGAGGTTCTTTGACGATAATCCCCCTTTTTGTACGTGATTCAATGATCCCCAACATTCTTAGACGACTCAAGGCCTCTCGCACCACATTACGTCCTACGCTGAACATTTCAACAAATTCTTTTTCATTCGGAAGGGGGTCTCCCGGGGTCAGATTATTAGCCCTGATATATTCTATGATACTTTCTTCGACTTGATCTGTCAATGTCGTAATGGCTAGTTTAGACTTCATATAATATCTATAAATCCCTTTTGTCCTACAAATATAACAAAACGGATTAAATGACAAAATTTATTGTGAGAATTAAGAGAAGCCCTTACTTATAAAGGTCATTCGGGGCATCTATTTACAAATAATCGGAGTGTGTTAAGAAACTAATCTTTCTAAAAAAGTCTGGAGTTTTCCTCGGAATCGTAAAAATTAACAAAGTGGATATACAAAATATCCGTATCCTCTTCATATCAAACATTCAGTTTTTTTAACCGTGAAATCAACTTTAACACTATTGAAACGACGACTGGCAGATGAACATAAAACCATCCTCACCAAAAAACAAGAGAAACTTTAACACAACCTTCCCAAGCCCTTTTCATGGCAAGAATGATTCTAAAGGAAATTCGATCGGCAAATATAAATTTCCCGTATTAAGAATCAATACGGCCCACCTATAGTTAATAATTGGTAGCACAGAAAAGACAAGCAAGATTTACAAGAAGCTAGCAAAACCATTTTTAAACGGGCCACTTGGTGCAGTAGAATTTGACCATAAAATCAAGCATATTAAAAGCGTGGTCGTTCGATTAAAGAAGAGAGCAGGATCGACCCAAAAAAGCACCCGTACAAAGCCGTATTTTTCAACCATAATCGCAAATCGACTTTGGGTACATTAAAAACATCGATAGTTTGAAATCAATCCCTTTTGTCGATGCCCCCAAAGATGTAATCGGTTATTTGCTTTTCCAATTCTATACTATTGACCTTTCCTTCTTTGGCGATAGTTAGGCTAAAAAGCCATCTTAATGAAGAGAATACCAAATAAGTAGCCACTTCAAGGTTCATTCGCCTAAACTGTTCTTCGTTTATGCCTTCTTCAATAATACTTTCCACCCGTGACAAATACTCTTTTCTTAATACTTTAAACTCGCTAAGCTTAGGTTCTGATAAATTCCTCCAATCGTACACGAATAGTGCTACTTGATAAGGTTCTTGAATCGTGAACTGTACATGTTTTGAGATTACATATTTCAGTTTTTCGCGTGGAGAAAAAGTAGATTCAATAATATCGCTTATATAGCCGTTGAATTCTGTAAAAATATTGAAAATATAGGTTTCCAAAAAGGCTTCCTTTGAATCAATGTAGTTATATACATTGGGTACTTCAAAGTTGGAGTTTTTGGCAATATCGCCCATCGTAGTCGCTTTGAAGCCTTTCTCATAAATCAATCTCAAAGTATTCTCAAAAAAAACTTCTTTTTTACTGTTTGTCATCATACTTGGGGGAACTCGGTTAATGATATAACTTTTGTGAATTATTTTCAAGTAACTAATATATGAACAAACGTTAATATTGCTAATGATATTATAATTTATTTGTCTTTTGGTGATAAAGTAATTCGCATGCGCATTGAAAAGATTCTTGCTGCCGAATTGTTGAGGGGTATGATTCAATGAAAAAAACAACCCCTAATAATCATATTTAAAGTCAATTAAATCAAATAGTTTAGTGACACAAAACTTGTCAAATACCTTAATTTATCATGATTTAAACTTCAATTTAAAAAATAATAATGGCTAAAATCATGAAGCCTCTCTAGATAAAATACAGCTTATAGTTCCTTAGAAAATTATACTCATATCAAGTGGTAAAAAATTATATCCTTGTCGATTTGAGTGGAGTATTCTTCGATACTTCCGTTAAACTCAACATCTAGTTAACACCATTTAAACTTGAAAATGAAGTATTTACATTGCAAAAATGTAAAGCTTAACAGGATTGGCATACAAAATATTATCGTTCACAACAAAAAATATATTCAGAAAATCTGTTATTCTATTTTTGATTAAATGTTAATTTTTTAAATAACGTTTGTTAATTAACACTGACAATTGAATTCTAATTGAAAGAATAAATTCAACAAAATCACCAACTATATAGTTAAACGCTAACCAAATGGCAACCTTCATTTCGAAAGAAAAAAAGAACTACGACAACCTCCCTAAAAAACAATCAGCTATGATCTGCTGCTATCCACTCAACGTAAAGACCTATAATTCGATAGTATCCATGCCCATGATCAAGGGAATTGGGATACTATTCTTTTTTGTGTTTATGGGAGTTCATCAGTTAAGTGCACAGAATTTTGAAAATGTTGCCGTTACTGGAGTAGCAACTGGCAACAATACAAATAACACCTTATTTTTTGCCAACTCACCGACAATACCTTCTTTAACTTATATTAGGGCACAACGAATAGCCGGACCAGCAAACGGTTATTTTTGGCATAACGCTGATAATATAGTATATACGCATAATAGTACAGGTGCCGATAGAATTAGATTTTCCTTTTTAGATTCATCTCAAAACCCAATACCCCTTAATGATTTTAGATTTGTTATTAATGATATAGATGGACCAAATAATGAATCGTTAACAACAGACTGTGGGGCATCAGTTCGCTTTTCAGGAACTGCCGATCCAACTAATCTCATAATTGATGACACACCTCCCGATTTAAGCGCTACGGGTAGTCAAAACGAAAATAATGGCAGCCGTAGTAGGGTCATGTATGAATATAATGACGTAAATATTGTAGAATTCGGTACTACTGCAAATAATGGTTTTCTAAAGCAATTTGATTTAAACAATAACGACTTTCCTATTGGTCTTCCCTTATATTCGGTTTGTTTAGATGATTCTGATGGTGATGGGGTAACTGATGATATTGATATAGACGATGATAATGATGGAATATTAGATAGTGTTGAATCAGGTGGTTTCGATCCTAATGGTGATAATGATGGCGATGGTCTTCCAAATTATTTAGATACAACAGATAATTCAGGCCAGTCTGCCACTTACATTTCAAGAGCCGACGGGTCTCCAGCAGATTATACAGATTTAAACTCAGATGGTGTACCAGATATTTATGAAGCAAGTCAAGACAACGATAGTTTCCCAAACCACTTAGATTTAGATTCAGATGGTGATGGAATTCCTGATAATATCGAAGCCCAAGCAACTGGATCCTACATTGCACCATCGGGCCTTGATTCTGACAATGATGGGTTAGACAATGCCTATGAAGGCACCGGAAACCAAGGTTTAACCCCAACAAATACAGATGGAATGTTTGGCGTTCCAGATAGTGTGCCTGATTTTTTAGATCCCGATAGTGATAATGATGGAATACCCGATACAGTTGAAGCATATGATACTAACGGCGATGATATCGCAGAAATCACTGCTTCTGGAAACGATACTGATTTAGATGGAATAGATGACAGTTTTGATTTAGATTCGGGTGGTTTGACCAATTCAAATGCGGCGACTAACAATAACCAAACTCCAAATACATTTCCCGATGATGATCCAGCAGGTGGCGAAAGAGATTGGAGAGACCCACGAGATAGTGATGGTGACGGCACTTCGGATAACACCGATTCAGATGATGATGATGATGGTATAGTTGATTTAGAGGAATACTCGGGCTTAGATCCATTCGGAGACGAAGATGGTGACGGTATTTTAAATTTCAAGGATGTAAGACAAGATGTTGGTAATACGGGCGACGGAACTGCAACTATTTATACCGATGCCGACGGTAATGGCCTACCAGATGCATATGATGTTGATAATGATGGGTTGCCAAATCATTTAGATTTAGATAGCGATAGTGATGGCCACCCCGATGCCACTGACCCTAATCCTTATGCACCAACAGTACAAGATGATTATGCCAATGCTACATTGGGGGTTGCCACCAATATAAATATTTTAAGTAATGATGATTACTTGCCCAACAATGACACCAATAATCTAGGCGAAACTACAATTACTAGAACAGGTGGAACCGCAGGCGGAACGGCAATTTTAGATGCTCTGACAGGTGAATTGGCTTATACGCCTTTATTAACTGAGAATGGGTCAACAGTAACCGTAATTTACCAGGTTTGTAATACTGATCCCAATCCAGATGTTTGTGATATTGCTACTGTAAATATTACAGTAACTAATGATCCGGATACTGATGGTGATGGCACCCCAGATTCTAGTGATACCGATGACGATAACGATGGTGTACTTGATGGCGATGATAATGCTCCCTTTGATCCAAGTAGTTGTCAAGATTTAGATGGTGATGGCTGTGACGACTGTTCGGCAACGGCAAATAATGACTTTTCTGTAGGAAACAATTTCGATACGGCAAACGACGGCACCGATACCGATGGCGATGGAATATGTAACAATACCGATACAGATGATGATAACGATGGTGTCGTCGATGCCTCGGATAACGCACCTTTAGATCCAAGTAGTTGTCAAGATTTGGATGGTGATGGTTGTGACGACTGTTCGGCAACGGCGAATAATGACTTTTCTGTAGGAAACAATTTCGATACGGCAAACGACGGTACCGATACCGATGGAGATGGATTATGTGATGCTGGTGATACGGACGATGATAACGATGGTGTTTTAGATGGTGATGACAATGCACCGTTAGACCCAAGCAGTTGTCAAGATTTGGATGCTGACAGTTGTGACGATTGTTCGGCAACGGCAAGCAATGATTTTTCAGTCGGTAATAACTTCGATACCGCCAATGATGGTACCGATACCGATGGTGACGGACTTTGTGATTCAGGTGACACTGATGATGATAATGATGGGGTTTTAGATACTGATGAATTAAATAATTGTACAAATGCTCAAATTGAATGGACACATAATGAAAGTGGGGGACAATCAGATAGCGCAACATTGCCCGCCGGCTCTGAAACTTATTTTACAAATGCTCAAACTGTCATTTTTGGTTCTGGTGTGGATGAAACTACAGATAATTATGCTTTCACCTATTTAATTAGAAATGCGACCGAAACAAATTTTGCAAATGCTAAAATTGATAACGATTATATAGAACTGTCCTTCACTCCAACCGAAGACTTGTCTTTAAATACGATAAATTTAGGATTCTATTCAAATTCTTCAGGAGACCCTGAATATAATGCTGGTAACTTTAAAATTGCTATAGAATTCAGCACAAGTAGTTCTTTTACAAATCCAAATTTATTATTTCAAGATATCCAAATTGGTAATATGATCGATGGTGGATATCTTTCAATTCCAAATTCTGTTCCAAACCTAAGTTTAGAAGGCAATACGCCTTCTTATTTTAGATTTTATTTTTATGACGAGCAAAATTCAGATCCACTAAATCGTGTAAGGTTTGATGATGTTCAATTTATCAATGTGGTTAAATCCTCTTGTGATACTGATGGTGATGGAGCACCAGATTATTTAGATGTAGATAGTGATAACGACGGGGTGGTTGATGGTAGCGATACTGACCCCTTGGACCCATCTGTATGCCAAGACCTCGACGGGGATGGTTGCGACGACTGTTCCGCCACAGCAAACAACGACTTTACTGCAGGAGACAATTTCGATACCACCAACGATGGTACCGATAGTGATGGCGATGGTATTTGTAATTTGGGAGATTTAGATGATGACAACGACGGCATATTGGATACGTTGGAAAGTCCCTCGGGGA
>NZ_CAXBGN010000020.1:0-57961 GCF_963975415.1 uncultured Kriegella sp.
CGGAGAAAAGCTTGCTTGCTCCGTTAAAAAAGTCCGGAGGTAGAAACAGTCAAGGAAAGATGACTATGCGCCATAGAGGTGGTGGTCATAAAAGAAGGTATCGTGTAATAGATTTTAAAAGGGATAAGCAAGATGTTGCTGCTACCGTAAAATCGATTCAGTATGATCCGAACAGAACGGCGTTTATCGCTTTGTTGGAATATACCGATGGTGAAAAGCGATATGTGATAGCTCAAAACGGACTTCAGGTGGGGCAAGAGGTGTCTACGGGTTCTTCCGCAGCACCGGAAATCGGAAATGCACTTCCTTTAAGTGCTGTTCCATTGGGTACTATCGTTTCATGTATAGAATTGCGTCCTGGTCAAGGGGCGGTGATGGCTAGAAGTGCTGGTACGTTTGCACAATTGATGGCCAAAGACGGAAAATTTGTTACCGTTAAATTGCCGTCTGGGGAAACAAGATTAATTCTTTCAGGTTGTTTGGCTACAATTGGTGCGGTATCTAACTCGGATCATCAGCTGTTGGTTTCAGGTAAAGCTGGTCGTAGTAGGTGGTTGGGTCGAAGACCAAGAACTAGGCCTGTTGCGATGAACCCTGTCGATCACCCAATGGGTGGTGGTGAAGGAAGGGCTTCAGGAGGGCATCCAAGATCTAGGAACGGTATTCCTGCAAAAGGATTTAGAACCCGTACCAAGACCAAGAGCACCAACAAATATATTTTAGAACGTAGAAAGAAATAAAAAAGTAGAAAGAAATGGCACGTTCATTAAAAAAAGGACCTTACGTTCATTATAGCCTAGAGAAGAAGATTGAGCAAAATGCTTCTTCTGGAAAGAAAACGGTTATCAAAACATGGTCAAGGGCATCTATGATAACACCAGATTTCGTTGGTTTGACTATAGCGGTGCACAACGGGAGGCAATTTGTTCCTGTGTATATTACCGAAAACATGGTTGGTCATAAATTAGGTGAATTTTCTCCAACGCGATCTTTTAGGGGGCATGCAGGAGCGAAAAATAAAGGTAAAAAGTAAGCTATGGGAGTTCGAAAAAGACAGATGGCCGAAAGAATTAAGGCTGAAAAACAACAAGTAGCTTTTGCTAAATTGAACAATTGTCCAACATCGCCTAGAAAAATGCGTTTGGTCGCAGATTTGGTTAGGGGGGTGCAAGTTGAAAAGGCTTTGGCGATATTAAGGTTTAATCCTAAAGAGGCTTCGCGTAGGTTAGAGAAGCTTTTGCTTTCAGCTTTGGCTAATTGGCAAGCGAAGAATGAAGAGGCTAGTGTTGAAGATGCCGACCTTTTTGTAAAAGAGATACGGGTAGACAGCGCGAGTATGTTGAAAAGACTGCGTCCGGCACCTCAGGGAAGGGCCCATAGAATACGAAAACGTTCCAATCACGTAACATTGGTGTTGGGGTCTAACAATAATATAGAAAGCTAGAATGGGACAGAAAACAAATCCGATAGGAAATCGTCTAGGAATCATCAGAGGATGGGAGTCTAATTGGTATGGAGGTAATGATTATGGAGATAAACTTGCCGAAGACGATAAGATTAGGAAATATATCCATGCTCGTTTAGCAAAAGCAAGTGTTTCTAGGGTTATTATAGAGCGTACGCTTAAACTGATTACGGTAACAATCACAACGGCAAGACCGGGTATTATTATTGGTAAAGGTGGTCAAGAAGTTGATAAGCTTAAAGAGGAGCTGAAGAAGATTACGAGTAAAGAAGTTCAGATCAATATTTACGAAATCAAGAGACCTGAGCTAGATGCTAATTTGGTTGCTGCCAGTGTGGCACGTCAGATAGAAAGTAGGATATCTTTTCGTAGGGCTATAAAAATGGCTATTGCCGCGGCAATGAGAATGAATGCTGAAGGAATTAAGATTCAGATTTCAGGACGTTTGAACGGAGCTGAAATGGCGCGTTCCGAGTCGTATAAAGATGGAAGGATTCCATTGTCCACTTTTAGGGCTGATATTGATTATGCTTTGCATGAAGCACATACTACTTATGGAAGATTGGGTATTAAGGTGTGGATAATGAAAGGTGAAGTATATGGCAAACGGGATCTTTCTCCTTTGGTCGGTATGTCGAAAAGTCAAGGTGGAAAAGGAGGCGGAAAGCAGCAAGACGGTGGTAGAAAACCTCGTCGTAGAAAGTAATTTTTAAAGAATAAGAAATGTTACAGCCAAAGAGAACCAAGTTTCGTAAAATGCAAAAAGGCCGCATGAAAGGTGATGCGGGTAGAGGACACCAACTTTCAAATGGCATGTTCGGCATTAAAACTCTGGATTCTAATTTTTTAACATCGCGTCAGATAGAAGCGGCTCGTATTGCTGCTACTAGATATATGAAAAGGGAAGGGCAGTTATGGATTAAAATATTTCCGGATAAGCCAATTACCAAAAAACCATTGGAAGTTCGTATGGGTAAAGGTAAAGGTGCGCCAGAATATTTCGTAGCCGTGGTCAAACCTGGTAGGGTTTTGTTCGAGGTCGCCGGAGTTCCTATGGATATTGCTAAAGAGGCATTGAGGTTGGCTGCACAAAAATTACCGGTAAAGACAAAGTTCATTGTCGCTCGAGACTATGTACATCAAGATTAAATTTTAGGGAGGCATGAAAAAACAGGAAATAAAGAAAATGTCGGTCGAAGAGCTGAATGAAAAGCTTGCTGAATTTAAAAAACAGCATACCGATTTAAAAACGGCCCATTTTGTAACTCCGTTGGAGAACCCACTTCAGATAAGAAAGGTAAGAAGAACGGTTGCACGATTGGCAACGGAATTAACTAATAGGGAAAACCAATAATTGGTTCGGCTTTATGGAAAATAGAAATTTAAGAAAAGAAAGAGTCGGGGTAGTAACCAGTGACAAAATGGAGAAATCAATTGTGGTTTCCGAGGTTAAGCGTGTCAAGCACCCGATGTACGGTAAGTTCGTGTTGAAAACTAAGAAATATGTTGCACACGATGAGAAAAATGACTGCAATATCGGCGATACTGTAAAGATTATGGAGACGCGCCCTTTGAGCAAGACTAAGTGTTGGAGGTTAGTAGAAATCCTAGAAAGAGCTAAATAATTATGTTACAGCAAGAATCGAGATTAAAGGTAGCAGACAATACAGGGGCCAAAGAGGTTTTGACCATTCGAGTTCTCGGAGGTACGAAACGGAGGTATGCTTCTATAGGTGACAAAATTGTAGTTGCCGTAAAAGAGGCCACACCTAACGGTGGTATTAAAAAAGGAGCTGTTTCTACTGCAGTCGTGGTTAGGACAAAAAAGGAGGTTAGAAGGCCTGATGGGTCTTATATCCGTTTTGACGACAATGCATGTGTGTTGTTGAATCCTACCGGGGAGATGAGAGGTACACGTGTTTTCGGACCCGTGGCCAGAGAGCTTCGTGACAAACAGTTCATGAAAATTGTTTCATTGGCTCCAGAGGTGCTTTAAACTATTAGAATGAAAAAGTTAAAGATAAAAACAGGGGATACCGTAAGAATTGTTGCCGGAGACCATAAAGGTACCGAGGGCAAGGTTTTGCGAGTAGACATTGAAAAGAACAAGGCAATTGTTGAGGGAGCTAATATGGTCTCTAAGCATGAAAAACCGAGTGCTAAAAACCCACAGGGGGGCATCACTAAAAAGGAAGCTCCTATTCATATATCCAATTTGGCATTGATTGATTCCAAATCTGGGGATACGACTAAGGTCGGCTATGAAGTTAGAGATGGTAAGAAGGTCAGGTTTTCCAAAAAATCCAATGAAGTAATTTAGTTATGGCTTACGTTGCAAGATTAAAAAAGGAATATAAAGAGCGTATAATAGATGCGCTTAGAAAGGAATTTGGCTACAAGAATGTCATGCAGGTTCCAAAATTAGATAAAATCGTTGTCAGTAGAGGTGTTGGTGCCGCTGTGGCCGATAAGAAACTAATCGATCACGCTGTAGACGAATTGACCAATATAACGGGTCAAAAAGCGATTGCTACAATTTCGAAAAAAGATGTTGCGGCATTTAAACTACGAAAAGGTATGCCGATTGGAGCTAAAGTTACACTTCGTGGCGAAAGAATGTATGAGTTCTTAGACAGGTTGGTGACTACTGCCTTGCCACGTGTAAGGGATTTTCAGGGTATTCGCGCTACTGGTTTTGATGGTCGTGGGAATTACAGCCTTGGGGTTACGGAACAGATTATTTTTCCAGAGATTAATATCGATAAGATTAACAGGATCAATGGAATGGATATAACTTTTGTTACTACAGCCGAAACTGACAAAGAAGCAAAATCATTATTAACAGAACTGGGATTACCTTTTAAAAAGAACTAGTATGGCTAAAGAATCGATGAAGGCCCGTGAAAGAAAAAGAGCAAAAACGGTTGCTTTATATGCGGAGAGAAGAAAAGAATTGAAAGAAGCAGGTGATTACGAAGCCTTGCAGAAACTTCCAAGAAATGCTTCGCCTGTACGTATGCACAATCGTTGCAAGTTGACAGGAAGGCCTAAAGGTTATATGCGTACTTTTGGAATTTCTAGGGTTATGTTCAGGGAGATGGCAAATAAAGGTTTGATTCCCGGAGTAAAAAAGGCCAGCTGGTAAGATACAATTGAATAACTGGTTTCAGGTTTGGCAATGATGCTGAAAACCGTTACCGAATTAGATAAAAATGGTTACAGATACTATAGCAGATTATTTAACACGAATTAGAAACGCTAGTAGGGCGGGTCATCGGGTTGTTGAGATTCCTTCCTCAAAAGTAAAGAAGGAAATAACTAAGATATTGTTCGATCAAGGTTATATTTTAAGTTATAAATTTGAAGACGATAAAGTACAGGGGTCTATAAAAATTGCCCTTAAGTACGATAAAATGACCAAAGATCCAGTTATTAAGAAGTTAGAGCGCATAAGCAAACCGGGTTTACGTAAGTATACGGGTTCGCAAGATTTGCCTCGAGTTTTGAACGGTCTAGGTATAGCTATAGTGTCAACATCGCATGGGGTAATGACCAGCAAGCAGGCCAAGAACGAGAACGTTGGTGGCGAGGTATTGTGCTATGTATATTAATGTGATAAAGAATTAAGAAATGTCAAGAATAGGTAATAATCCAATAGCGATTCCTGATGGTGTGACCATAGAGGTGAAGGATAACGAAATTACTGTAAAAGGTAAATTGGGTGAGCTGGTACAGGAATTTTCAGAGGTTTCCATTAAGATCGAAGACGGTCAGGCTTGGGTGACTAGGCCATCAGATTCGAAAGAGCATAAAGCGAAACATGGTCTGTATCGATCTTTAGTGTTGAATATGGTTGAAGGAGTTTCTAAAGGATGGACCAAGGAATTGGAACTGGTTGGAGTTGGGTATAGAGCCAGCAATCAGGGTCAAAAATTGGATTTAGCAGTAGGTTTTTCGCATAACATTGTGCTTGATATAGCACCTGAGGTGAAAATTGAGACTACATCGGAAAAAGGAAAAAATCCTATTGTAAAGTTGACATCGCACGACAAACAGTTGGTTGGTCAAGTTGCGGCAAAAATACGTTCATTCCGAAAGCCTGAGCCTTATAAAGGAAAAGGTATCAAATTTGTCGGTGAGCAATTAAGAAGAAAAGCGGGTAAATCAGCATAATAATTAAGTATCATGGGATTATCGAAGACCGAGAGAAAATTTAGAATTAGAAGGAGAATACGTAAGGTTTCTTTCGGAACTGCCGAAAGACCAAGACTCTCCGTTTTTAGAAGTAATAGTGAAATTTATGCCCAAATTATCGACGACAATAAAGGGGAGACATTATTGTCTGCTTCGTCAAGGGATAAGGATTTAGCTAAAAATAAGGGTACAAAGTCTGAATTGGCAGCCCTTGTAGGGAAGACTATTGCTGAAAAGTGCAAAGAAACAGGAATAGAGAAAGTCGCTTTTGATAGAGGGGGTAACCTTTATCATGGCCGAGTTAAATCTTTGGCCGATGGCGCAAGGGAAGCAGGACTAAAATTTTAATTGAAAATATGTACCAGAAATACAAAAACGTAGAGACCGTAAAACCTGGAGGGTTAGATCTGAAAGATAGATTGGTCGGTGTTCAAAGGGTTACCAAGGTAACCAAAGGTGGTAGGGCATTTGGCTTTTCTGCTATAGTGGTCGTTGGTGATGAGAATGGTGTCGTAGGGCATGGTTTGGGTAAGTCTAAAGAAGTTGCTACGGCAATTGCGAAAGCTATTGAGGATGCAAAGAAAAATCTTATCCGTATTCCTTTGAATAAGGCTACAGTTCCCCATGAGCAGAAAGGAAAATTTGGAGGTGCTCGTGTCTATATCCAGCCGGCATCACATGGTACGGGAGTTATCGCTGGTGGCGCCGTTAGAGCTGTGCTTGAGGCGGTTGGGGTCCAAGATGTACTTTCGAAATCTCAAGGTTCGTCAAACCCGCATAATGTTGTTAAGGCTACTTTTGATGCGCTTTTACAGCTAAGAGGTGCTAGTACGGTTGCAAAACAACGTGGTGTATCTTTGGAAAAGGTTTTTAAGGGATAAAATAATAGTATTAGGTGCCGGTAAGCTGGCTACTTAGCTACGAATTACTAAAAAGATGGCAAAGAAGATAAAGGTAAAACAGTTGAAAAGTGGTATCAAGAGACCTCAGAATCAAAAGAGGACACTTGAAGCACTTGGTTTGCGAAGAATTGGTCAAGTCGTAGAGCATGAGGCGACTTCCAATATTGTTGGCATGATAAATAAAGTTAAACACTTAGTTTCTACAGAAGAAGCTTAATTATAGGTCCAATGAATTTAGGCAATTTAAAACCAGCGGATGGCGCTGTTCAGAAAGAAGGAAAGAGAGTAGGAAGAGGTCAGGGCTCAGGAAAGGGAGGTACTGCCACTCGAGGACATAAAGGGGCGAAGTCTAGATCCGGATACTCTAAAAAAATCGGTTTCGAGGGTGGTCAAATGCCGTTGCAACGTCGTGTTCCTAAATTTGGTTTTACGAACATTAACCGAAAGGAGTATAAAGGAATCAATCTAGATAAGTTACAAGAGTTGGTAGATAACAAAGTTGTTGCCGATACTGTAACACTTGATACACTTATTGAGAACAGATTAGTTCGCAAAAACGATTTGGTAAAGATTTTGGGTGGTGGTGAATTAAAAGCATCCCTGAAAATTTCAGTACATAAATTTACATCTAGTGCCAAAGCGGCTATTGAGGCTGCTGGTGGAGAGGCAATAAGTTTATAACCAAAGCATAGCATGAAGAAATTCTTTGAGACAATTACCAATATTTGGAAGATTGAAGAGCTAAGAAATAGAATTATTCTTACGCTGGGTCTTCTTTTGGTGTACCGTTTTGGTTGCCAAATTGTGCTTCCGGGTATTGATTCCAAACAATTGGCAGAATTGGCCTCTAGTACTGACCAAGGTATTTTTGGTTTATTGAATGCTTTTACCGGTGGTGCGTTTTCCAATGCTTCCATTTTTGCATTGGGTATCATGCCTTACATTTCGGCATCGATTGTAGTACAGTTGATGGGTATAGCCGTTCCATATTTGCAGAAATTGGATAAAGAGGGTGAAAGTGGAAGAAAAACAAAGAATCAGATTACACGTTGGTTGACCATTGGTATCTGTATCGTTCAGGCACCAGCTTATCTTTATGGGTTGGAGGCCTTCGGAGTTAGGGATAGTGCTTTTCTTTTGGGAAAGGGACTTGACTTTATGATTCCGGCGGTAATTATTTTGGTAACTGGTTGTGTTTTTGCAATGTGGTTGGGTGAGAAAATTACCGATAAGGGTATCGGTAACGGAATCTCCTTATTGATTATGATTGGTATTATCGCCACCATGCCGCAATCATTCGTTCAAGAGTTCATTTCTAGAACTGTTGATAACAACGGAGGATTGATGTTTATTTTGATTGAGGTGATTATATGGTTCTTAGTTATTTTGGCCAGTGTCCTACTGGTTATGGCCACACGTCAGATTCCTGTTCAGTATGCGCGTAGAACCGCCTCCGGCGGGTACGAGAAAAATATTATGGGATCCCGACAATATATTCCCTTAAAATTGAATGCTTCTGGGGTAATGCCTATTATCTTTGCACAGGCGATTATGTTTGCTCCAGGTTTATTGGGAAAAACATTTAATGATACGGCTATCGGTCAATGGATGGAAGTGCAGTTTAATGATATTTTTGGTTTGGCATACAATTTATTGTTTGCTTTCCTAATCATTGTCTTTACGTATTTCTATACGGCGATAACAGTACCTACAAATAAAATGGCCGATGATTTGAAGCGCAGTGGAGGTTTTATTCCTGGTGTGCGGCCAGGGAAGGAAACGGGAGACTTCTTAGATAAAATAATGTCTTTGATAACGTTACCTGGTTCTGTATTTTTGGCGCTTTTAGCGGTACTTCCGGCAGTAGTGGTCAAACTTATGGGTATTCAGGCCGGATGGGCTTTGTTTTATGGTGGTACATCACTACTTATTATGGTAGGGGTTGCCATTGACACTGTTCAACAGGTGAATGCTTATTTGTTGAACAGACACTATGATGGTTTGATGAAGACGGGCAAAAATAGAAAAGTAGCATAAGGTTATGGCTAAACAAGCAGCAATAGAGCAAGACGGATCTATAATTGAAGCATTGTCGAATGCAATGTTTCGTGTAGAATTGGAGAATGGGCATGTGGTAACAGCGCATATCTCAGGAAAAATGCGAATGCATTACATTAAACTACTTCCAGGGGATAAAGTTAAATTGGAAATGAGTCCCTATGATTTGTCCAAGGCTAGAATAACATACAGGTATTAAGAATAAGAATAGAGAGAAAGATGAAAGTAAGAGCATCAATAAAAAAGAGAAGTGCCGAGTGCAAGATTGTACGTAGAAATGGCAGGTTGTACGTGATCAACAAAAAAAATCCTAGATTTAAACAAAGACAAGGATAATTATGGCAAGAATTGCAGGTATTGATATACCAAAACAGAAGAGAGGCGTAATCGCCCTTACCTATATTTTTGGAATTGGTAAGAGTAGGGCTAAAGAAATTTTGGAAAAGGCCCAAGTGAGTGAGGATACGAAAGTTTCTGAATGGAACGATGATGAGATAGGACGTATCCGTGAGACGGTTGCTTCTTTTACTATAGAAGGAGAATTGCGCTCGGAAACTCAATTGAATATTAAGCGTTTGATGGATATCGGATGCTACAGGGGTATTCGTCATAGATCTGGACTGCCATTGAGGGGACAGCGTACCAAGAACAATTCTAGGACAAGAAAAGGAAAAAGAAAAACAGTTGCCAATAAAAAGAAAGCAACTAAATAATTAAAAGTCATTAGTATTTAGTAGTTGGATTGAATCTGTTTGAAATGTAAAAGTCTAGGATTCTAATACTAACAACTAACAACTAGAAACTAAAAAATATGGCAAAGGCAAGTACAAAAACAGCAAAAAAGCGTAAGGTAATTGTAGACTCGGTTGGCGAGGCACATGTTACTGCATCTTTTAATAATATCATTATCTCACTGACCAATAAGAAAGGCGATGTAATTTCTTGGTCATCGGCCGGTAAGCTTGGTTTTAGAGGGTCTAAGAAAAACACACCTTATGCTGCTCAGGTAGCCGCTGAAGATTGTTCCAAAGTTGCCCATGAAGCGGGACTTAGAAAAGTAAAGGTATACGTAAAAGGTCCGGGTAACGGTCGAGAATCTGCTATTCGTACTATTCACAACTCAGGAATTGAGGTAACGGAAATTATTGATGTTACACCAATGCCACATAACGGTTGTAGACCTCCTAAGAGAAGAAGAGTTTAATTCAATATTTATATATTTCACAGAAGTGTAGATAACGATTATCGAAGGATAAGCCTTAATTCATAATCACACTTCAAATTAAAAGAAAATGGCAAGATATACAGGACCAAAAAGTAAGATTGCCCGAAAATTCGGTGAAGCAATTTTCGGAGAGGACAAAGCTTTTGAAAAAAAGAGCTACCCACCAGGACAACACGGTAACAACAGACGTCGTGGTAAAAAATCGGAGTACTCCGTTCAATTGATGGAGAAGCAAAAGGCGAAATATACCTACGGTATTCTAGAAAAACAATTTAGAAACTTATTTGCCAGCGCCAAAAGAAAAGAAGGTGTTGCAGGTGAGGTATTACTTCAATTATGTGAATCTCGTCTCGATAACGTAGTATACCGAATGGGTATTTCTACCTCTAGAAGAGGTGCTAGACAATTAGTTTCTCACAGACACATTACCGTTAACGGCGAATTAGTAAATATTCCGTCATACTCTCTTAAACCTGGTGATGTTGTTGGCGTTAGGGAAAAATCAAAGTCTTTGCAGACTATTCAAGATGCGTTGTCGGCGAACAGTAGCGTTTATGAATGGATTACCTGGAATACTGAGAAGAAAGAGGGAACGTTTGTAGCGGTTCCTGAACGAATTCAGATTCCGGAGAACATCAAAGAACAATTAATCGTCGAGTTATACTCAAAATAAAACAACACTGATCCAATTATGGCATTATTTAATTTTCAGAAACCCGATAAAGTAATAATGATCGATTCCTCAGATTTCGAAGGGAAGTTTGAATTCCGCCCTTTGGAACCTGGTTATGGATTGACTGTTGGGAACGCATTAAGAAGGGTATTGCTTTCCTCTTTGGAAGGGCATGCCATCACTTCGGTTAGAATCGATAAGGTAGAACATGAGTTCTCGGTAATTTCTGGTGTTGTTGAAGACGTTACAGAGATTATCCTAAATTTGAAACAAGTTCGTTTTAAGAAGCAAATTGATGATTCTGAGTCAGAAGTCGTTTCTATTTCCGTAAGTGGAAAAGAGCAATTGACCGCTGGCGATTTTCAGAAATTTATTTCCGGATATCAAGTCTTGAATCCTGATTTGGTTATTTGTAACATGGATCCCAAGGTTAGTATCAATATGGAGATAACCATTGATAAAGGTAGGGGTTATGTGCCGGCTGAAGAGAATAAAAAATCTGATGCACCTATTGGAACTATAGCAGTAGATTCTATTTTTACACCGATAAAGAATGTAAAATATAGTATTGAAAACTTCCGTGTAGAGCAAAAGACCGATTACGAAAAGTTAGTTTTTGAAATCGTTACCGATGGTTCGATACATCCAAAAGATGCATTGACCGAAGGTGCAAAGGTTTTGATACATCATTTCATGTTATTCTCTGATGAGCGCATCACGCTTGAAGCTGATGAAATAGCACAAACTGAGACTTATGACGAAGAATCGTTGCACATGCGTCAATTGTTAAAGACTAAATTGGTAGATATGGATCTTTCGGTTCGTGCCTTGAATTGTTTAAAGGCGGCAGAAGTTGATACCTTGGGCGATTTGGTTTCTTTTAATAAGAACGACTTGATGAAGTTCAGGAATTTTGGTAAAAAATCCCTGACCGAATTGGAAGAATTAGTTATCAATAAAGGTCTAAGTTTTGGAATGGACCTATCAAAGTATAAATTGGATAAAGATTAAGTAATCATATTTTGCTCCTCGGTCTTTCGAGTTTGGTAGCAAGATGATAAAATGTAAATCATGAGACACGGTAAAAAAGTAAATCATTTAGGAAGAAAAGCCGCCCATAGAAGAGCTATGTTGGCAAATATGGCCTGTTCCTTAATAGAGCATAAGAGAATCAATACTACAGTAGCCAAGGCGAAGGCCTTAAAACAGTTTATTGAGCCATTGATTACAAAATCAAAGGCAGAAAATAACCAAACTGTTGAAAAAGGAACGCATAACAGACGAATTGTTTTTAAATACTTGAGAGACAAGTATGCGATTACAGAGTTGTTTGGTTCGGTCTCTGAAAAGGTGGGAGAGAGACCAGGGGGGTATACCCGTATAATTAAATTGGGTAATCGCCTAGGGGATAATGCCGATATGGCAATGATCGAGTTGGTTGATTTCAATGAACTTTATAATGCTGGCCAACCTAAGAAGAAGTCTACTAGAAGAAGTAGAAGAAGTGGTGGTAAGAAAGAAGATACGCCACCGGTGGTTGTGACCGATACAGAAGAAAAAGCTGTAGAGGGCGTTGCTGATGCTGAAGTTAAAGCAGATGATTCCGAAGAATAAAATGTTAGTATATTTTAATAACTATAAAAGGATAGTCTTTGAAGACTATCCTTTTTTTATGTTTTTTTGTCAAATAAAATAGAGCATGAAATATCAATCTAAAAGAAAAGCGTTATTGTTACTCGCAGACGGGACTATTTTTCATGGAAAGGCTGTGGGAGATAAAGAAGGTACGGCCTTTGGAGAAGTATGTTTTAATACGGGGATGACAGGGTATCAGGAAATATTTACGGATCCTTCCTATTTTGGTCAATTAATGGTCACTACCAATGCGCATATAGGAAATTATGGAACCAATGCCGGCGAGGTAGAATCGAACTCGGTTAAAATTGCTGGATTGATTTGTAAGAATTTTAGCTATAACTATTCTCGGCCAAGTGCAGATGCTGGTCTCGATCAGTTTTTAAGTGCTAGTAACTTATTTGCCATTTCAGACGTAGATACAAGGGCCTTGGTGAGCTATATTAGAGATAATGGGGCCATGAACGCGGTTATTTCTACGGATGTCACAAACATTGATAGACTTAAAAGTGAATTGGAAAAAGTACCAAGCATGGAAGGTTTAGAACTTTCTTCCAAAGTATCTACTACAGAGCCTTATTTTGTTGGAGATGAAAAGGCGACCTATAAAATTGCGGCACTAGACATTGGTATCAAAAAGAATATTCTAAGAAATTTGGCTAAAAGAGATGCTTATATCAAGGTGTTTCCTTATGATGCCTCCTTTGCCGAGATGGCCGAATGGGGTTGCGATGCTTACTTTATTTCAAATGGTCCTGGGGATCCCGAGCCATTGACAGCAGCTATAGAAACGACAAAGGAAATGATTGCAAGTGAAAAGCCTCTTTTCGGCATTTGTTTAGGGCACCAAGTTATTGCTTTGGCAAATGGTGTCTCTACCTTTAAGATGCATAATGGACATAGGGGTATTAACCACCCCGTAATGAACTTGGTTTCAGGTAAAGGAGAGATTACTTCGCAAAATCATGGTTTTGCTATCAATAGGGAAGAAACCGAAGCAAATCCCGACCTTGAAATCACACATGTACACTTGAACGACAAGACTGTTGCTGGAATACGCATGAAAGATAAGAATGTTTTTTCCGTTCAGTACCACCCTGAGGCGAGTCCTGGTCCACATGATGCCGATTATCTTTTCGATCAATTTTTTGATATGATCAAATCAGTGGCCAACTAAAACGTTATAGTTTAAATTAATGTTATTTCCTACAGAATATAGGACGATAAACCAATTTGCAAATGGTATGCTTTTGTATATTTGTGTTTTCGTAAAGCAATCAAAATAAAAGAAAACCATATGAGTATTATACTTAGTGTACACGCAAGACAAATTTTAGATTCGAGGGGTAATCCTACGGTAGAAGTAGATGTAGTTACTGAAGATGGAATATTAGGAAGAGCTGCCGTGCCTTCAGGGGCGTCTACTGGTGAACACGAGGCTGTGGAATTACGCGACGGAGGAAAAGCGTATATGGGAAAAGGAGTAAGCAAAGCTGTCGACAACGTAAATACCCTCATCGCAGAGGAGATTTTGGGAATGTCAGTTTTTGAGCAGAATTTAGTAGATCAGACCATGATTGAGCTAGATGGTACTCCTAATAAATCCAAATTGGGGGCGAATGCCATCTTAGGTGTTTCGCTGGCGGTGGCAAAGGCTGCTGCCAATCAGTTGGGTATGCCATTATATCGCTATGTTGGTGGTGTTAGTGCAAATACACTACCTGTGCCAATGATGAATATTATCAACGGGGGATCGCATTCCGATGCACCGATTGCTTTCCAAGAATTCATGGTGATGCCTGTAAAAGCCGAAAGTTTTTCGCATGCTATGCAAATGGGTACCGAAATTTTCCATAACCTAAAAAAGGTATTGCATGATAGAGGTTTAAGTACTGCAGTAGGTGATGAGGGAGGATTTGCACCCAACTTGGCCGGTGGTACTGAAGATGCATTGGATACTATTGCTAAAGCTGTCGAAAAAGCAGGTTACAAATTAGGTGATAATGTCATGATTGCTTTAGACTGTGCTTCTGCTGAGTTTTATGTTGACGGTAAATATGATTATACCAAGTTTGAAGGAGATAAAGGGGTAGTGCGTACTTCTGAAGAGCAAGCCCAGTATTTGGCCGAACTATGTGAGCAATATCCTATAATCTCTATAGAAGATGGTATGGATGAAAATGATTGGGATGGTTGGAAAGCTTTGACCGATAAAGTAGGTGACAAAGTCCAGTTGGTAGGTGACGACCTTTTTGTTACAAACGTAGAACGCCTGTCTAAGGGTATTGAAAATAATATTGCCAATTCTATTTTGATCAAGGTAAACCAGATCGGTACCTTGACCGAGACTATCTCCGCGGTCAATATGGCAAAGAATGCCGGCTATACTTCTGTGATGAGTCACCGTTCGGGTGAAACCGAAGATAATACCATTGCAGATCTTGCGGTGGCCCTGAATACAGGACAAATCAAAACCGGTTCAGCCTCTCGTTCCGACCGAATGGCAAAATATAATCAATTGCTCCGTATTGAGGAAGAATTAGGCAGTATGGCATACTACCCAAAAGAAAAAGCATTTAAAATTAAATAGCTTTTGAACTTGAAGAGCAAGGGCCTTTCTTGATGTTAAATCAAGGAAGGCTTTTTTTTGATATTTTGTTAAAGTTTTCTGTAACTTATTGTTTATATTGAAGTAATCTTAAAGACCACTGATTAATATGAATAATTTTCTTTTTGTTGCCGCAGAGAATGATGCAATCGCCAATTGTAAAGCAGGTGGAATGGGAGATGTAGTACGCGATGTTCCAAGGCAGATTTCTGAACGTGGCGATAGAGTGCACGTGGTAGTTCCTTCATATTCCCGATTACATAAAAATGGTGTCTTTAAGAGTAATCTTAATTTTCAATTGCGCGGTCTTGATTACACAGCTGAACTTTATGAGGTAGCGCCTAAAAAGGAATTCAAGAATTTATTTCATTACGTTATACATCATCCCGAGATAGAGGGAGGTGAAATTGCACACATCTATCATGATGACCCCGAAGAGCCATTTTTCACTGATGCCATAAAATATATTATTTTTTGTACCGCAGTGGCAGAGGCAGTAAAATTAGGTGCTTTTGGAAAGCTCGATGTGGTTCATTTACATGATTGGCACTCAAGTCTACTGCTTTTTCTTCGAACTTACCATAACGAATACAGGTCGTTAAAAGAAATTCGTTTTGTGTATACCATACACAATTTGGCCATACAAGGCATAAGGCCTTTTGATAATAATTATTCTTCGCTCAGAAATTGGTTTCCCGATGTTGAGTTCGATACCGAAAGTTTGATGGATTATAGATATCGCGATTGTGTGAATCTTATGGCCGTGGGCATTCGTTTGGCCGATGCCGTACATACGGTATCCCCATCATATAAAGAAGATGTACTTAGATCCAGTACACCGCCTGAATTTATTGGGGGGGAAGGCTTGGAGAAAGATTTGCAACAAGCAGATAACGAAGGAAGACTTTTTGGTGTACTTAATGGTTCGAATTACAAAAATATTAGAGCGGCCGAGAAAGGATTGATATATAGAAATACGGTCAAGGCACTTTTTAGATGGTTGCAAGAGGAGTCAAAAAAATACAAAGCCGATTTCTTGGCCCATACGGGAGAGAAAGTGATGGAGTTTGTGGTCAATCGTCCAAAGTTTATTGTTTCTAGTGTTGCTCGATTGACCGAACAAAAATTCTATTTTTTCAAACGATCGCCTGAAGCATTTGTCGAAATTCTAAAGAAGCTGGAAAAAATTGACGGTATTTTTATGTTGCTGGGTACCGGAGCACCAGAGTACGAAGCGCTTTTTAGGGACTTAAGTTATAAACATAAAAACTTCATTTTTACAAACGGACAATCGGAAGATTTGATTGATTCGATTTATTTGGAATCTGATCTTTATTTTATGCCAAGTCTTTTTGAACCCTGCGGCATCAGCCAAATGTTGGCCATGAGAAATGGAAATCCATGTTTGGTGCACCATACGGGTGGGTTGAAAGATACCGTTGAACATTTGAAAACGGGCTTCAGTTTCGACGGCACTACCTATGATGAGAAAATTAAGAATATGCTCTCGACTTTCGATATAGCCTTGGATATCTTCGAAAACGACAAGGCTACGTGGAAGAAAATTCAAGACAATGCCAAAAAAATGCGATTTACTTGGGAGAAATCGGTCGACGGTTACTACGAATTTTTATATGCCCTAGGAGTAAAGGCAGGTTGAGATATTGAATACTATTGCCAATTTGCCATTAACTAACAATTTGTGTTAAGAATGCCACAAAAGAAATAATGAAATTGTTAACGTGAAGGGTTTTTCATAAATTTACAAATTACAGACTTAATAAGTAAACTATACAAATGTCAGATAAAGTTACGCTAGACTACAACGGAAATAAGTTCGAATTTCCAGTCATCGAAGGAACAGAGAAAGAGGTTGCAATTGATATAAAAACATTACGAGCAACAACGGGGATGACAACTTTAGATCCTGGGTATAAGAATACAGGTTCTTGTGAAAGTGCTATTACTTTTTTGGATGGAGAAAAAGGGATTCTTAGATATCGTGGATATGCAATAGAAGAATTGGCAGAAAAGGCTGATTTTTTAGAGGTGGCCTACCTACTTATCTTTGGGGAGTTGCCTAATAAGGAACAACTGGCAAAATTTCATCATGATATTCGTGAAGAATCACATATTGATGAGGAAATGAAAAAGATTTTGGATGGTTTTCCTAAATCTGCTCACCCGATGGGAGTTATTTCTTCATTGACTAGTGCGCTTATTGCATTCAATCCATCAACAGTTGATGTTTCTTCTGAAAAAGATATGTACCATGCCATCGTACGCATAATGGCAAAATTCCCGGTTTTGGTAGCTTGGACTTTACGCAAGAAAAAAGGGCTGCCGTTAGATTATGGTGATGATAGCTTGGGCTATGTTGAGAACATCCATAAGATGATGTTCAAAAAACCAAATCAGACCTATAAAAAGAATAGTGTGGTTATCGAAGCATTGGATAAGCTGCTGATTCTGCACGCAGATCACGAACAAAACTGTTCTACTTCTACTGTACGAATTGTGGGGTCATCACATGCGGGATTATTTGCCTCGCTTTCTGCTGGAATATCAGCGCTTTGGGGTCCATTGCATGGTGGGGCCAATCAGGCAGTTCTTGAAATGCTTGAGGCTATAGAAGCAGATGGCGGTGATACAAAAAAATATATGGCCAAAGCGAAAGATAAGGAAGACCCTTTTCGTTTAATGGGCTTTGGGCATAGAGTCTATAAAAACTTTGATCCCAGGGCAAAGATTATTAAAAAAGCGGCAGATGAGGTTCTTGGTGATTTAGGTATCGAAGATTCGATATTGGATATAGCAAAAGGGTTGGAGAAAGAAGCTTTGGAAGATGACTATTTCGTAAAACGAAAGTTATATCCCAATGTTGATTTTTATTCAGGCATCATTTATCGGGCGTTAGGCATACCTACCGAAATGTTTACCGTGATGTTCGCTTTGGGCCGTTTGCCGGGTTGGATCGCTCAATGGCGTGAAATGCGTTTACGTGGTGAACCAATAGGTCGACCAAGACAAATTTATATTGGTGAAAACCTTAGACCTTTTGTCAATGTCGATTTGAGATAGTCTATTAAAAAACATCCCATAAATGCCCTTTTAATTTATTAAAAGGGCATTTTTTTTACCCTGATTGTATACGTTATCTTTACTTAAAATTAAGTACGATGCTTCAATTGCACATTACTGATGAGATTTCACCTTTAAAAGCGGTGCTTTTGGGTACGGCTGTTAGTTGTGGGGCGACCCCAACTCCCGATGAGGCTTATGATCCCAAGTCATTAGAGCATATTTTAAATGGTACTTATCCGGTGGAGGCCGATATGGTAAAGGAAATGGAGGCTTTTGCCGCGGTTTTTAAAAAATATGGAATAAAGGTTTTTCGTCCGGAGGTGTTACCAAATTGTAATCAAATTTTCTCTAGGGATATAGCATTTGTTATAGAAGATAAATTGATATTGGCCAATATCCTTCCAGATAGGGAAAAGGAAATTGAAGCAATTCTTCATGTATTGGACAAGATTCCTGAAGATAATATTATTCATCCACCCAAAGAAGTACATGTCGAAGGAGGCGATGTGATGCCTTGGAACGACTATATCTTTATAGGCACCTACACGGCAGATGACTACGCCGACTATATTACGGCGCGAACAAATATAGAGGCTGTTGCGTATATTACTGAATTATTTCCGCATAAAAAGGTCAAATCTTTTGAACTGAGAAAAAGTAATACCAACGCCAAAGAGAATGCATTGCATTTAGACTGCTGTTTTCAGCCTTTGGGTAAGGGGAAAGCTATTTTGCACAAAAATGGTTTCTTGATAGAGGATGAGTATCAGTGGCTCGTAGATTTTTTTGGAAAGGAGAATATTTTCGAAATTACGGCGGATGAAATGTACCGAATGTTCAGCAACGTTTTCTCGATATCACCTGAGGTTGTCGTTTCCGAACGTAGATTTACAAGGCTTAATCAGTGGCTCAGAAAGCAGGGTTTTACGGTAGAAGAAATTCCTTATGCCGAAATCGCAAAACAAGAGGGGTTGCTTCGCTGTAGTACACTGCCTTTGACTAGAGAGTAAATCGAGGAAGCATTAACAAGGATAAGTCTAAAATTCAAAATATAATTTGATGCAAATTACCAATACGATTCTAATGATTCGACCCGTCAGTTTTCGCATGAACGAACAAACTGCGGTCAATAATTATTTTATGGAAGACCTAGAAATCAAGAATCAGGTGATAAATAACAAGGCACAGGAAGAGTTTGATAATTTTGTAGGCGTGCTTCGTAGTAAGGGGATAAATGTTATTGTAGTCGATGATACCAAATTGCCCGATACCCCTGATTCTATTTTTCCAAATAATTGGATTTCTTTTCATGCCGACGGAACGGTGGTACTCTACCCAATGTTCGCTGAAAATAGAAGAAACGAGCGTAGGGAAGATGTTTTAGATATATTGGAAGAGCGGGGTTTTCTTATTGAAAATATCTTAGATTACACCTCGGCAGAAGAAGCTGGTGTTTTTCTAGAGGGAACTGGAAGTATTCTGTTAGATCGGGAGAACGAAAAGGCATATTGTGCCCTATCGGAACGCGCAGACGAAGAACTGTTTATCGAATTCTGTGAAGATTTCGAGTATTTTCCGATATTGTTTACGGCTAATCAGTCGGTAGCTGGTAAACGTTTGCCTATTTATCATACCAATGTTATGATGTGCCTGGCAGAACAATTTGTGGTGATTTGTTTGGATGCCATCGATGATAAAAAGGAACGTAAGAATGTTCTTGATCATTTAAAGAAAGATGACAAAGAAATCATTGTGATTTCTGAAGCGCAAATGCATCATTTTGCGGGAAATATGCTACAGGTCCTAGGTAGTGATGATCAACGATTTTTGGTAATGAGTTCAGCCGCTTACCATAGTCTTATCAGTGCTCAAATTCGACAAATCGAAAAACATTGTGAAATTATACATAGTTCTTTGGAAACCATAGAGACCTGCGGAGGTGGAAGTGCCCGATGTATGATGGCCGAAGTATTTTTGCCTAAAAGTCATTAACTTTCTTTGGAAAACTGGTAATTAAATAATTACTGGAAATGTATTTTTTTACTATGACCCATGAAACGCTAGATTATGCCATAAACAAGTATTCACCTAATTTATCATTGGATGCACGTAGCGATTTAGCACGATTGGGCCAAGAAGTATTTTTAGAAAAGGGAGCATGTCTTTTTAGTAGGAATGCTTTTGATGACTATGAATATATCTTATTAAAAGGTATTGCTAGAACATATCTTCCGAATATGGAAGGCACCGAAATCACACTCTCTTTTTTTGAGGAAGGCATGGTCTTACCGCCCTATGTGACCCGTACGAACAACCAGAGGTCTCTACTATTTTGCGACGCAATCACTGATTGTAGGTTAGTTCGTCTTGGTGCCACGGAATTTGAGCGGCTCATGATCGATAATTTAGAGATACGAAACTTTGGAAACTCGGTGCTCCGAGTAGAGCTTCAAAATAAAGTACTTAAGGAGATTAGAATGGCTTCCTGGTCGGCGAAGGAAAGGCTGCAGCAGTTTCGAAAAGACTTTACGATGTTGGAAAATTATGTGCCACATTCCATGGTCGCATCGTATCTCGGAATAACGAATGTTACGTTAAGCCGACTAAGAAAGGAAGGCTAAATCGCTTTTTATCATTTGTTAATGCGTTGTTTCATCAAACCTCATTCCTTTGCAGAAAGAACGAGGGAATGGACATTAAAAATTATTTGCTTAAAAAGAGGAGCGGTAAGACCGTGTTGCGTCTTTTTTTAGCCACGAATTTTGTTTATATAATGATGCTAGCGGTTACCATACCAAAGGTGGCGAGCTACGCAGACGGGCTGAAAATTTTAGATATGATGCCTACAGGCTACGATTTGGTATATGTAAAACAATTATTTGACGCCTTGGGAACGGAAGGAAGGAATAGCTATCTTTTTTGCCAACTTCCGCTCGACATGATTTATCCCTTTCTTTTCGGATTAAACTACTGCCTGCTTTTGGCTTATTTCTTACGCAAATTGAACAAATTCCAAGGTTTACTTATGTATTGCTGTTGGCTTCCTGTTTTTGCCGCTATTGCCGATTATGCCGAAAATATAGGAATTCTAAATCTATTGTTGACTTATCCCCATATTTCCAAAACCGCCGTGATAACGACGAATATGTTCACACTACTGAAAAGTGCTTCATCTACCATATATTTTATACTTTTAATGACAGTTTTAATTTGGTGGGGTCTTAGAATTCTTTTTTACCGAACTCGCTTTCGATAAATTTAGATTTGTTTTTCGTTGTGTTAAATAGATACGATAGGTTAATCGACACCATATCTACCTCATACCTGTAATTGGTAGTGGTATAAAACTCGTTGGTTTTAAAAGTTGTTATGCGTTGTTCGTTTGATTTCAACAGACCCATATCTATATTTTGCCATTGCAAGGTCGCCGTCAACTTATTGTCAAGAAATGTTTTTCTGAAGGTGAGATTAGGAGTGTAGAATCGAGAATCTTCCCCTTGGGCGGTGTTTCTGTCGGATAGGTAATTGAACGTAAATTGTACCGAGGCATTTTCCCAAAATGAATAGGTAGAGTTGACATTGAAAGAATAGACGGTTGCACTACTATTAACATCGTAATTTCTCGTCATACCATCTCGGTGTCTGAATACAAAAGCACCATCAATATCATAGGAATATACATTTGCTCCGATATAATTTGACCAATTTTTAGTTGGTTTTATTTGTGCTCCAATTTCTAATCCAATAGCATTACTTTTTCCTACATTGGAATAGACCCGATTAATAATACTATCTAATACTGCACCATTAGCTTCATAAGCTAGGGTGTTAACTCGGTTTATTACGTTGTCTACATGTCTATAATATGCGGTTGCGCTGAAAGAGTTCCCACCTTGGAAATTTTTGACAATTCCAAGTTCGACCAAATCGATAAATTCAGGTCTTAATTGATTATCACCCTGTTCAAAAACCTCTGAATGTTCGCGCTCAGCGAAACTGTTCATTTTAAGTGTCGTTGTTCGCTCTACCCTTTTACTATAGGCGGCTTTAATTTTTGACGTTTCATTAACGGTGTATTGCAAAGAGGCAGAAGGGAACAATTTCAAGAAATCGTAGTTATAGGTTTGCTCAGGGTCTGGTGTCTTCAGATTTTCTTTATAAGTACGATCCATTGATTCTAGGCGTAGTCCACCGGCGTAATCCCATTTATCTTTAGCGCCTGTCAATTGGGCGTATCCCGAATGTAATATGCGCTCAAGACTGATGTCGCTGGAAAATTCAGGTACCAATGTACCATCACGTTCGTAAACAAATTCACCAGTATGGTCTAAGGCCCTAAATTGATACCCCGTCTCTATAGTTCCTATGGATAACGGGTTCCATTGATAGTCTAAATTCACCCGATATCCGTTTAAGGGATTATCGTTGGTGTTGTACTCTTGTTGGTAAATGATATTTCGATTGGTAAGCCCCAGGTTATCGTTATAAGTAGGGCCGCCTAAAAAAGTATATTCATATAAAAACGATGTAGATAATTTAGATTCGTTTTTGAATATATGCGAATAGTCAAAACTTCCCAACCCAAAATCGCCTTTACGTGTCCTTAAGTTGTGATTGTAATATTGAAAAGTATAGTCCCTGTTGTTACTGCCTATTGGAGAAATTGCATGATTATCGTAATATTCAATGTCTGCCAAACGATCTACCGTATGTTTTCCGGCATAAAAGCCTAGCGAATAAGTATCTGCTTCATTAGGAGTGAAATCTACATTGAATCTTCCGTTGTAGCTAATATCATCAAAACTACGTTCCCCATCAGAAGGTAAAAAGGTCTGTTTGTTTTCTGGTTGATTGATGACAAAAACTTCGCCCTCCCTTCTTCCGGTTTTATCATTTCGTTGGTAACTGGCCCCCAGAGAGAAATTCCACTTATCGGTTCTTTTGTTAAGGGTCGCATCTATCCCGTATCTTTGAGCAGCTTTTTGGGTATCATAAGATTCTATGGAAGGAAGTCCGCCGCGAACATTTACTTGCGTATAGATACCATTCGTAGCTCCTTTTTTGGTGATTATATTGATTATACCACCTTTTCCTTCAGGATCATATTTGGCAGAGGGCGCGGTAATTAATTCTACCGATTGCAAAGCGTTTGCTGGCAATTGTGCCAAAATAGCGCTGGCATCGCCTTGTGTCGGTTTACCATTTATTAAAACGGCAAAACCTTTGCTGCCTCTTACGCTAATTTCCCCTTGTCCGTCGACAGTTACCGATGGTATATTCTTTACAATATCAACTGCGTTGCCCCCTTGGCTGCTTTGAAATTTTTTAGTATCAAAAACTTGACGGTCTATTTTGTGTATTACCGTTGAACGTTCGCCTTGAACAACCACTTCACTAAGTTGGTTCTGGCCAATATTTAATGAAATAATACCTAAATCGTTTACCGTATTTCTAGATTGAATTTGAATATCGGAAATGGTTTCCTTTTGAAACCCGATAAAAGAGGCTTCTAAATAGTAATTGCCTTTTTTTATGTTGTCGATAGAGAAATTACCTTCAGCGTCTGTAATTACACCGGTTACTACGGTACTATCTTGCTGGCTGTAAACAGCTGCAGTAGCATATTCCAATGGAGATCCATCTGCTTTATCGACAATTGTGCCGGTTAGTTGACCGAAGGTAATATGTGTTAGAAATAAAAGAAGTAAACTGCTGACGTGTTTTAATTTCAAGGTATTATGTTTTTTAATTACACTGCAAACATAGCCCCTTTGAATATTTGAAAATGGTCTATTTGTAAAATTAATGGTACTTATGAGATCGCTTCTTTTTTAAATTGTAGCGGTGTTTGCCCCACTTGTCTTTTGAAATATTTTATAAAATGGGAAGTATCTTTAAAATCAAGATTAAACGAAATCTCCGCAACCGACAGGTCAGTATAAAGCAGGAGTCTTTTTGTTTCTTGGATCATGTGAAATGCAATAACCTCTGAGGCTGTTTTTGAAAGCCGTTTTTTGCATAACGAGTTGAGGTTTTGTGCCGTAGTGTTGAGGTATTCTGCATAGAAACCAACATTGTTTCTAGGTTGTTCTTCCAAAAGTTCAGTGAATTTCGTAACCATATCAACTGATTGATTCGTCATACCTTTGGAATAGGATATTATTTTAGCTAATAGCGCCTTTAAGCTGCCCTCGAGTACTTCCTTTTGAACCGGGGAGCCGATTTTTTTTTCACGACAAAGTATTTCGAATAGGGCATTTATTGAGGGGTCTTCCGGCACCTTTGTTACTTGAAGGTCATGTAACTTCGTTAAAAGTAAGGCCAGGCTCTTGTCAAAACTCTTTTCAAGAAACTCTTCCTTTATTATTATCACATACCCCTCGGGAATTGTATTAATTTCCCAATGATGTACCTGCTCTTTCCAAATAAAAAAGAAAATAGGTGTTGTAATGGAATAGCACTTCTCGTCCATGTAATGGAAACCCTGGCCTTTTTGGAAATAGACGAGTTCTAGATACTTGTTATGGCGATGGGGTTTTGTATAGCGCTTGTTGATGTCGAAAGGTTCGATTTTGATAGCATCGAATGCCGAAATCTTATTGTACGTGGCTATTTGTTTTTCCATCAAGCAAAATGTTTTTATAATATTGAATCGAAGTTCGGTAAATAGGAGGGGGCAATATAGCCATTTTATGGGTGTGGATTTTTATCATTGAAAGCCTGTTGTGAAATTTAACAACTAATTGTACAATCAGCTTTTATGAATTAAACTTATAAAATACCCAAGGGATGGCCCTTCAATATTAGTCTATGCTGGTTCTGATCGTCATCGATACCTCAGGGATATCATGAGGTTAGCGTGGTTTTCTTAAATCCTTTTTTAAAAAAATAACTGTCATCGCTACCATGAAAAAAGCAAAGGGCAATGAGGTGATTATCAATAACTTTTGGGCGGCCGTTAGCACATCGATATTAGGTTTTGCATTTCCCAGTAGAATAAGGGCCATGGTAGCCAATAGGATAAAGACCGACCAAGTCAAGCGGTGTTTTTTGCTGGGGTTCTTTTTTCCCTTATCGGTAAACATACTCAGTACGAATACGGCGGAATCGACCGAAGTAACCAAGAAACTTATCAAAAGAAATATGGTTGTAAAATTTAGTAGCATGGCCAAGGGGTAGTTTTCAAAAAATACAAAAATGGAAGAAAAGACATTTCCGAATTCATTGTTGTAGATACCCCAGCCTTCGATTAATTGAAAGGCGGAAGCTCCAAAAACCGAGAACCAAAAAAAGGTGCCCAAAGAGGGTATCAGCAATACCCCAAGTAATAATTGCCGTAAGGTTCGCCCTTTTGAAATTCTGGCAATAAAAATACCAGTGAAGGGTGCCCACGCAAGCCAAAAAGCCCAATAATAGAAGGTCCAATCGGTTAAGAAATCGATTCCAGGGTTAAAACTTCCGTAAGCAAGGCTCAAAGGAATAAAATTGACCAAGTAGTATAATGTCGATGAGAGAAATGAACTCAGGATAAAGGCCATGTCACTTGAGAAAAATATGTAGAGCAATACTAAAAGGGTAATTAGAATGTTGAATTTTGATATTATCTTAATTCCTTTGTTTACACCTTGCCAAGCCGAATAAAAAGCGATTGACGAAATCAAAAATGCTAAGAATAGGGTAGTGCCCAATTCAAACTCTTTTTGGAATAAATGGTTAAGCCCTCCATTGATTTGAGTGGTTCCCAGGCCTATTGCGGCAATCAATCCAACTACAGTAGTAATAATGGTCATTACGTCTATTCCGTTTCTTGCAATTTTGCCTTTGATGGAATCTTCAATGGTTGCGCTAACCAAGACTTTCTTTTTTCGCACAAAAAGCGCATAGCCCATTACCATGGCAAACAACCCGTAAAAAGCCCATGCCGTAAAACCCCATTGGTAAAATGTGAATTGTAGCGCCAACACTTCAGGTTCAAGACTTGAAGGATACGGTGGATATTGTTGCATAAAAACGGGTTCTTGAACGGCACGAAGCAAAATACCGGCACCCATACCTGCACTGTATAGCATAGCGGTCCATGCCCATAAGGAATATTCTGGTTTTTGATTCTTTTTTCCCAATTTGATTTTACCGAAAGGGGAAAGGGCAATGCCTAGTAGCAACAGCACACATGCCAAGCCTAAATAGAGGTAAAAAAAACCGAAATAGTTGCGAACCCATAATGATGCATTTTCTATGGCGCGATAACTTTCCTCGGTTGCGAAAACTGTGATAAGGGAAAAGAGAAAGATGATTCCTACGGAGATAGAAAGCAGTATGTTCTTCTTAATAAAACTGATGGTTTTGATAAATACCTGTTTTAGGTTTTTGCAATATTGCGAATCATTCCTCCAAAGATAAAATAATGAAAAGGGAGTATGATGAACCAATACAATCGGCCTCTCAGTCCTTTCGGTCTAAAGGTCGCGGTCTGGTGTAAAATATTATTTCCGTCAATTTTAAACTCCAGCCAAGCTTCCCCCGGCAACCGCATTTCAGCGAATAGCAGTAAGCGCTTCTTTTTCTTATCGGCTAATAATACCCTCCAGAAATCAAGTGAATCCCCCGTGTAAATACGATTGGGGTGCGTGCGGCCCCTCCTCAATCCCACACCTCCGTTGAGCTTGTCTAGAAACCCACGTATTTTCCAAAGCCAATTGGCATAGTACCAGCCATTTTCGCCGCCAATTTTCCAAATATTCTCCAAAACTTTGTCTGTATCTTCGATTTTTATTTGTTTCTGATCTTTTAAGACACCATACTTTGGAACTTGAATGTATTTTCCGAGATTTTTTTTAAAACGGCCGCTGACCATACTGTCTTTCCAACTACTCAAGACTAAGTTTTGTTCAATTTTTTTAAACGCCATGTCAATGGCTTCGGTATAGGTGTGGGTTTTGATGCCTAATAAGTCTTGTAGTCTACGGTCTCTTGCAATAACTTCCATCTTCATGCTATCGACAAGGTTAATTGCCAATTTATAAGATGTTGATGTTACAAAATACAACCAATATGATGAAAGCTTTGGTGTCATTATGGGCACGGTAAAAATACGATTGGTAAAGCCCCGTGCTTTGGCGTACTGTTGTAGCATTTCTTTATAGGTCAATACATCTGGTCCCCCAATATCGAATGAATTGGCATAGGTGTCTTTGTTACCTATTACCTTGATTAGAAATTCTATAACGTCACGAATAGCGATGGGTTGGGTTTTGGTCAACACCCATTTTGGCGTAATCATAAAAGGTAGTTTTTCGCATAGATCTCTAATAATTTCAAAAGACGAACTGCCCGACCCTACAATAATTCCTGCACGAAGAACGGTAAGGTTAAAATTTCCTTGGTAGAGAATATTTTCGACATTTTTACGTGAATTTAAATGCTTTGATAATTTTTCATCATTGACAATACCGCTTAAATAAATGACCTGTTTGACCTTTGTTTTCTCCATGTACTTATTAAATAATTTGGCAGACTGGGCCTCCTTATCGTCAAAATCACTGGTCGAAGAACTCATCGAATGAATAAGATAGTAGGCTATTTCGACGTCTTTTGGGATCAAATTGTCTTGGAATTCCTGCAAAAAATCCACTTCAATAATCGCTATTTTTTTTTTGGTTTCTTTATCAATGGAAAATCGATTGTTGTCGCGAACAAGGCAAACAACCGTATGGCCTAATTCGAGTAATTGGGGCAGTAGACGCATACCAATATAGCCGTTGGCGCCTGTCAGGAGTATTTTCATAGGTCTTCGATTGAGGTAGGTGTATTATCCGCCTTGTAATCGAGCATTTTTTTGAAGAACTTTTGAACCGCTTTCGTATCTGCTTGCACCCTTATGAAATAATGATCTTTGTATACCCCGTAAGTCGCGAGATTGCCCTTGTGGACAGTAAGTTTGTAATATGGAATCACGAGGGCAAAGGTTTCCAATAGTGATCGAAAGCGCACAATAATACCCTTGGGTCTCAATTCAATATTGCAACTATCAATCGTATTATCAAGAATCAATAGGTTGCGTATCTCTACACTGGTTTCAAAAATGAAAAGTTTTGGTGATCCGATACCCTTCATGGCCCAACGCTCTTTCAAAGGAAAGGGTTTGCCTACTTCAGTGTCAATTTTACGGGTAATCGACTTGTCGTTATAGGATACGTTCAAGAGCATAGAATGCTATTTCAAGATAGAATTATAAAGTTAGTCAAAACACATGGGAATATGCTGAAGATAAAAGATATATTCTTTGCTTAAATTGGTTTTCTTAATTATGGGATTACTCCCGTATTTCGATATTTTTCAGAAAAATGTTCCGTTTAAATACGTAGTTTTACAGCCTTAAATACCTTGATCGATGAATTTGAAAGAAGTCCTAAGAAGTACGATTAAAGAAGCTGTAATATCAATATTCGAAGTCAATTTACCAGAGGTTGAATTTCAGCCTACACGTAAAGATTTTGAGGGAGACATTACGGTAGTTGTTTTTCCGATGCTTAGACATATAAAGGGAAACCCTGCACAGATTGGGCAGCAAATTGGCGCGTATTTAGAAGAAACGGTCGATGTGGTTTCTGGATATAATGTGGTTAAGGGATTTTTGAATATCGTTATCGATGATTCTTTTTATCTTGATTTTTTTAATGGTATAAAAGACAGTACCGATTACGGTTATGTCGTGAATACCAGCAATGATGCGGTTCTCGTCGAGTATTCTTCGCCCAACACCAATAAGCCCCTACATTTGGGACATATCAGGAATATTTTATTGGGTTATTCGGTAGCTGAAATCTTGAAGGCTTCAGGGAAAAAAGTATATAAGACCCAAATCGTCAATGATCGGGGGATACATATTTGTAAGAGTATGTTAGCTTGGAAGAAATATGGAAATGGAGAAACTCCCGAAAGTACCGGAATCAAGGGTGATAAATTGGTTGGCAACTATTATGTAGCCTTCGACCAAACCTATAAGGCCGAAGTTGCTGAAATGATAGCCGGTGGATGCGCTAAAGATAAAGCCGAAAAAGAAGCGCCCATATTGTTAGAAGCCCAAAAAATGCTCAGAAAATGGGAGGCCGGTGATTCTGAAGTGGTCGCTTTATGGAAAAAAATGAACCAATGGGTTTATGATGGTTTTGACGTGACCTACGATAATCTCGGGGTTGATTTTGATAAGTTGTACTTCGAAAGTGATACCTATCTATTGGGTAAGGATGTTGTTGCTGACGGACTCGAAAAGGGCATTTTTTATAAAAAGGAAGATGGTAGCGTTTGGATCGATCTTACCGATGAAGGCCTTGATGAAAAAATAGTACTTCGTTCCGATGGTACGGCCGTCTATATGACCCAAGATATTGGTACGGCCATTCAACGGGCCAAAGATTATACAGATATAGGTGGTATGGTGTATACCGTGGGCAACGAGCAAGATTATCATTTTAAGGTGCTCTTTCTGATTCTTAAAAAGCTCGGATTTTCATGGGCCGATAGCCTGTACCATTTGAGTTATGGTATGGTAGATTTGCCTAGCGGAAAAATGAAAAGCAGGGAAGGTACCGTAGTCGATGCCGATGATTTAATGGAAGATATGACGACCACCGCCGCCAATATTTCCGAAGAACTCGGTAAATTGGAAGGGTATTCCGAAACCGAAAAGCAGGGTTTGTACCAAATGATCGGGCTTGGGGCTTTAAAATATTATATCTTAAAAGTAGATCCGAAAAAACGAATTTTGTTCAACCCTGAAGAATCGGTAGATTTTCAAGGCAATACAGGTCCGTTTATCCAATACACCTATGCTAGAATTCAATCAATTTTAAGAAAAGCAGAATCAGGTGAACAAGTATTTGATATGGAAAGCCTAAAAGCGCTAAGGTTACATGAAAAAGAAAAGGAACTGATCAAGCAACTTCAACTTTTTCCTGAAACCATTCAACTCGCCGCAGAGAATTATAGTCCGGCATTGCTCGCGAATTATACCTATGACTTGGTAAAGGAGTTCAACTCGTTCTACCAACAAGTTTCTATTTTGGGTGAATTGAACCAAGATAAAAAAGCGTTACGGGTGCAGTTGTCGAAAAAGGTTGGGGAAGTCGTACAATCTGCATTTAAACTCTTGGGAATAGAAGTACCGGATCGAATGTAGCCAATAGCTCGTTTTGTCAAAATGAGCATATAATTTTTATGTAGTACTTTAGTTTTAAGTACTGAAATGTTTCGATGAACACTGATTTTCAGGGTTTTTTTGAAGCACGAAATCCAGCGTATGTCGATAGCTGATATTTTTGGTATTTTGGCCGTGGTATACATTCTTGGTCACCTGCTCTATATGCTCTATTATGCAGTAGGTATCTACCATTTGAATCCCTTCGTAAAATTAAAGCCCCTATTGCCTCGGGAAAAACTTCTGCTGAATGAAAACTTTCCCATCTATGGTAAGCTTCCAGATATACTGAAAGCAAAATTCGAGCAAAGAATCGTTTGGTTCAGAAGTAGGAAGAAATTTGTTTTTTATGGTAATGTTGCTGATAAAGAGGAGCTACGACTTATTCTAAGCGCCGCTGCCGTATTGATGACGTTAGGGTTAAAGGATTATAAAATGATACGGTCACTATTGCGAATTTTGGTGTACCCATCACGGTATTATTCCCGAATAAAAAGACGACATCATCTAGGAGAATACAATCCTCATTTTAAAACGGTTATATTTTCTGCGGAAACGATTCGGGAAGGGTTTGCAATACCAGACGATAATATAAATCTAGCAATACATGAATTTGCACATGCACTGAGTTTTGAAATGAGTAAAAAAAGCTCTTGGGAGGCGCGAAGATTTAGGGTCGGCCTAAAAAAGATGAAAGAACTATTGTTAGATGCATCTTTTGTTGAGCAATTGTCGTCTTCACAATATTTCCGGGAATATGGTATGACCAATCTACAGGAATTTTTCTCGGTTACGGTAGAGAATTATGTTGAAACACCAGCGATTTTTTCAAAAGACTTTCCCCAATTATATGCCATTATTCGACAAATGTTGAATTTTGATTTCCAATCCCCTGCTGTATCGGCTTCTTCTAAAAATTTATTCTGAAACTAGCGTTTGGGGTAAGGCCCAAGGAAACACTTTTGACCGCTTCAATCTCATTATTTTCATTTAATCTATAATAGGTGTTCAGGGTGTTCTTTCTGTTGGTGAAATTCAAGATCGATACGCCGACGGAAGCCTTTGTTCCAGAATTTATAGAAAAATTATACATAGCTGAGGCATCTGCCCTGAAATATTCGGGCAATCGACTACTGTTCGGATCGGCATAATTGATGCGATTTGGAAAGAAAGTAGCATCTATAGGGTTATCTGCTTGAGGTTCGGTAAAGGGTTTGCCCGTTCTGTAATTCACCCCCAAACTGAATTTCAAATGATCGAAGGTGTAGTTTCCGGCCAAGGTAACGCTGTGTCGAACATCTAAGTTGTTGGGAAAAGTACTTGGCGCGATTTCATTGAAAGTATAGTTGTTCTGATTGTAGGTATAGCTGAGCCATGTACTATAATTTGTTGATTTTTTATTTATTAAAAACTCGATGCCCTTTACATCGTATTTCCCCAATTCACCATTAAACTGATTCTGGTTTTGAAAGCCTTGGGTGGCTGTGCTAATGCCTGCAACTTCTTTGTAGAATCCTTCCAGACCGATATATAGGTTTTCATGGTCAAAATTAATGCCGACCGATCCTTGTTTGCTTTTAGTTATAGGTAGCGTTTCCCCATCAGATAGAATCCATCTTCTTTTTTCAATACCTAGAAAATTCTGTTCGAGATCGACCACTTGATTGGTAGCTTGGCTTTTGAACTCACCCATGAATTCCGCCTTTAAATGTTTTGTAAAAGAATAATTGATATTCAATCTAGGTTCGATTATGAAGTCGTTGTAGGTCGCAATATTTTCTAAATAATTCATACGGACACCACCACGCGCGAACCATTTTTTATTTGCCGGGGCAAACGTCAATTCAGAATATAGGGCATAGCTGCGCATGACTCCTTTGATGTCACTTTTAAACGGAGGCTGAGTGACGTTGGTGGCATTGATAATGCCGGTTTCGCTCAATTGATATCCATTGAGCCAATGTAATGTGTTGCTCAATTTGTACTGTGTGTTTAGTTTTACTGAAGTCTCAAGAACTTCATTGTTTTGAAATAACTCTTGTTGTTCGGTTGAAGTCGTATTTAATGCGTCGAGCATATAACTCGTGTAGTAGATATTCAAATGGGTCGAGAATTTCGAGGTCCATTGACTTTCGAGACTACCGCCGAAAGAGAGGTTACTTTGATTCAATTCGCTATTCGATGTTCGGCCTGCGTCAGAATCGGTTTCGGAATAGTCCAAATCGTTATTAATGTTGATAAGGCTAAATCGAAATTTTTGCTTTGCATTGATGTTATATAGCAGTTTTGCGCTGAAATCATAGAAATAGAAATCTTCTTCTTTCGTTATAGCTGATGCGTTGTTGTTCCCCGAAACTTCACTGTCTTGAAATGCCCTTTCGAAAAATTGATTATAAGTTGGCGTATTAAAAAAATCGGTGAGTGACCGACGAGCGGAAAATTGAAAGGACAACTTTTCC
The DNA here is from genome assembly GCF_963975415.1 of uncultured Kriegella sp. Lineage (NCBI taxonomy): Bacteria > Pseudomonadati > Bacteroidota > Flavobacteriia > Flavobacteriales > Flavobacteriaceae > Kriegella > uncultured Kriegella sp. The sequence continues at coordinate 32,500 of NZ_CAXBGN010000020.1, forward strand.
GATAACGGAATTTGACCATAGACATCGCCCCCGATAAGGTTAAAGCCACCACCTCCTATAATGTCGGCGTTAATCTGGTTTGCGGTTTGCATACTTATGATGCCACTGACCCCGTCACCGTATTGGGCGCTGGTGCCATTTTTAATAAGAACTACCTTGTCGGTAAGATAGGGGTTGAAAGCCGATATTAGGCCAAAAAAGTGACCTGACTGGTACATCTTAATACCATCCCATAAAATTAGATTCTGGTCGTTGGTGCCTCCTCTAATATTTATGTTGGAAACCGTTTCGTCAATACTCTTAATGCCCGGAAGGGCTTGAACGGTCTGTAGAACATCGGGTTCGGTTAATCCGGGTAAAAGTCCGAATTCTTCGGTGTTCATTATTACGCTGGCATCGAGTTCTTTTGTGAGTCCTGTGGTTAAAAATTTTGAGACGACGACTTCGTCCAGTAACTGATAGTTAACTGCCAGTAAAAGCGTTGGGCAATGCGATGCTACTAAATCTTCTGCATTGACAAACAGTGTCTTATGTCCAATGTGGCGTATTTGTATTGTTGAAGATCTTGGAACATTGATGAACGAGAATTTACCCTCTAGATCAGTGACCGATGCGACTTCACTTTGTAATATTTCAACTGTGGCGCCTGCAAGGGTGTTATTTTCGAAATTGTCGAGTACAGTTGCACAGATAGTCACAGTTGCACTTTTTTTGAGCGTATAATAACGTTCACTAAGCTTTTGAATTTCGATTTGAGTCTGCCCTCTAATATCATCTAAAATTTCAGAAAGCTCTGAGGATTTCGGAATGGTAATTTGAATGTGGCTAAGGTCTTCATCGATGTACGAGAACTTTACATTAAAATCTTGTTCTAGTATTTGGATAAAGGAGCTGAGGTAGGTGATAGCCCTATTTTCCTGTGCCTGAACCATTAATGAAATAAAAAATAGCACGGGGCAGAGAAAAGGAAGAACACGCTTACGGAGTGTTTTCAGCATAAAATAGCACTTTATTCCCCTCAAATTTAAACTTTATTCGAGAAGGAACGCTAATACTCTGAACGGCCAATTCGGTATCTGTATTGCTGAAAGTGCCGGTAAATAATTGATCGGAGTCTATATTTTTGGTTTCCACGGTAATATTATGCTGTCGCTCGAATTCTGATAAAACGTACTTTAGGGGAATGCTTTTAAAAGTACTTTCGTTATCCATCCAGGAAGGCCTGGTGTCAGTAACTTTAGACTTGATAATAGCGCCGTTAACGACAAGAAAAGAATTGCCTGCTGGTAATTTGGTTTCTTGCCCCTTAAATTGAATACTGACCAACCCTTCGAAACAGGTAACTTCGAAAAAATCTTTTCTGTTCTCTACATTAAATTGTGTACCGAGAACGGCAACAGTGCCATCTGCGGTAGCCACTGTAAAGCGCTTGCCTTTGGCAACTTTGAAAAAGGCTTCACCGTTCAATTTGATACTGCGCTTATTGTTCCAGTTTTTTGAATCGTACGAAAGTTCTGAATCGGCGTTTAATGTTATTTTAGAGTTGTCAGGTAAACGAATTTCTTTACTTTCCGCATACTGGGTAATTACTGTGTCCTCTAGTGTATTCAAATAAAAATAAGAACCAGTGATGAGAATGGCAACGGCCGCCGCTATGTGCAAAAATTTCTTAAAGGGATGCAGCTGAATGACTTTGGGTTTATGGAGGATATGTTTGTTTTTGACGGCCATAAATGTGCTTTCCATATCGAAATCGGGAGCTTCCAGATTGCTGGAAGCCTCAGCTATTCTTTGGTAAGAAGCGTACGTATCGGATTTTTTAAATTCCGACAGCTCAGCTTCCGTGAGTTCATTGTTTAGCCATTTTGCCAAGTAATTCTCCTGCATGATTTTCAGCTTTGTATCTTAATAACAGTTTGTTATAAAAAAACCCTACTTTTTTATACTAATTTACAACATCGCCATAGATGAGGTTCAAAATTTTTACAGCAAGCCCAGTATCCATGCAACCATCAAATACCTTCAATTTGCTCCCGTAATGATTTCAGTGCCAAGTGCATCCTTTTTTCTATGGCTTTCACGCTAACGCCTTCTATTTTAGCAATTTCGGCATACTTCTTTCCATCAATACGATTTAAGAGAAAGGTGGTTCGCTGGTTTTCTGGTAGACCGTCAAGTGCCCTATTCAATTTTTCTTTGAATTGTTTTTCTTCCATCAAGAATTCTGGAGACTCATGGGTGGTTTTCAAGCTCTTATCGGCATATTTTAAGCGTACCTTTTCCGCTTTAATGATATTCAAATATAGGTTATTGGCCACAGTGTAAACATATGACTTGGCTTTTTTCGGGGATACTTTGCCGCAATTTTCCCAGAGTTTCACGAAAGCTTCCTGCACGGCATCATAGGCTTTTTCCTCATTTCCGAACTTATAATATATATAATTGAAAACCGTTTTAGAATTATCTTTAAAGATTGTGCTGAACACTTCTTCTTCACATACGGTATCTTTATTTTCGATATTCAAAGGGTAGATTTTATACCAAAGATATTTTAAAAAAATAAACTAGGGGTAGGGTATTTCTAAAGTATGTTGTTTCAAAGTTGAAGAATAAGTAAATCCAAACCATTATGAAAAGACTTTTGAATTATGGCATCTATACATGTCTACTTGTATGCACATTGAGTATGGTTTCTTGTCAAAAGGAACATGAAGAAGTCGATCCGGTAAATGAACAGGAAACCCTTATGGCCAGTTCTGCTATCGCAAAATTGATTGAACAAACAGTTTCCAATGATGGTTCCTATGATAATATCGTTGATGGGTCTAGTTGTTTTAATGTTAGGTTTCCCTATACGGTACAAGTCAATGGCTTGGAGCTTTTAATCAATACAATGGAAGATTTACAGTTGGTAGAGATGGCCTTTGATGCGCTTGATGACGATGAGAATATTTTAGATATCTATTTTCCGGTTACCGTAACCCTGGGAGATTACACAGAAGTTACTGTCAATGGAAAGGAAGATTTGCTTACACTTTCCGAACAATGTATTGAGGGTGGTGACGATGATGATATAGAATGCATAGATTTTGTTTACCCCATTTCACTGTTCACCTTCGATATAGGTAAGCAGCAAACGGGCAAAATAATAGTAAACAGTGATAGGGAATGGAGACGCTTTTTTGCCGGGTTGGATGATGAAGATTTGGTAGGAATTGATTTCCCTGTGGTATTGGAGTTACATGATGAAACTGAAGTCGAGATCCATAGTAATACCGAATTGGCTTCCGCAATAGAAAGTGCAAAAAACGCCTGTGATGAAGATGACGACGATGATTACAACGATGATGATTTTACACAAGAGCGTTTAGACGAGTATTTAGTAGAATGTTTTTGGTTGATCAGGGAAGTCGAACGGAATGACCTGGCCCAAACAGAACAATATTTCGAATACGCCATGAATTTTACGGAAGCCGGGGAGGTGACCCTAATCGATAGGGGCGGAAATAGGATTGCCGGAACTTGGGCAACCGGGATCGTCAATCATAACGTAGTGCTAAATCTTGATTTTGAGGTGTTGGTAGCTTTTAATCTTGAATGGTTCGTCAATGAAATAGAAGAGGGTAAAATCAAACTTTACTCCGGCGACGATAATAAAATTGTTATGAAAAAGGCTTGTAATCTCTTTTCCGATGAGCCTGATGCTTTAGGTGATGTATTACGTGAATGTAGTTGGATAGTAAAAAAGGTCAAGAATGAAGGGGAAGAAATGAGAAGGCTTTTGGGCTATGAGTTCAATTTTATGGCCGGAGGCGTAGTAACCTTGGGCAATGGCGATAATACTTCGGAAGGTACTTGGGAAAGTACGACCAATGCGCAAGGACGTTTAGTTATGGCTATAGATATGGGGCAAGAACCCGGCGTTAGTTTTGAGTGGCCCTTGGCCGATTTAAGGGATGATCGGCTGAAATTTGAAATCGAGGAAACCGATTACGAGCTAATTCTTGAAAGAAACTGCGACAATGATGAAAATGACGATGATGTTATTACAATCCGTGGCCTCTTTAATAAGTCGCTTTGGGAGGTGGCTTATTTTGCCGAAAATGAAAACTTCTCGACCGAACTATATGGTGGTTACCTATTCAGTTTTGGCCTGAATGGGCAACTTACGGTCTTAAATCCGAACGAGCAGGAAGTTGATACTGCTAGGTGGTTCGTATATAGAAATAGTGAACAAAAACTTGAAATGATCATCACTTTCGAAGTAGAAAGCAATTTCTATGCTTTAGGGAACGATTACCATATTACTGAAGTAAGCGAAAATCGTTTGGAGCTAAAGCATCAAAATGATTGGGGCGGTTTTAATGATCTTGTTTTGGAAAAGTTATAATTGGTAATAGGGTAAATAATCTTAGGTGTTTCGACGTTATAGTTGCGGTATAACTAAAAATCACAAATATGAAATTCAATTTTATAAGAATATGTACCCTGTGTATCGCTATGGCCTCATTTATGGCCTGTGATAAAGATGATGATAAAACAGAAGATCGGGTTACCGCCGAAGATATAACAGAAATCAAAACTATTATAAATAACGGGGAATGGTACGTATCGTATTTTTTAGATTCTGATGAGGACGATACCGATAATTTCCTCGGTTACGGGTTTATCTTTAATGTTAGCGGTGTTTTGGCGGCCACCGATGGAAATACAGCGTTGTCAGGCGCATGGTCAATTGCAGTTTCTGATGCCGATGATAGTAGTGATGGCGAGGTCGAGTTTGATATTGTATTCAATGCTCCGGATAATTTTGAGGAATTAAGCGAAGATTGGCACATCGTAAAGTACACGAAAAGTAAAATTGAACTTGAAAATGTCAGTGATGCTAGTGGCGGCACCGATTATTTGACTTTTGAAAAGAATTAACACCTTTTTTGCCCCACATCCCCGAAAAGGGCATCCATCCTAGATGGGTGCTCTTTTTTTTTCTTCTTAAACACCATCTTTCCCACTGTTATTAGTAAATTTGCTTTCCTTCAAAAGAACGCAAGACGATGTTTGATAATTTAAGTGAAAAGCTTGACAAGGCACTGCACGTACTCAAAGGGCATGGCCAGATTACGGAAATAAACGTTGCAGAGACTACTAAAGAGGTTCGCAGGGCCTTGCTAGACGCTGACGTTAACTTTAGAATAGCCAAAGAGTTTACGAATCGTGTCAAGGAAAAAGCCTTGGGACAGAACGTGTTGACGACGTTGCAACCGGGCCAGTTAATGGTCAAGATCGTGAAAGACGAGCTTACCGAACTTATGGGGGGCGAAACTGAAGGTGTCAACCTTTCGGGTAATCCATCCATCATTTTAATGTCAGGATTACAAGGTTCTGGTAAGACTACTTTTTCGGGAAAACTGGCCAATTTTCTAAAAACAAAAAAATCGAAAAAGCCCTTATTGGTGGCCTGTGACGTATATCGACCTGCGGCCATTGATCAGCTACATGTTGTTGGTGAACAAATCGAGGTAGAGGTATATTCCGATCGTGGTAACAATGATCCTGTCGCTATTGCCAAAGCAGGGGTGGCCCATGCAAAGGCTGGTGGGTTTAACGTAGTCATTATCGATACGGCAGGTCGTCTGGCGGTCGATGAAAAGATGATGGATGAAATTTCTAACGTCCATAATGCTATTCAGCCTCAAGAAACCCTATTCGTGGTTGATTCAATGACAGGTCAAGATGCTGTGAATACGGCCAAGGCTTTTAATGATGTTTTGAATTTTGATGGGGTTATCTTAACAAAATTAGACGGTGATACGCGTGGTGGTGCCGCCATATCGATAAAATCGGTTGTTGACAAGCCTATAAAATTCATCGGTACGGGAGAGAAAATGGAAGCTATTGACGTTTTCCACCCATCTCGAATGGCCGATCGAATTTTGGGAATGGGCGATGTGATTTCGTTGGTTGAACGTGCCCAAGATCAATTCGATGAAGAAGAAGCTCGTAAGATTCAAAAGAAAATCGCCAAGAATAAGTTTGGTTTTGATGACTTTTTAAACCAGATCCAGCAAATCAAGAAGATGGGAAATCTGAAAGATTTAATGGGAATGATACCTGGTGCCGGTAAAGCTTTAAAAGGGTTGGATATCGATGATGACGCTTTTAAACATATAGAAGCTATTATTCATTCGATGACACCCGACGAACGTTCGACACCCTCGAAATTAGATGTCAGCCGTAAAAAACGAATAGCCAAAGGTAGCGGTCGTACTGTGCAAGAGGTCAACCAATTGTTAAAACAGTTTGACCAAATGAGTAAAATGATGAAAATGATGCAAGGCGGAGGTGGCAAAAAGATGATGCAAATGATGGGTGGCATGAAGGGAATGTCATAAGTTGAATAGCTATCAAAAATGCCAAAGTTAAAAGAGTCAAAAGCTGAAAATTTATAAATGGAATTACTAGACGGTAAAAAAGTTTCGAACGAGATTAAAGAAGAAATCAAGGCCGAGGTTGCCAAAATGAAAGAACGGGGAGAAAAAGTTCCCCATTTAGCCGCAGTTTTGGTAGGTAATGATGGTGCAAGTCTTACGTATGTTGGTAGTAAAGTACGGTCGTGCAAACGTGTTGGTTTTGAGTCGACCTTGGTTCAGATGCCGAGCACAACTTCGGAACAAGAGCTGTTAAAAAAGATTGAGGAGCTCAATCAAAATGATGATATTGACGGCTTTATCGTTCAGCTTCCCTTGCCCGAACAAATCGATACCCAAAAAGTAATTATGGCCGTTGACCCCGATAAAGATGTCGATGGGTTTCATCCTACCAATTTCGGAAAGATGGCGTTGGATATGAGTACCTTTATACCTGCAACGCCGTTCGGTATTTTAGAACTGATCGAGCGTTATGGCGTTGAGACCCAAGGCAAGCATACCGTAGTGATCGGTAGAAGCCATATCGTCGGGCGTCCCATGAGTATTCTTATGGGCCGTAAAGGTTTTCCTGGTAATTCGACCGTGACTTTGACACATAGTCGCACAAAGAATATCACCCAAATTATATCTCAGGCAGATATTATTATTTCGGCATTGGGTGTTCCACATTTTTTAAAAGCTGAGATGGTAAAAGACGACGCCGTAGTCATTGACGTGGGAATTACCCGAGTAGCCGATGATACCAAGGAGAAGGGGTACTATATAACCGGTGATGTTGATTTTGAAAACGTTAGTAAAAAAGCTTCCTATATCACGCCCGTTCCGGGTGGGGTGGGGCCGATGACCATTGCCATGTTGTTGAAGAATACGTTGTTGGCGAGAGAAAGGCACCGAAGTCGAAAATAGTTAGGTTTTTAATTAAAGGGGTGCTCTAATGTTCATCCCTTTAATTTTGTGCTATTTTAAAGGTGAAAGAATGGTCGGTTGGCTTCCTATTAAAAATTGATTTCCTTAAGGATTTTTGGCTTGGTCATCAAATAAAGCGCCTGTTGTTTCCTGCGTGTCATCCTTTGGTATTAGCAAATCAATATCTTCGCTATCATCATAATTACAACTGCTCATTCCGAATAAACCTATAACGAGCGATCCTGCGATTAGAAATTTTTTCATACGAGGTAATTTAGTAGGTGTTTTACCCGATTAATGCTAATTGATAACGTTTAAAAAGCAGATTTCTTGTTTGTTTTTTGGTGTAAACTATTGATCACCCATTCCCTGTTAGAAATCCCAACCCTTTTCTTATCTTGTAATCCGTTTTAATCGAACCGTTTTATGAAATCTATTGTAATGTTGTCCATACTCTGTTTGGGCACAACTTTTGCCGTTCTTTCCCAATCGGGAAAAGTGTACGACAATCTTTCCATGACCAGTGAAATTTTAAAAGGCGAACGCAAATACGCTGTTTATCTTCCGCCTGATTATGAAACCTCCGAACGTAGTTACCCGGTACTCTATTTATTGCACGGTGCTGGAGATGACCAAACGGGCTGGGTGCAGTTTGGTGAAGTATTACGATTAGCAGACAATGCCATAAATGACGGAACCGCAACGCCAATGGTCATTATTATGCCAGATGCTAATTCAGGGCAACGCGGTTATTTTAATCAGGGTAAGGATTGGAGGTACGAAGATTTCTTTTTTGAGGAGTTCATGCCTTATGTAGAAGAAAAATACCGTGTCAAGAATGAAAAAAGATATCGTGCCGTAGCCGGACTCTCCATGGGAGGGGGTGGTTCGTTTATGTACGCCCTACACCACCCAGAATTGTTTTCGTCTGCTTGTCCGTTAAGCGCCTACGTTGGGCCTTTGACAATCGATGACCTTAAAGAAAGATTGAAGCGTGGTACAACAACATATTCCGAAAAAGAAATCAAGGAATATTTTGCAAAGCACAATGCCCTAAATTTAATTGAAAATTTACCTGTTGAGGATGTTAAATCGGTACGTTGGTATATTGACTGTGGCGATGACGATTTTCTATATGAAGGAAATAGTTTGGTGCATATTGCAATGACAAAAAAAGAAATTCCCCATGAATATCGCGTTCGTGATGGTAGTCATAACTGGACGTATTGGAGAGAAGCACTTCCTGTCGTTTTAGAATTTGTATCAGACACTTTTCATCAACACTAATTCTGTATTTCAACTACAATAAACAAATTTGCACCAAACATATAAAATATGAAAAACTACGGCATTGCCAAGCTATTGACTGTTTTAGGGATTGTTTTTTTTATTTCGATTTCCTGTGAAGACAAACCTAAAAAACCCAAGGAGATTCCTTTGGTCAAAAGGGAAGATTCTGTAATAGGTTTGGAGCGGGCCAAAGAAACCAGACAGAACGTGGCCGCACAAGTGGCCGAGGGGCTAGAACTTTCATTGTGGGCCTCCGATTCATTGGCGCCCGACCCGATAGCCATGTCGATAGATGATTTTGGCAGGGTATACCTTACACGTACCAATCGACAAAAGAACTCCGAATTTGATATACGAGGACATAGGGATTGGATGACCCCTTCCATAGCATTGCAAACGATGGAAGAACGTCGCGCCTTTCTTCGAAGCACCTTCGCTCCCGAAAAGAGCGAGGAAAACGAATGGTTGGCCGATTTGAACAACGACGGTGTTCATGATTGGAAGGATCTTGCCGTGGAAAAAGAAGAAATATGGCGTTTGGAAGATAAAAACGGAAACGGTATTGCCGATGAGTCAACACGTATTTTGAGCGATTTTAATGAAGAAGTCACTGATGTAGCCGGGGCGCTTTTGGTACGAAAGAATGATGTATTTGTTGGCGTGGGTCCTGATATGTGGCGATTGACCGATACGAACGATGATGAGGTATTGGATAGTAAAACATCCATATCCCATGGGTATGCAGTGCATATCGGTTTCGGTGGGCACGGTATGTCAGGGGCGATCGAAGGTCCTGACGGAAAAATTTACTGGGGTATCGGCGACATCGGTTTTAATGGTACCTCACAAGAAGGGGAGAGTCATAAATACCCCAATCAAGGGGTCATCGTAAGGGCGAATCCTGATGGTAGTGATTTTGAAGTTTTTGCTGCTGGTCTGCGTAATACCCACGAATTTGTTTTTGATGCCTATGGTAATATTATCTCTTCCGATAATGATGGTGACCATCGTGGGGAGAGTGAGCGCTTGGTACATATTGTTGAGGGGCATGATGCCGGTTGGAGGTCTAATTGGCAATATGGGAAGTATACCGATCCTAAAAATAACGGGTATAACGTTTGGATGGATGAAAAGTTATTTGTCCCTCATTGGGAGGGCCAGGCAGCCTATATTATTCCTCCCATTCAAAATTTTCATAATGGCCCTACAGGTATGGTTTTCAATCCTGGTACGGCATTGGGCAAAGATTGGCTGAATAAATTCTTTTTGGTAGAATTCGTAGGTACGCCGAGTCGCTCGCATATTTGGTCGTTTGGGTTAAAACCAAAAGGCGCTTCGTTTGAATTGAATGGAGAGCAAGATGTACTCAGTGGGGTGCTTCCTACCGGTATTCGTTTCGGGCCTGATGGCGCGTTGTACCTGGCCGATTGGATCAACGGTTGGGATACAAAGAATTATGGTCGCGTATGGAAGTTGGATGTAGCCGCCAACAAAAATGATTTAGAAGCGGAGCGTGAAGAAACACAGCGCTTGATGACTTTGGATTATGACAAACAGTCCATCGATGAATTGGTCAAATTTTTATCGTACAAAGACATGCGAATTCGCCAAAAAGCACAATTTGAATTGGTCAAAAGAGGAAACAAAGGCTTTGATGCTTTTCAGGAAGTGATTGCAGGTAATTCGAATCAATTTGCACGGATCCACGCAATCTGGGGTATTGGGCAATTGGCAGGAAGGGATAATGGAAAGGCAGCGCCTTTAATGAAATTACTCGATGATGGAGATTTGGAAATTGTTGCCCAAGCTAGTAAGATTTTAGGCGATGTACGGTATGCCGAGGCTGCCCCGAAATTACTTCCGTTGTTAAAGAATGACAATCCGAGAGTTCAATTTTATGCAGCTCAGGCTTTAGGAAGGCTTGCTTACAGAGAAGCGGTTCAGCCCTTGCTCGATATGCTTGCCGAGAATGCTGATGAAGATATCTACATCAGGCATGCGGGAGTTTTGGCACTTTCACGAATAGATGAGATTGAGCCTATTGCTGCATTGGTCCACAGTCCCAACCGAAGTTTAAGAATTGCGGCCGTCTTGGTTCTACGGCGTTTAAAGAGTGCCCGGGTTTCTGATTTTCTTAAAGATAAAGACGAGTATATTGTGACAGAAGCTGCTCGCGCCATTAATGATGATTGGTCAATTGAAGAAGATTTACCGGCTTTGGCATCCGTTTTGACAGAGCAACGGTTTTCGTCTGAGCCTTTGCTTCGACGGGCTATAAATGCTGCTGTTCGAGTCGGGGGAGAAAAAGAATTGGAGACCTTGATCAATTTTGCGAGACGAAGCGATTTGTCGGGAGTTATACGTGGAGAGGCACTTGCGGCTATCGGTACTTGGGCAGAACCTTCTGTGTTAGACCGGGTCGATGGCCGGTATAGGGGCGAAGTCAAAAGAGATGCTGCTCTGGTAAGGCAAGAACTGGAAGGGTTGATCGAGCCTTTCCTGAAAGATAGCGATGAGGATATTTTGGTTGCAACCTCGCAAATGGTAAGCGCTTTGGGTATTCGTTCGTACAACGACCGACTGGCAGCTATTATGGCAAAGAGTAAGTCTCCGAAAGTACGCATGGCCATGTTACAAGCTTTGGGAGAATTGGAGTATGCTAAAATAGCTACGGCCATGCAATCGGGAATGAAAGATCCCGATCCCATGGTACGCACTGTGGCCATTGGTCTAATTACTAAAATGGAGGTGTCTAAGGAAGCCTTGCCAGGTATTGTGAACCCCATTTTTAAAACGGGTTCGATACGTGAGCAACAGAAAGTATTGAGTGTATTAGGGGAACTTTCAAGTACCAAAACCGAAGCGGTACTGGCACAATTGATAGAACAGGCAAATACCGAAAAATTGTCTTCCTCGGTGACTTTAGATTTGATAGAGGCCGTTGAAGCTTCAGGTTCGGAGAAAAACATTGCACAGCTGGACCCCTTAAAAGCCACAGGAAATACGGTCGAGGCTTATCAAGAGACCTTGAATGGCGGAAATTGGCGAGAGGGAAGGGATTTCTTTAATAAAAACTCAACCGGGCAATGTGTGCGATGCCATGCCGTTGGAGGTTTGGGAGGTAAAGTAGGACCTGAGTTGGATAACATTGGGAACGTACTAAGTAGGGAAGAGTTGCTCGAAGCGATAATCAATCCGAGTAAGCGGCTGGCACCCGGTTTTGGTACCGTCACGGTCACCCTAAAAGATGGTCAGGTCGTAACTGGGCTCTTAGAGGAAGAAACGGAAAAGGAACTTATTCTACGAACCACAGATGCCGAACCGATGGAAATTGCCCTTTCACGAATCGGCAAGCGCGAAAACATGCCTTCAGGTATGCCCCCGATGGGCGGCGCATTATCAAAACGCGAAATCAGAAATGTCATCGAATATTTGGCGAGTTTGAAGAAACCGCTACCATAGAAGGAAGGTTTTACTACATTGCCCGTTTTGGGTTAGGCCTTTAAGAAGTCGATAAGCTGCTCATTGACCAGATCCTGGTGCATAGAGTGACCTAGGCCTTCTGTAGCGATAAAGATACTGTTCTTCCAATTGGCGTGTACGGCTTCCGAGGCATGAAATGGGGTAATATTATCCAATTTATCATGGAACAATAATCCTTTTATTGCATTCGTCTTTACAAATTTAGAGGTGGAAAATTCCTGTATGGTAAATCCGAAATGTTCTTGAATGTACTGGTCTAGACCTTCCATAACTGCTTCGTTCAAATTTAAGAGTTTTTGGTAATGGTCCATAATTTCGTGGTTCTCGGAAGGCGAACCAATGGTCACTATTTTTTCTACGGAAGATATCGGATGTTTGTATTGATGATATAAAGTCGTCATCCCTCCAACAGAATGCGCAACTACGTAACTGGGTTTGTATTTTTCGACCATATGATGCAAACATACGGTATACAAGGGTACATGCATTCGTTGTCCTGATGAGTGGCCATGTGCCGGCGCATCAAAAGCAATAATATTGTAATCTTCTTTTTGAAGAAATTCAATGAGGTTACGCCAGCGAAAACTATTACTTTCCCAACCATGCACCAAAAGTACAGTTTCTTTCGTTCCACGCCATAGATAAGATTGCAACTGGTGGTCCGCGACCTTTTCGACAGCCATTCTTGCTCTGTTCAGAAATGCGACCTGCTCTGGTAAAACCCTTCCCTTTCGCACTTTGGAGAAAGTTTGAAATGCTTTTTTAGCGGCGTATTTTTTTGATAGATGTGAGAGGGCATTGAAATATTTGCCATAGATTAGGGGTAAATAGGCCGTAATCAATTTTTTCATAATGAAGAGTAAAGTAACTTTGGAAACCTGTATTTTATTAGGGGTAACCTATTGAACCTGTGCAAAAGTAAGAGTAAATTATAACATGGAAAATCTTTTCCGAAAGAGGAAGTTGGTAAGAAACTGGAGTATTATTTTAATGGTGTGATGTTGGGATTAATCCTTTAGTGGTTTTTTCTTGATCATTCCGCCTTTGATATCGGTGATAACGTTCATTACAATAAAAGCTTTTTTATCGATCTTATCGATTTCTGTACTTAAACGGGCCAATTCAAGACGGGTCATTACCGTGTAAACAATTTCAGTTGATAGGCGCTCAATACCATCTTTGCTGTAGCCTTGTTTTCCTTGATAAATGGTGCATGCCCTTCCCATTTTCTGGGTAAGCATTACCCGTATTTCTTCACTTTTATGCGAGATAATGGTTACTCCTATATATTCTTCTACACCATCAACGACGTAATTAACCGTCTTTGCGGCCACTAAATAGGTTAGAATGGCATATAGCGCGGTTTCTATGGACAATAGATAGGCCCCGGCCGAAAAAATCATTATGTTAATCAGCAGCAAAACATCGCCGATGGTCAAGTGCCATTTTCTGCTGAGGTAGATGGCGAGTACCTCGGTGCCATCTATGACGCTGCCGCCCCGCATTGCCATACCGATACCAAGCCCTAGAAAAAAACCACCAAAAACGGCTATTAAGAGTTTGTCACTGGTTATGATGGGGTAATGCACAAAATGAACCACCACCGCCAAAGAGATGATGGCAAGAATACTTTTGATGGCGAATTTTTTACCAATAGTTTTAGCGCCCAAAACTATAAACGGTAAATTGACCAGTACCAACAAAATACCCAGGGAAATATTCGATTTGACCTGGATCAATAGGGAAACCCCTGTAGCGCCGCCATCTATAAATTGGTTAGGGAGCAAAAAACCTTTAAGGCCAAACCCCGCTGCGAAAACTCCGATAGCAATAAACAATACTTCTTTTATGGCATGGGCAAACTCTACTTGTTCTGAACGTATTTCAGAAACTATCTGTTTTTTGGAAGGTTCTTTTTCTTCCTTGTTCTTTAATTTGTTTTTGGCACGCCGTACCAAAAGATAGTGTAGTAGCGGATTCATGAAATCTAGATTGCTATGGTCAAAATAATTTCTTAAAGTGTGCAAACCTCAAGGTCAGCTTTACTGCAATTTTTTATATCAAGGGAGAACAGCTGAAACCTATTCACGAAATCAGGGACTAATTTTCAGGAGTCACTCAATAATTTATTAAGGAACAATGGGGCATCCTTAAAAGTTTGAAGGTGACGTTTGAGCACTGTTTATGTCGCATTTCGGTTTTGAAAAAAAACTAATCCCAAGCGACCATCATGTACTTGGTTTTGGCTTTGTCCGGTATTTGAACGGCCTCAATGTTAACACTTGATGAATAGCGCAAACTTGAGGGTAATTCGGCCTTGTCAATTGTAAAATACACTTTGCTATCTTTTAAGATAACTAGAATATTATTGGTCGATGTAAGTATTTTTTTTATAGTATGCTTTTCTTTAATATCCTTAAAGGTACTTAGGGTGCCCACCCCTTGTTCTGTGATAAAACGCGGGTCATGGATCCTGACGTTTTCGATAGTTGGAATACTGTCGGAACTTGGAGTAAGGGTCAACAAGAGCTTTCCTCCTTTTTCAAAAACTCTAACCTTTTTTGATCGATTGGCTAAATTCAGAATTAATGTATCCTTTACTATTGAATCATCGGCGTAGATGAGTTCAAGGTCACGCACAAGGCTGGTCTGGTCTAACTTACCAACACTGTTTTTGGTAATTAAAAACGCACTTTTCTCTTCCTTTTGGCAATTAAACAGCAAAAAGGTAACGAAAACTATTATGACCGCGGCTATTCTTTTCATTAACGGGTATACTTTGTTTTTCAATGTTATGGATCAAGATATTTTGCAAATTAACGCATAACTTTTTTTAAGACCCCTAGAACCCCGCGAATAAATGTTGCACTGGTAAGCACTTTTATCACCGGATTTTGGCGCGTGCTTCTTCTGCTGCTGGTTCTGCTACGCGAAGTTGTTGCTTTTTCTTTCTCTTTATCTGCCGCGGCTTCGGCCTTTTCAATTTTTTCGTTTAAAATTTCATAGGCGCTTTCCCGGTCAATGACTTCTCCGTATTTTTTAACAAGCTTCGAGTTGTCAATGACTGCTTTTAGCTCACTATCGGTTAAAACGTCCATACGGCTCATGGGCGCACGAAGCAAGGTAGCGGCTAAAGGTGTCGGTCTTCCTTTTTCATCCAATGCCGAAATCAATGCTTCCCCAATTCCTAAAGATGTGAGTACTTCTTTTGTGTCGTAATAAGGTGATTCGGGGTAGTTCTCAGCTGTCAATTTTATAGCCTTTCGGTCACGGGCCGTAAAGGCCCTCAGTGCATGTTGCACTTTTAGTCCCAATTGAGACAGTACTTCATTGGGTACGTCGGTTGGGTTCTGCGTGACAAAGTAAAGGCCGATTCCTTTAGAGCGTATCAATTTTACTATACTTTCTATTTGCTCCAATAGTGCTTTTGAAGCTTCCTTGAAAATTAAATGGGCTTCATCGATAAACAAAATAAGTTCGGGCCTGTCACTATCCCCTTGTTCGGGGAATGTAGCATAGATTTCAGCGAGCAGACTTAACATAAAAGTAGAAAATAGCTTGGGTCGGTCTTGAATATCGGTCAAGCGAATGATATTGATATAGCCCTTTCCATTTTCATCGATGCGGGTCAGGTCATCGACCTCAAAAGATTTTTCCCCAAAGAAAAGTTCTGCCCCCTGCTGTTCAAGTTCGATAATCTTTCTCAAAATGGTGCCTGTCGAACTGGTAGAAATTCGGCCGTAATTGGACTGAAATTCCTTTTTACCTTCACCTGTAGCATATTGTAGCACTTTTTTGAAATCTTTCAGGTCTAACAAAGGCAACTTGTTATCGTCACAATATTTAAAAACAACGGCAACAATACCTTCTTGGGTGACGGTCAGGTCTAGGATGCGGGAAAGAAGTACGGGGCCGAACTCAGAGACAGTGGCCCTCAATTTGACACCATCTTGTTCGGAAAGCGAGAGTATTTCGACTGGGAAATTCTTTGGTTCAAAGGGAATCCCAATTTTCTGGTGACGTTCGTCTATTTTTGGATGACCCGGACTCGGTTCCGCTATACCACTGAGATCTCCTTTCAGGTCCATAAGTAAAACGGGTATACCCTTATCCGATAAATTTTCGGCAAGTACTTGTAACGTTTTTGTTTTCCCAGTACCGGTGGCACCGGCTATTAGACCGTGTCTGTTCAATGTTTTTAAAGGAATTTTTACAAAAGCATTGGTTACGGCTTCACCA
Organism: uncultured Kriegella sp.; assembly: GCF_963975415.1. Lineage (NCBI taxonomy): Bacteria > Pseudomonadati > Bacteroidota > Flavobacteriia > Flavobacteriales > Flavobacteriaceae > Kriegella > uncultured Kriegella sp. The sequence continues at coordinate 48,846 of NZ_CAXBGN010000020.1, forward strand.
TTTTGCATGCCTGCTCCCATGATTATAAAATCTCCTTTTGTAGTGTAACCTTTGTCGATATGTGCAAAGAATTCTTCCTTAGTGCCCATTGCGTGTAATTTTTTGATAAAAATAGGGGAAAATTAAGTAATGAGAAGTATTTACCGGGAATACCAATGTTTTTATGTTAAATGCTTAATCGGCAGAACGTTCATTTTTTAGACATAATCGTGCTACATTGAATTAGAAGGAGAGAATTTAAAATTTGTGCTTTGTGCGACTTATCTTTGCGCCATGGTAACAGATGATGTTTTGACATTGGTAGATAAAGGTGTAATGCTCCCACTGATGGAAGAGTTTTATACTATTCAGGGCGAAGGATTCCATAAAGGTACAGCAGCATATTTTGTGCGTATCGGTGGTTGTGATGTAGGATGTCATTGGTGTGATGTCAAAGAGAGTTGGAATGCAGAAACGCACCCGCCAACTGCGATTGAAAATATCGTTGAAAATGCAGCTAAGTATTCCGATACCATTGTAATTACAGGTGGTGAACCCTTGACATGGGATATGGGGCCTTTGACATCGGCATTAAAAGCAAAGAAACTGAAAATACATATTGAAACATCGGGTGCTTATGCCTTAACGGGTATTTGGGACTGGATTTGCCTTTCCCCGAAAAAGAACAAACTACCCGAAGGTAAAATTTATGAGAAGGCCCATGAACTCAAGGTCATTGTTTATAATAAACACGATTTGATTTTTGCCGAAGAGCAGGCTGCCAAGGTTAACAGTGAATGTATTTTATACTTACAACCCGAATGGAGCGTTCGTGATAAAGTAACACCTTTGATTGTTGATTATGTAATGCAGCACCCCAAATGGAAGGTGTCTTTACAAACCCATAAATATCTGAATATTCCGTAAGTCTGAATTACAGGCGTATAAAAGCAATTTTTTCTGAATTGCAACAAGCGTACCTTAGTACAGAATTGGGTCTTAGAAGGTTGGCTATCTTCCGCCGTTTGTTTGTAAATCGAGAATACATTCAGGGTCGAGGCCCGGTGCAGATGATAAACCTTTTGATACTCTGCTGGTCAACATTTTTTTCATGCCGGCCCCAAATTGTAATTCTGCACGCATCAAACAATTTTCTTCATTACAGTGGTTTTCGGCATCGGGATCTTCATGTTCGTTGACCGGAGTAGTGCCTAAATCGACAAGTCCGAAAAGATGCCCGAATTCGTGATTAAGGGTTGCCGCTTCGATATCTGCTTCCGATATCAAGAAACTCTGTTTGGCCAATTTTTTTACAGTACTTTCATGAATGACCATTGAGGTGTTGCGATAAACGGCACCAAGAGTTACCAAATCTTCATCTTCATCGTCTGATTCTGAAGGGGCATCGGCAAAATAGATATAAATGGCCAAGGTCTTACCATCGTTGTATGCCGTTCTGTTTTCTTTCTCTAAATCGGCAATCTCATTTAGGGAAAGACTATCTTTTTCTGGTGAAGGCAACTCATTGTACATTACTTCGATATTCTCTTTGAACGTATATTCTTTCAGGAATGCTTCAAAGTCGGTAATGGCATCGGCCTTTGGCCTGAAATCTTTTACATAGGCAATCTCTACCAAAAGCTTGTCGAAATTATCGTTGGAAAGAATATCGTTCGCAGACTCGCCAGCTGCTTTAAGGTTTGCGGTTTTATCGACTGCCTTAGGAGTTTCATCTACGGTGTTCGAATCATTTGAGCATCCTATAAAAAATAAGGCACCTAACACCATTAAAAGAATGGAATGCTTTTGTATGTTAAATTTACATCGACCGCCTTTATGTCTGTATTCAGTTTTCATATCTAACTGTTGGCTATTTTTAGGTTACTGCTGAAACAAAGTTTTCAATTGTAACTTGTTCAGATAGTGCAAATAAAGCAAAAATAGTGCCTATTTACCTATTTTAGTCGCTAAACGGGCCAAATAATTGTAATGATTTCCTTTGAATATAAGGTCACAGGCCAAATTATTGGCGTTTGCGGCACTTTCTAGCGTATCGAAATCAAGGTAGAGCCAGTAAAAGGAATTGCTCTTTACGCCCTTATATTTCATGGTAAATAATACTTCACCATAGTAGTTCTCGGGGTCAATTTTCCAATTTTCTTGATTTTCGGGGTCTTCGTCATCAGCGAACATATAAATGATGTCGCTTGAATCAAGTAAAATCTGCCCACCGGGCTTTAAGAGAGATTTTAAATGACTTAAGAACTGGTCCAAAAGTTTCAAATTACCTACTATTCCAATACCGTTCATAAGTAGGAGCAGCGTATCGAATTTCTTATCTTCAAAAGTAGCTATATCGGTATGAAGGGTATTCTTGATGCCCCGAAGTTTACAGGTTTTGATCGCACCCGCCGAGCTGTCGAGTGCAGTTACTGCAATGCCCTTTTGTTGTAAATATAAACTATGGCTACCGGCTCCACAACCAATATCAAGTACTTCGCCTTTGCAAAGTGCTAACGCTTTTTTTTCCACAGGAGGCATAGCCTCAAAACCTCGGAACAGGTAGGGAAGGGGCATCACGTCTTTTTCGTCAAGTGAAGAATAGGTGTAGATATCTTCGGAATACCTTTCGTTCTGATAGTCTAATAAAGCTTTTCCGAAAACATCTTCCATTTAAATTTGTATTTTACGTGTCCTTCCGTGTTTTTTTCTGAAAAAGAGCGCAACAAAAATAACGATTTAAAGGAATAAGGGGCCAAAAGAGACTGTATGGATAAAATAATTAAAAAATTACCGAAAAGGGCGAGAGAAAAGCATGCGGAAAACAAGAAGTTTTTCATGAAGCTCAAAAAGAAACCTCCGAAAAACCTTGATTATGTAATGCAAGAACTTCATGAGAATGAGTTTGAACGAACCGACTGTCTCAATTGTGCCAATTGCTGTAAAACTACCGGGCCATTGTTTACCCGAGCCGATATCGAGCGTATTTCAAAGTACCTGCGATTGAAACCGCAGCAATTTATTGAAAAATTCTTGCGTATCGATGAAGATAGGGATTATGTGTTGCAAGAATTGCCTTGCCCGTTTCTTGATAACGATAACTATTGCGGCATTTATGAAGAGCGTCCCAAGGCATGTCGGGAGTTTCCGCATACGGATCGGAAGAAATTCCACCAAATCAGTAACATCACCCTTAAGAACGTAGCAATTTGTCCGGCAGCTTTTAATATCGTCGAGGAAATGAAAAAAAGAGTGGCGGTGAAGTAGCGCACATGAAAATGGTCAATAAACAATAAACAATTAGCAATAAGGAACAAACAATTACCATTGAATGGGGGCAACTGAAATTCAGGTGCTCAATTCGCTACTTCAGAGGTGGTTAGTAAAGGAGTTCGACGAAAAATGGATTTTTGTATCTTTAAGCATGGAGTCTATTATTTCATATTTTGAGACCATACCTTCTTCACACCGGTCGCTATTGTTAGTTGGAGGAATTACCCTTTTTTGGATTTTAGAGGGTTTTGTACCGCTTTTTAAATTCGATTATAAAAAATGGCGGCATGCCCTGCCCAATTTGTTTTTTACCCTTACTACCGTTATCATTAATTTTTTGTTAGCTTTTTTATTGCTTAAAACCAGTGATTGGACGGTTGTCAACGACTTTGGTATACTGAATTGGTTGCCCTCAATGCCCTTGTGGGCCTATATCGTTCTTGGAGTTTTGCTATTGGATTTTATAGGAGCGTATTTGGCCCACTACATCGAACATAAGGTAAAACCGCTTTGGATGATCCATTTGGTGCACCATACCGATCATAATGTAGATACGACCACTGCCAATCGACACCACCCCTTGGAAAGTATGATTCGGTATGCATTTACACTTTTCGGCGTATTTATTATCGGGGTGCCCATTGGTATCGTGATGCTCTATCAATCCCTTTCGTTAGTAGCAACCCAGTTGGGCCATGCCAATATTCGATTGCCAAAAAAAATCGATGAGGTCTTGAGTTATGTCATCGTATCCCCCGACATGCATAAAGTACATCACCATTATGTGTTGCCTTATACCGATAGCAATTATGGGAATATCTTCTCGATATGGGACCGGCTTTTTGGTACGTTTATGAAGTTAGATCGAGAGGCTATTGTCTATGGTGTAGACACCTTTCCCGATGTCTTGGAAAATGGAAGTATTAAAGGCTTGCTCAAACAGCCTTTTCAAAAATATCGAAAACCGACACAGTGAAAATATATGGTACTCTTAATACTGTTGTTTAGGCTATCGGATGATTGACGACAAATTGCCTTGAAACTAAATTCCAGCCGATGAAAAAACTTTTAAAACCTGCCAGTCTACTATTTAATTTGCTTTCACTCTTGGTTTTCTTTATCATCGGAATGTACTTTGCCGGATGGATGGAAGCAGGGAAAAACCAAGGATTGGCCGGTGGTGCCATCGTTTTCGGTTGGGGTGTTCTTTTTGGGGGAATCGCATTTGTCGCATCGTTTTTTGCAACCTACCGTCTGCCCCATGGTAAAATAAAGACAGGCAATTGGGTGCTTTTTGTAATTCTGCTGCTTGGCTATGGTATTACGCACTATCGTTTTATGCAACGCGATAAACTACAGAAGGAAAGAAACAAGCCTTACAATAAAGAGACCCCTACCAAACCCGCACCGACCAGTGAGCCCACCGCTATGCTTTTTGTTGAGGAGGAGTTCAAAGAAGTGCTGTCTCCGACACACCTAAAACAAGAAACGCAATGGGAAGGAATGGGGTATTTTGCTCCTAATTTTAATGAGTTGTCCGTACTATATTTTTATGGGAATCCGAACCTTAAAAAACCTGAAATTGATATTTCGCCTTATGATAGCCTTACTTTTAAACGCAATACTTACAATCAATTTGAGATTGCTACGGCACCGCCTTGGTTAGTGCCCGATATTATGAAACTTGATTACGATACGCTGTATTTCAAGATTGAAAGTGTTACCGAAGAATTTGTCGAAGTGATTGTGAATTCTCAAAACAATCGAACTGCCTACGTGCGTAAAAGCGATGGAAATGTCGTCTATTGGCCCGATTTTCTACTTGGTGTACACTCCGTGGAATTCCTTCCAGGGTCCAACGAAAAAGTAAGGGCGCGTCCTTTTCAGGCCTCTGGGAGTATCCATACGGAATACCAATTTATGAAGCCGATTAAAATAAAGGGAGACTGGGCCGAAGTATGGTTGCTCGATGCGCAATTTCAAAATATCGGAAAAGGCTGGATACCTTGGAGGCGTGATAATAAACTTTTGGTACGCTTTAATTTGTTCAGCTGATAAGGCTGACGCACTTCTTTTTTCCTCTTAAAAACAACTTTTGTCGAGTTTGCCGGGCGCCGAAGATGAATTCTGCCACTCATGGGCAGCTTTATATTTTTCGAAACAAGAGTTTTGGTGAACAGCGTAAAATACCTAAGGCGAATTCCGTTATATTTATAGGCTTTCAAAAATATAGATGAAAAGAAATTTGGTCAGGTATAGAAATAGTGCGCTTCGTAAGTTCGTAAGACGGCATCAGAAATATGCCCCTATCATCTTCTTTATCGGAGGTTTCATTTTTGATACCTTGACCTTGGGCCGTATCGACCGGTTATACGACCTTGTTGTCTTGTGTTTGTACATGAGTTTGTTGACCATTACACTTTATGGCTATAATTTGGCCGACGATGGTAGCTGGAAAAATACGATGCTGGAACGCTATGAAGAATATTTCCCCCTGGCTATTCAATTTTTCTTTGGCGGACTCTCAAGCGCCTATGTTATTTATTTCTCGAGAAGTGTTTCCCTATCAAAAACAATGTCCTTTTTTGTTATTCTGGTGGTCTTGTTTTTGGCCAATGAGTTTCTGAAACGAAGAATATCGAACAAGTATTTGCAATTTAGCGTGTACTTCTTTATCAGTTTTACTTTTTTCACCTTTATCATACCGGTCTTTATTAAAGAAATGAATACCCGTGTCTTTCTCTTTTCCGGCTTGGCGAGCCTGGTCTGTACCTTGGTTTTGATCAGTATCATTTATGTGCAAAGTTTGAGTACACGAAAAGAAATACACCTCGGCAAGCTAATGGGTATCATAGTATTCATGTATGCCATAATAAACATATTTTACTACTTTAAGCTAATTCCGCCTGTACCTTTGGCTATGGATACGGGTCTGGTAGCCCATAATATCACGATAGAAGACAATACCTATTTTGTCACTTATGAAAGGGATGAATGGTTTGTATTTTGGAGAGGTCATCGAATTGAGTTTATACACAGACCCGATGAAAATGTTTATGTATTCTCTTCCATATTTGCCCCGACGGACTTAAAAAAATCGATGTTTCACCGGTGGACATGGTTTAACCCAGGCACCAGGGAGTGGGAGACCGTCGAAGACATCGGTTACGATATTATGGGGGGTAGGGATAATGGTTTTCGTGGTTATACCTATAAAAACAATGTAAAAGAGGGCCTTTGGAAAGTTCAAGTAATCACTGAGGAAGAGTTGGTATTGGGGGTCATCGATTTTGAAATTATAATGAATCCGGATCTGGAACCCCAAAGAATGATCGAGAAGCGATTCTAAATTGGCTCTTTGGAAATGTTTTGCTTTTTTTGTTAAGGGCTAGGGGAAAGCGGCGAAAATGAACTTCCAAACCGACGAAATCTTAAAAACCACAATGAACAAAATAGATACGATTTCGCTGCAACAAGCAAGAAAGATGGTTTTGTTGTCGCAAAAATTGCCTCCTACAAAGCAAACGGGGAGTGCACTCGCGGCTACCCTATCGGCAATTGAACATTTGGGTTATATTCAAATCGACACTATTTCTGCCATTCAGCGTGCACATCATCATACCCTGTGGAACCGAAACCCGCGTTATAAAACAAACCATCTTGGGCAGCTATTTAAAGAAAAAAAGGTTTTTGAATATTGGTCGCATGCGGCGGCCTATCTCCCTATGCGTGATTATCGCTTTACCTTGCCGCGCAAACACGCTATAGCGAACGGACATCAAAATCACTGGTACAAACGCAACGAATCGCTGATGAAATCGGTGTTACAACGTATTGCTACCGAAGGCCCTTTAATGGCCAAAGATTTTGAATATACGGGCAAGAAAATGGGCGAATGGCAGACCAAGCCGGCCAAGCAAGCTTTGGAATATCTGTTTATGCAAGGCGACCTTATGATTCCGTATCGGGTGAATTTTCATAAAGTATATGATCTGACCGAACGGGTCTTGCCCGAAGGCATAAATACTGAAGTGCCTGGCCCCAAGGAATATGCACGTTTTTTGATTCTGCAATACCTACGTGCCAATGGTTTGGGGCAAGCAAATGAAATGGTGTATCTTCTCAAAAACACCAAGACTACTGTTTTGACGGTTTTACGGGAAATGATGGAACAGCAGGAATTGCTTCAGGTCAACACGGGTGGAAACGTATATTATGCTTTGCCATTGGCACTGGAACTGCTGAACAAGCCCTTGTCGCGAAGCAAACTAAAAATACTCTCCCCATTCGATAACCTACTCATACAACGCAAACGTATGGGGGCTTTGTTCGGTTTTGACTATTTGTTGGAATGTTATACCCCCGAGGCAAAGCGGCAATACGGTTATTTCTCGTTGCCCATTTTATGGGATGGAAAACTAGTGGCGCGAATGGACTGCAAAGCCGATAGAAAAAAGGCCCTCTTACGGATCCATCATTTGGCCCTGGAACCCGGCCTTGTAAAGTTCGATGCCTTTGCCCATGCTTTGGTCAAGGAGCTGCAGGCATTTATGGTATTTAATGGATGCAACGAACTACAATGGACCAAAACAAGCCCGAATAGTTTTAAATCGATATTGGAAAATAGTTATAAAAGAGAGGACTAGTGTATTGGTCAATTTATTGCGCGATAAAAGGAAAGGGATTTGATCGGTTTTGTTTCGATTTAGCGGTATAAAGCTGTATTTTACAGCGATATAAACAAGTTGTAAACAATTATGAAAAAAATACTCTTACTTTCATTAACATTCTTGATTTTCAGTTGTAAATCTGAATTACAAAAAGAAAATAATGATTTAGCTGACCTGAATCTTTATCTTCAGACAAAAGAAGATATTGACACTATCATGATTACTGATATTAGTCAAAATAGGGAAGTTCATAAAATAGCATATAAAGACACTATCAAAATCAATTTTAAAGACAGTCTAAATGATTTATATAATGTTTGTTTCTTTAAAAATGGTAAAATGGTTTCAAGTCCAATGCAGTATAGCCAATTATGGCTTAATGGAAAGAATATTGAGATTAAAGGAAAAATAGATAAACAACTTATAATTGATACCATAATTGGTTCTGACTTATACTACAAAACCAAAACATATCAGACAGGATTTAGGAGCCTCTATAAAACAAATGCAGATAGTTCAGAAATAAATACTTTTCTTTTAAAAAATATTCAGGACAATTTTGACAATCCTTTCTCTTTACATGTAATGTCCACGTATATTTTTAGAAATCAAAATAATAAATTTAAATTAAAAGAACTTCATCAGTTAGTAAGCAAACAAAGTGATTTATTAAAAAATCATAGTTTTTTTAATTATCACGAAGAGCTTGAAAAAAAATTAAGAATTACTGAATTAGACATTGACAATTTTTCTTTTTACAATCTTAAAAATGATATTGTAAAACTAAATTTTGAGAAAGACAAAACATACCTAATCGACCTTTGGTTTGTCAATTGTCCACCTTGCGTTAAAGACCATAAAGCTATTTCTAAAAAATTAGACTATTTAGAAAAAAACAATATTGAATTGATTGGAATATCAAGAGATAAAGAACATTCAAAATGGAAATATTATTTGGAAACCAATCATTATAACTGGGAAAACGTCAGACAAGTAGATTCATCTAAAACAATTACTGAAACATTGGGAATTTCTGCATTTCCAACATATTTATTAATTGAGAATGGTCGTGAAATTAAAATTACATTTAATTCATTTAAGGAAATAGAAAACTATTTAACTGAAAAATAACTGTTTACAACAAAGAACTGAGTTAAAAAACAACTGTTCCCTTGATTAGTTTTAAGACATAAT
>NZ_CAXBGN010000021.1:0-34987 GCF_963975415.1 uncultured Kriegella sp.
GATCAGTGGGAAACGCATCCTCTGAATCAGGTGTACCATCGTTATCATCGTCGAGATCTTCGTTATCACCGGTACCGTCACCGTCGGCATCGGAATCTTCATCCGGATCAGTGGGGAAGGCATCCTCGGTATCGGGTGTACCATCATTGTCGTCATCAGGATCACAAACATCACCTTCACCATCATTATCGGTGTCTGTTTGATCAGTATTTGCCATGGACTTACAGTTGTCCAAAGCATCATTTATCCCATCCAAATCTGTATCTTTTTGTGTGTCGGAACACCCCCTTGCATCAACCGCCTCGCCAAATGGCGTATTCGCACATTCATCAACCGAATCGTTTACTCCATCAGCATCCATGTCTTCATCAAAGTCGGTAATGGTTATTTCGAAAGTATCTTCAAATGTCAACCCTCCTGAGTCCGTACTCCTAATTCGAACGGAATAAGATGATTTTGTTTCATAATCAAAGACGTCTGCTGTCTTAAGAGTATTTCCATCAATACTGAAACTAGCATTATCGCCATCACCAACGCCCGTTGAAAAGGTATAGGTAAATGTATCACCCGTATTTGTATCGGTTGTTGTGAATTGACCAACATCGTCTCCTATTGTATTATTTTCCACAATATTTGCATTCGACAATGAAAGAGCCGTAGGTGGTTGATTGAAAACAAAACCAGACGCCGTATCGGTACCTGCCGTATTGCTTACCGAAACGTCTCCCGAAGCACCACTACCATGAACGATAGCCGTAATTTTAGTTGTTGAATCTACAGTAAAGGAATCGGCGTTTATACCTCCAAATTGTACTTGGCTTATATTTACAAAATTAGACCCGGTAATAACTACTTCTCCTAAAGCGCCAATAAAATTGGGGGTAAAAGAGGTGATTTCTGGAGTAGGGTTTACAATATTCAATAACTTTATAGTTGTTTGCCCACATAATGCATAACTAATTGTAACCGTACCTTCTGCGACTCCGGTCACATTTCCAGACTGATCGACAGTCGCAATACCAGTTTCATTACTTGACCAAACACCGCCATTTTGCGAATGGGTCAATTGAAGTTGTTGGTCGACTATTACAGTGGAGTTTCCAATTATTTGAGGAAAATATCCATCGGCCCAATTACTTGAGCTACCCGTAAGTGCCATATTGAGCAAAGTTCCATTGTTCTCCGCACCGCTTTTGTCTTTTAAAGCGGTAATACCAATATTGGTATCATTGGCAGCACCTTGATTAAATGTATAATACCCTATCAATCCCGTTTCCAATCCCGTCAGGCTTGCATCCATAGCACCGGCAACCTCGGCGGCCGTTCTTGGCACACTCCAAAATCGAACATCGTCAATTTTTCCAGCAAAATAATTATCTATAAATCCGAATTGATATGGTCCCGTAATATTCACTGCGCCGGGCGCAGGAGCCGTAAAATCTAGCACACCGTTTACATACACGCTATATTGCGCACCTTCCTTAACTAACGCAATATGGCTCCATACATTTTGCAGAATAGATGGCTCGTCGGTAAGTATATCATAACGCGTCAAAGTATTATCTTCATAGGAATCTATATGTATTTTACCATCATTGATATAAAATGATGGATTTCGAGTAGTTGTTGCCCCTACCTGATTACCGAATATCGCATGATAAGAACCGTCAAAATTGGAATTATCGGGAAGTATCCAAGCCTCTATGGTAAAATCAGTAGCCCCGTCTTGAATACTCGTACTAGCTAGACTTACATAATCATCAACACCGTCAAAATACAAACTGTTGTTGGTTGATGCCGAAACCGCTATATTCTGCGAAACCGAACCGACGTTAACGGTAATATTCCCAGAGAGAAAACCATTTTGACTTGCCTTGGTTCTGACATATATCGTTGTTGTACCGATGGCATTTGACGACGGGACCAAGGTAATTTCATCAGTAAAACCAGTGGTATCATTTAGCGAAACTTCAAAACCTGTTGGTGCTGTAATTACCATGTCTTCATAAAGCCCTGTACCGGAAACTTCGATATTTTTCACTGGTGATGCATCACCACCACAATAGGTGATTTCATCGAGCTCATTCACCGAAACCGTGATGATCGCCTTAGAAGTAAAAGTAAATCCGCTTGCTGTAGCGATACCTCCAGCTGTTGTCACAGAAACATTTCCAGAATTTCCATTTTCAATGGTCGCCGTAATCTGGGTAGAAGAGTCTACTGTAAAAGATTGGGCATCAACACCTCCAAAAGTAACCTGTGTAGCTCCGTCAAAGTTAGTTCCGGTAATTACTACCACATCGTCTTCACCGGCATTCGTCGGTGTGAAAGAAGAAATCGACGGCTCTGGCAAGGCAGTAATTTCTTCGATTTCGAGCTGTGTTAGTTCTCTATCGATAATTAGCATATCATCGATACATCCGGTAAAATATTCCCAAGTTGCAGGAGGATTATAACCACTGGTGTATGAAAGCCCAATTTGGTTGAAAATCATATCTAAATGGGCTACGGAAGCTCCTGACTGGGTGGCCTCCAAATTGCCATCCAAATATATGGCGACCGAATTGGTACCGGCGGTAAAATCAACTTGGTGCCAATTGCCATCATTGACAGGGTTGGCAGAAACAGCTTGAATGGCATTGTGGGCACTAGTCCATAATGTGCCTTTTAACTTGCCATCGTCGGTAACCATAATAATCGGTATCCATTCATAGATAGGCGCACTCGCTAATGGAGTCACTTTTTGGTACCCCAATATGCTTCCGCTACCTGTTGTTTTAAAACGAAGAGATATTGTAAACTCTGATAGACTACGAATCAAGTTGTCGGGTAATTTGACATAACCAGGGCCATTATCGAAACAAATGGCTTTGCCTTGAGCCCCTGTTTCATAAGTCACAACATTAACCTCGACTCCATCATGGTCATTATCGGTTTTATCTAAAACATCATCTTCAAAATCATATTGGGCTACTTTATAAATAAAACCAGCACTGGAATCATTTCCTGCCGGATTGGTTACCGTTATTGCCCCGGAAGAACCCACACCTACCGTTGCAGTTATCTCGGTATCGGAAACTACTGTAAAACTGCTAGCGCTGGCAGCTCCAAAATTAACAGAAGAAGTACCCGTAAAACCTGAACCGGTAATAGTTACCGTTTCACCATTGCCGGCCAAAGTAGGCGAAAATTCGGTTACTAGTGGGGGAGACAATATGGATACCGTACCCGCATCGCTATAAGCCGTTCCACAACTACCATTACTGACAACTGCCCTGAAAAGCGTTTTTACATCTAAATTCAAGTACGTGTAACTAGTACTGGTATTTACCAAGTCAGTCCAAATCAACCCATCATTTATAGAAAATTGCCATTTAAGAATAGAACCAGTATGGCCCGTCAAGGTCAAGGTACCCGTATTGAGCACAGAACCATGTACATTAGAACTAACTTGACCACCTTCCGGCGCAGTACCTGAAGTCACCGTAACCTCTTTTGAAGGAGAAATAACTGCAACACCACAACCTAGAATCTGAACATGGGTGCGGTAGTAGACCGACCCCGTACTAGCGACTGTTTCAACCAAGGTTGTCGAAGTATTGGCAATGTCTATCCAATTTGCATTGTCACTAGAACGCTGCCATTTTACGACCTCCCCTACTTGACCTGACAGGTAAAGTTCTACATCAGATCCCGCACAGATTGACGTATTTTCGGCAAAAACAATTCCCGGAACGGCCTGATCTACATAAATAGGTACGCTAGAGGTTACCAGGCCCGTACACACCGAGGGTAATGTAGAATTGACGACGGCTCTATAGTATTTGGTTTCTGTTTGGTTTTCGACTGTTAATGTGGTAGAGGTATTAGCTATTTGAGTACCAGCGGTTATGAAATTATCTGAAGAGCTCTCCCAACGCACAACAGTACCCGTTAAATTGGTCAATGTCAACAAGGTTGTGTTCAAACCTGAACAAACCGTAACATTTCCTCCAATGATACTTCCACTTGAAGCACCAAGAATCGAAACATTCTTGGTGAATTGAGGTGTCGAGGTAGCGTAGTCGCCTGGCATATCGCCAAACTCCATAATTCCATTTATGGAACTAGTATCAGGAAAATCGTTCCAATCGCCACTTGTAGCATAAACATGGCCAAAAGATTCTCCTGCCCCATGGTCATTGGGCTCTGCATTTCTCCAATTCTGATATACGCCCGGAACACCATTTCCATTACCATTATTGGTGGTCAACTGGGTACCTTTTTCCGGTCCGGTAACCCAATAGAATTTACCTTCTGAGGCATTGGTATTAGCGTATTCATTATAGCCCAACGCTTCGTTAATTTGGTCGTGATCATCTGAAGTACCCATCCATGAATTTTCACCAATAAGTCTTGAAACAAAGGTATTTTCAGCAGCATTGGTCAAGGTAACCAAGTATCCTTGTCTCCCATAATATGAGGTTGAAGCTGCAGTTTCCTTGGCTACCGTCCAACTAGATGGGGTAGTCGTAATTCTATAAAAATGCCCATTCAAAGGGTTGTAGTACGTTTCTCCTGCAATAAACGAAACCTTCCTGGTTTCAGGTGAGCAGACATTAGCGGTTATTATCGTTACATTTCTTAGAAATAGTTGCCATTGCAAAGCGGTCAGCGTGCCCTTAAAGACTATAGCCCTTTTTGTGGCGTTCCAACCTGTTGTGGTGACACCAATCGGTAGCGTTCCCGTGTACCCCAGTTCATCGTTACTCGAAAAGGAATCAGTTATAGCCACTGTAAAATCGGTAATTGATTCCGATGAAGAAATGGTAAGGCCAGTTGCTATTTCAGAAGCCAAGCCAGTGGTTAGTAACATTGGGTCGGCAGAACCTGAAATCGTAATCTGTGATTGAACGGCAAAGAAATTAAGGAGCAGCATTAAAGAAAATGCCAGTTTGAAGGCGGATGGTCTAGTCATTCCTATTATTTTTGGTAAAGTAGGTTCGTAAAATCATCGACCATGTGTACTACAATATCGATGAAATGCTAAATTCCATAAAAGCAATAAGACCAAACCTACAAATGTTGTAACCACCCATTTTATATATACGAAGAACGCATTAGTTGATGTTTATCTAAAGCGCAAGGGCCTGTCGCTCAATTGTTCTCAAAAGAAATTCTTATAAAATTGTCTTGTTTTCACTAGATGAACCCTACGATTTTCACTTACATCGATGTCAATAAAACCGATAGTGTCAACCCCGGTTTCGATATCGCTCCTCTTTTACCATAAGAATACTATTCTTTATTTCTCAAAGACTTATTTTTGAACACGGGCCGCAAAACGGACTAAGGAGGCATGGAGAAGAAGCAAAAAAAATATCGAAATTTAAGACGTACAGCTCGGGTGCTTCTTGCGATACTACTCTTTTTTGTCGGACTTATTCTTTTCATTCGAAGTCCATGGGGGCAAGACATCATTGTTTCAAAAGTTACGGGTTACGTATCTGAAAAGACCAATACCAAAGTAGAAATAGCCCATCTTTTTATTACCTTCTCCGGTGCCGTTTCTTTAGAAGGGCTGTATCTTGAAGATAAAAAAGGAGATACGCTTATTTTCTCCCGGTCACTAGAAGCTGATCTTCCTATCATACCCATTATATTTCAGAACGAAATCCGTCTAAAATCCCTCGACTGGAATGGTGTAACAGCAAATATCACTCGAAAGGAAAGCGAGGAAACTTTCAATTTTAATTTTTTGTTGGATGCCCTAGTACCCCAGGATACAACTACGGTACCAAGCGAAAGTGCCCCAATGGCTATCAGCTTGGGGTCGCTAAATTTCTCCGATTTTATAATCAAGTATGACGATGATTATTTGGGTATTGATAGCGCGCTAAAATTAGGTGAATTGAATTTGGACGCTGATGAGGTCGACCTTGAAAATATGGTATTTGCTCTTGATAACCTGGCTATCAGCGACTCTAATATCATGTACAGGCAAACAAAACCTTTTAAAACCGAAACAGATACTTCGGAAGCGGCCCTCCCCTATTTATCGATTGCCAACCTTGAGCTTAAAAACGTAAAGGCAAATTATGAGTCACTTCCCGATAAAACTTTTGCCGATGCCGGTATTGGTCATTTTCTATTACAAATACCTAAAGTCGACCTTGAAAGCAACATCTTTGCTATCGATCGGCTGGCTTTGGAAAACTCCAATTTCAGCGTACGTACGGATGAACAAAAAACCCTGCCCCTAGATTCCACAAATACTGCCAAATCGGCTACACAACCCTTTGAATGGCCTGAATATCAAGTCACTGCAAATAAGATTAGTCTACAAAATAATTCTGTGAATTATCAAGCTGGGAATAACACTCCTACGAAGGGTCAATTCAACCCCGAGGCAATCTCGATTTCAGATTTCGTTATGGAAGCCGACAAACTCTCCTATCAACCAAAAGAAATCCATCTTGAACTGAATGAACTGCATTTCACCGAGCGAAGTGGATTTCAATTGAAACATGTAGCTTTTGAAGCCAATTTAGAGGATAGCCAATCATCACTTTCCCATCTGGAAGTAGAAACCAACAACAGTTCGCTGTTTGGTTCCTTGAACCTAAAATATACCTCTTTTGAAAATTTGCTTAAAAGTCCGGAAGAAACAACGGTCACATTGAATATCCCCAACCTCAGCCTGGCAGTACAAGATAGCTATGTTTTTCAACCGGATTTTGCAAACAACGAATATCTTAAGAAAGCTTCCCAAAAACCTTTTGACGGCCACATAAAAGCAAATGGCACACTCAGTGCCATTCAAATACCCGAATTGAATATGGCTTGGGGCGAGGGCACCTCCATACAAGGCCAAGGCACTTTAGGTAATGTTACCATCATTGATTCTCTTTTTTTCGATTTAAACACCCTAAAAGCAACTTCGCAACGGGCCGACTTACTTCAGTTTATTTCGGAAGAAGACTTGGGCATCGCCGTGCCAAAGACCGTAAATGTGACCGCAAGTGGTAAAGGAAACCCAAGTGATTTCAGTGCCAAAGCATTACTTAGAATTCCAGAGGGTACCGCCCAACTTAGTGGAAATTTTAGTACTAAAGAACAGACCGAATTCGACGGAACGCTCAACGTCGACAGCCTACAATTGAACAAGTTGTTAAAGAATGAACAACTGGGAGCAGTTTCTTTTACTATGGATATTTCTGGCAACGGAAACAGCCGTAACACTTTGAACGCCCGGATGAAATCAAAATTCACACAACTGGAATTCAATTCGTATGATTTTTCAGAACTTTCCCTTGAAGGGGCCATTAAAAAGGGCAAGGGCAATATCGATTTACGATTTAAAGACAAGAATTTAAACCTAGAGGCCGATACCTACATTGACCTTGATTCGTTAAATTCAAAAATAAAATTGTCGTTAACTGTTATTGGGGCCGATTTGTATGCTTTAGGCATTACTGAGAACAATATAAAAGTCGGCGGCATCGTAAATGCAGATTTTACGGGAAATACCGATGAATATAATCTCAATGCCAGAATTTACGAAGGTATTGCAGTCATGGATAACGAACAATATCGCATAGGCGCAATCGACCTATCGACCAAAATTGACAAAGACAGCACCAACCTGATCGTCGACAGCAATTTTTTAAAAGGTACGCTACAATCAAACGCGGCACCACCCCAAATCAGTACAGCACTTCAGAACCAGTTTAGAAGTTACTTTTCCCAGATTGATTCAACTACCCGTAGTAAGAAAGCCGATGCGGTACGTTTAAAAATGAAATTATCAATACAGCCTATTCCCGTTTTGACCGAAGTCTTTTTCAACGGGGTAGAGCAATTGGATTCTATTGCCGTGCAAGCCGATTTTGATGCATCTAGCAAAAAGTTGAACGCCGATTTAGTTCTACCATCGGCGAAATACAATAGTAGTTCTATAGATAGCCTCAGTATTCGGATTACCGGAGATTCGACCGATCTAAACTTTAGTGCTGGCTTCAAAGCCTTAGTGACCGCACCCATTAACATTAAGAAAACCACCTTAGCTGGTCAATTAAAGAACAGAAAATTGCTATTGGATTTCAATTCTTATGACTATGATGAAAAATTGATGCATATTGCCGCAGAGATGAACTTGGCCAAAGACACGGTTAGTTTTCATATCAATCCCTCACAGCTCGTTTTCAACAAAAAGGAATGGACCGTTCCTCAGGACAACAGCATCAAAATAGGAGAAAATTTTTTGACCCTTGAGAATATGTCGTTAAGTAGAAATGCGCAGAAACTAACATTGAGCAATAGGGTATCGGGTATAAGAAAAGAACATGTAGGCATTATTTTCAATGATTTCAAACTACAAACCTTTATGAGTTTCTTAAACCCCGATGAAAAACTGCTTTCGGGTCTTGTTCAGGGTAATTTGGTGATAGAAAATCCGTTCGAGGCGCCCGGTATAGTAGCCGATTTCAAAATCAATGAATTGGCCGTATTAGAAAATCCTTTGGGCAATTTAACTTTAAATGCCGTTTCAAAAGGATTGTCTGCATACGACTTCGACCTAGCGGTAAAGGAAGGTGCACTAGACCTAAATTTGACCGGTGATTATCGTGCTGCCGAAACAGGGGCAGAATTAGACCTCGATCTTAATTTGAATGCATTGGAGCTAAAAACAATTGAAGGGTTTTCAAAAGATGCAATCAAAGATTCCAATGGTTACATTTCAGGAAATATCAAAGTTTCAGGTACGACTACTGCCCCACAATATGAAGGTAATCTAGCCTTTAATGAAACCGGTTTTAAGGTCACGGCTCTCAACGCCATTTTCAGAGTAAGCGATGAAACACTACGGATAGACAACGCGGGACTCTATCTTGATAACTTTTCGATTCGTGATGCAAATGAAAGTACATTTACTATTGACGGCACAATTTCGACCGAGGAATTGACTAATCCGGAATTCGGACTTTCATTACAAACGGAACAATTTCAACTGCTCGATTCTACCAAAGAAGACAATGAACTATTCTACGGCAAGGCAAGTATAGATGCCGATATTACGGTCAAAGGAAGTTTGAACCTTCCAAAAATCGATGGGAGGCTTAAGGTGCGAAAAGTCACTGAGGTCACTTACGTAGTACCAGAATCTCAATTAGATGTTGAAGAACGGGATGGCGTTGTCGTCTTTGTAAATAGAGAGAACCCCGATGCCATTCTTACGCGTAACGATCAAGAGGAAACTCCCGCTTTCTTTAGAGGTATCGATGTATCGACCATTTTGGAAATTGCCGATGATGCCGTTTTTCACATCATTATCGATGAACGAACCGGAGATAATTTACAAGTTTCAGGTGATGCAGCCCTAAACTTGAATGTTGCCCCAAATGGAAATATCAGTTTGACGGGGCGCTATGAACTGAATTCAGGGCATTACGAGACTAGCCTATACAATCTGGTCAAAAGAAAATTTGAGATTAACCCCGGTAGCACAATCACTTGGATGGGCGACCCGACCGATGCCAAATTAGATGTTACTGCCATTTACAAGGTAGAGACCTCGGCGTCCCCCTTGATGGCTTCGGTTACTTCAAGCGAAGATCTTAGTGTTACGGGAAAATATCGTCAGGTACTGCCATTTTTGGTTTATTTAAATGTCGATGGCGAATTATTAGAACCTAAATTATCGTTCAATCTCGATATGCCTGAAGATGACCAAGGATCATTGGGTGGGGCGGTCTATGGTCGTGTGCAACAATTGAACGAACAAGAATCTGAATTAAACAAGCAGGTATTTTCGTTGTTGGCTTTAAACCGTTTTTTCCCTGATTCCGGAAGCGATGGCAGCAGTGGTGGAACGGCGGCCTTGGCACGAGACAATGTCAACAAGGTACTCTCAGGTGAGCTCAATGCATTTTCTGATAAAGTGTTCGGCAAAACGGGTTTCGAAGTTGATTTTGACCTTGACAGCTTTACAGACTATCAAGGGGACAGCCCACAAGACCGAACTCAACTGAACATCAATGCCAAGAAAAAACTCTTTAATGACAGATTGATCGTTACTGCAGGCAGCGCGGTAGATGTGGAAGGAAGCGCAGCGGCAGGACAAGAAGAAACACCCATAATCGGCAACGTAAGCTTAGAGTACCTATTGACCCAAGACGGCCGTTATCGATTGAAAGGTTTCCGGAAAAATGAATATCAAAATATTATTGACGGACAACTCATTGTCACGGGTATCGCATTAATTTTCAATCGTGAATTCAATGCCTTCAGCCAATTGTTCAATCCGTTAAAAAGCAATTCCCTGGAAAAAAAAGATGCTAAGAAAGAAGCAAAACCAGAAGCGAAGTCAAGCGGAAAAAACGAAACCAAAATTGAAGAAGAAAATTAGCATATATCGAGATGTTTTAATGATAACAGCTACCTTATTGGTATGGTCTTGTAGCGTTCAAAAATTTATTCCGGAAGACGAAGCACTCTACACCGGTGCCGAAATCATTACGACTACGGAAGAAAACATGGGCGGCTTAAAGCAAATAAAGGCGGAGTTGGACGCCTTACTTCAACCAGAGCCCAATTCACAAATTTTGGGTATGCGCTTAGGCCTGTACTACCATTATAAATCGCAAAAGAAAAACCCAGGCTTCTTGAATAAATGGCTAAACAAAAAATTCGGCGAAGAACCGGTTTATTTTTCTGAAGTTAATCGAGAAAGAGTGGAGTCACTTATACTCAACCGGCTAGACAACAATGGTTTTTTTTACGGCAAAGTAGCCTCGAAAATTGATAGTACAAAGAAATTAGCTGCGCTGAAATATGAGGTCGATCTGGTACAACCTTACGTAATCGGAACGTATCAGATCGAAAAAGATACGTTACCCATCTACAAGGCCATTCAAGAAACTTTGAAAGAAACAGCACTAAAGCCGGGAGACCGTTTTGACCTTTCACTCATGAAATTTGAAAGAGAGCGCATCGATAATGATTTGAAGCAGCGCGGATACTATAATTTCAATTCAGATTTTCTAATTTTTGAAGCCGATACCAACCGCTACGACACCAAAAAAATAGATTTGTTCCTTAGACTCAAAAAACAGACGCCTCCGAGATCTGTAATTCCATATACTATAGATTCTATTACGGTCTACCCAAATTACACGGTGGAAGATACCATTGTTTCCAATAAAAGAACAACCATTGAAAATATAGGTTTTGTTCAAGATGAACAATACTTTAACCCGCATCAATTGAAGCCCTATATTCTTTTTGAAAAGGGACAGAAATACAATGCACAAACAGCACGACTAACAAGTAATCGACTATCATCGATAGGAAGTTATAAGTTTGTCAACATCCAATTTACAGAAAAAGATACCACTACTAAAGATGGTACCGGATCCCTTTATGCCGACATCTATCTTTCACCATTGACAAAAAGATCTATTAGGGCCGAACTACAGGGGGTAACTAAATCAAACGGATTTGCCGGGCCTGGAATTGCCGTTACCTATAGCAACCGAAATCTTTTTCGAAGCGGGGAGACCTTAAGTGTCACCGGTGATTTTTCATATGCCACGCAACTTTCAGGAGGCAGCAATACTGGCCTGAGCAGTATAGCCGGAGGTCTAAAAACAAACTTGGTCATCCCTAGATTAGTTCCATTTGCTACGAGCAGATTCAAATATGCGGTTCCTAAAACAAAAATCAGCCTAGGGGGAGATATTCTAAAAAGGAGTCAATTATATACACTTACGTCATTCAACACTTCTTTTGGTTATACATGGAACGCTAACAAATATGTTTACCATGAATTGAACCCTATTAGCATTAACTATGTGAACTTAGCCGATACAACGGAAGAATTTGAGACTATTTTGGATAACAATCCTTTTTTGAGACAGAGTTTTGAACAACAGTTCATAGCCGGTTTGAATTATACCTTTACTTATAACGAGCTTGTAGATAATGACAAAACTTTTCCCATTTATGTGTCAACCAGTTTCGATATCGCAGGAAATACATTAGGCTTGCTAAGTGGAAACAAGAATACCATTTTTGGGTTGGAATATGCACAGTACGCCAAAGCCGATATTGATTTTCGTTACTACTTTCGATTGGATCAAGAACAAACCTTAATCAGTCGAATATATGCTGGCTGGGGCATACCTTATGGAAACTCGACCACATTACCGTTCGTCAAACAATTTTTTTCGGGAGGTCCCTACAGTGTCAGAGCTTTCAAAATACGGTCATTAGGTCCGGGTACTTTTCAATCGGATAACGATACTTCATCTTCCTCGTTTTTTGACCAGTCGGGAAACTTGGCATTGGAGGCCAACTTGGAATACCGATTTCCTATTTGGTCTTATCTGAAGGGAGCCATATTCGCAGATGCTGGAAATGTTTGGTTGACCAATACTATTGAAATCGATGAGGACGAATCAATCGAAAGTCGCGAATTTCACCAAGAACTTATGGACAAAGGAACTTTTGGTTCTGACTGGATAAAGGAACTGGGGGTCGGGGTCGGCTTTGGTCTTCGGGTCGATATTCAAAGCTTCGTCATTCGTTTAGATCTGGCCTCCCCGGTAAGGGTGCCCTACTTACCCGAAGGCGGGCGTAGTAGAACACCATTTTTCGATGGAGGAAGCGAAAACCTAATTTTTAATTTCGCTATTGGATATCCTTTTTAAAATGTAGTTTAAAGCCTTTTTAGACGTTGTGACAACATCTCTTTTTACCAAAAAATAGGGCCCTTGCCTAAATACTTTTCTGCTATGGGTTGGTAATACTCTCGAATCTCTTCTAAATCGTATGTTTTCGGACTTTTAGTGTAGAGATCGTACTTGTTAAAGTCTTTGATCCATTCTAAATATTGCTCGTCTTTTTCGTTCAACAATTGCTTATAGCTACCTCCGGAATGCCATGGGTAAAACGAATGGTACCGAATCATTGCCATAGCCTCTTCGGGCAGTGAATTCTCTTTATGATTATTCAACACTTGATAGAAATATTCATCATGGCCCCAAGCCAAATTAAGATTATCGAGACCACAGCCCTCTTCATAGATCCCCAAAGGTGTATTATAACGCGAATCTTGCATGTCTTTATTCAGTTCATTAAATTCAGGATACACACAACTATCGGGTAAGGCACAACCTACTACAAAAACATCGCCAACCATACCCCATTGCTCGGCTTGGCTGGTACCGTCTTCATCACTGCCCCATAAAAACATGACTTTGCCGAGATCGTGAAGCAAACCTGTGAGTTGCATCCAATCTGGGCGACCATCTTCGCGAATAGCCTCTGCACTCTGAATGAGGTGTTGTACATTAGGTAAATTAATGTCGGGATCGCTGACATCGATCAAGTCGTTCAAGTGTACCATGGCCTCCCAAAGTGGCATTGGTTTATCAAAATTCAGGTATTTTTTATGCATACGCTGCACGTAATCTACGGTTTGATTTTTACGCATTTTTCGGTAATGTTCCTTAACTGCGGCCGAAATATCAACGGCATCGTAATTTCTAAATACTTTTTCTTCCATAAAACAATCAATAGTAGGACTTTAAAATCCTAATTAAAAAATAATTCTTTTACAAATCATTATTGCATTCACCTTCTTTCGGGGCTATACATTTCCTAATACAAGGTACAAAATAATGGTAAATACAACCAAAAACAGGCTGAATGGCTTGGCGTATTTCCACGGTTTCAAATTTAAAACCCCGGCATCCTTCATTTCGAAGGGAACCTCTTTAGGAAATAACCTGGTGGCCACATGCATAACTATAATATTCAGCACAAATTCAATACCCCATATATGTACAAAATGGATATCCAACTGAAATCCATAATACATTACGATATAAAACAAAAGACCAAAAAGAAGACCAACTTTCGCACCGGAAGCCGAAACTTTGGGAAATAAAAATCCTGCGATAATAACACTGGCAATCGGTATAAAGAAGATACCGTTCAATTGTTGTAGTAGTTGATAAAGTCCTTCCGGGGCATTCGCTACAAAAGGTGCTATCCCTATTGCAAAAATGGCCAATAAAGCTGAAGTCCACTTACCAATGGCAACCAATTTGGTGTCACTGGCATCTTTTTGAATATATCTTTTGAAAATACCCAAACTAAAAACTGTAGCCGCACTGTTCAATGCACTGTTGAAAGTACTGAGAATCGCGCCCATCATTACGGCCACAAAAAAACCGGTAAGCCATAGTGGCAATACTTTTTTGACCAAAAGGGGATAAACACTATCTGGGTTGTCATACAGACTTTCCCCAAAATAATAAAAGCCGATGAGACCGGGCAGTACGATAACTGCTGGGACCAAAATTTTTAACAAACCCGTATACAACAACCCTTTTTGAGCTTCTTTCAAATTGACCGCACCCAACACTCGTTGTATGATAGACTGGTGCATGGTCCAGAAATAAATCTGATTCACCATCAGCCCGGTAAATAAAACCTCAAACGGAAGAATCGCCGAACGTGCCCCCTCGCCAATACTAGGTTCTTTACTTACAACATTGAATTTATCAGGACTATTCTGGAAAACCATTCCCATGCCTTCAAAAAGATTACCATCACCAATACTCAATAATGCCAAAATCGGAACCAAAAGCCCTGCGACCAAAAGTCCGAAACCATTAATGGTATCCGTATATGCGACCATTTTAAGGCCACCAAAAATAGCATAAATCGCGCCAATGGTACCCACAACTAGAATGGTAATCCAAATACCTTGAGATTGTGTGACATTCAATGCTTCAGAAATTTCAAAAATAGCCTCGATGTTCAAGGCTCCTGTATACAATACAATCGGTAAAAGGGTGGCCACAAAAGAAATGATAAGCAATAACGCAACCAAGGTTCGCGTGACCCCGTCAAACCGTTTTTCTAAAAATTCAGGTATCGTTGTCAACCCCATTTTTAGGTATCGCGGTGCAAAATAAAGGGCTGCAATGACCAAAGCCAACGCAGAAGTTACCTCCCAAGCCACGATAATCGCCCCATTTCTATAGGCTGATCCGTTCATTCCCACTAAATGTTCGGTAGAAATATTGGTTAGCAAAAGTGATCCGGCAATTACGATTCCGGTTAATGAACGCCCACCTAAAAAATATCCGTCACGGGAATCTAACTTGTCGCGCCGCAATTTCCAAGTCGCATAAAATGCAACAAAACCGGTAAAAAGAAGAAAAGTAAATAACGCCATTGGCCGTAAAAATAGGAATTTGACAAAAATTTGAGGCCAAAGAAAGCAAATAAATAAATTTAAAACGATTTAATGCACCATAAATCGTTTATCGAATTGATATTTTATCAAAACTATTTGAATGCAAGCAAAAAAAGAAAATCCTAAAACACCGTAAATCAAAGTATTGGGCATACTAAACAGAGAAAGGTTCGTAAACAAATCAAAATTGGGTCGATCAATGCCCATAAAGCTCAATAAAGGGTATTCCATTTCAAAATTACCAAAAATAGCTAGTAGACAACCGATAAATAAAACCAGGGCAATACCTCCCCAAACATGCTTTGATATCAGCGGCCGGTATATAAAAAGTTCATTTGGGGTCACGGTTTCTACCCGCGCCATAATTTTGGATGTAAAATTAAGTGACGGTGACTCCATGGGAGTTTCCCGCAGTAATCTCCCGACAAATCCATCCAGTTCTTTATCGATTTCTTTCTCCATAACTTCTTATTATTTCCGGTTCCAATTTTGTCCGAAGTATTTTTGCCAATTGTTTTCTAGCACGGAACAGTTTTACCTTTACATGATTTGTAGTCATGCCGACTATCCCCGAAATTTCCTCAAGTGACAATTCTTCAAAATAGAACAGGGTCAAAAGCAAACCATAGTCACCGGACAAAGACTGTAGACTATTCTTTATCAACTATGTACGGTCGTACTGCTCTAGAAAATCAAGTGTATTATCGACCGATTTCATCCCAGACCTATCAAATTCATCAAGGGCAACAACATAAGGCTCATTTTTAAGCTTTTTTAACCGATCCAAACAACCATTGTACGTAATTCTATAAACCCACGTAGAGAATTTGGCTTCTCCCTTAAATTTCTCAAGGGATCGAAAAACCTTGACAAAAGTATCTTGAGCCAATTCTTCGGCCTCTTCACGATTCTTTAGCATTCGAAACGCCAGTGTAAATACCATATTCTTGTGGCGATTCACCAGCACCGCAAAGGCGGTGGTATCACCATTTAATACATTATTTATAATCAATTGATCGTCGTCGATTGGCATGTGAATCTTTGACGGTTCAAAAAGTCTTTCGGTTACAAATAGTTTGAAAAAATATTTTGAAATAATTGTAACCATACCTTCTTTTCTGTCGTCATAACCAACGAACCCAATAAAATTAATCATTTAAATATAAACACATGGCAGGTCCGGTATTCGTATTCATCAGTCTATTTATCGTAATTTTTGGTATTTGCTACCTCTATTTTTCAACACGCAACAAAGAGCGTCTCGCCTTGATAGAAAAAGGTGCCGATGCCAGTATTTTTGTTAAGGGCAAACAAGAACATGCTCCTCCAGTTTGGAAAATTCTTATCCTTAACTTGGCATTATTACTCATGGGAATCGGGGCAGGTATTATTATTGGCGGTGTATTAAGGTCGACCTTTAGCGTTCAGTGGGATGTAGCAACCTTCGGGTCTATTTTTCTAATGGCAGGTACCGGACTTTTAATAGGATTTTTTTTGACAAGAAAAATGGATAAGGAAGAATCATAATACACCTATTGATTTATAGAAGTTAAAACCATGGCATTTAAGCGATGGTTTTTCTATTTTTGGGCATGAAGATAATTTCAACTAACCTTGGAAAACCGACCACGATAATTTGGAACGGAAAAGAAGAACAAACCGGAATCTTTAAATATCCGGTTGCGGCAGCCCTGCGACTAGGAGAAACCGATGTTGAAGAGGATACCGTAATCGATCGAAAACATCACGCCGGGGTCAATAAAGCATGTTTTTTGTTTTCTGCCGACCACTACCCATTTTGGAAAGAACAATATCCTGATTTGGAATGGGATTGGGGTATGTTCGGCGAAAACCTCACCGTTGAGAATTTTGATGAATCAAGTGTACGCATTGGAGATATCTATAAAATTGGAACTGCCATGGTACAAGTATCCCAACCTCGTGAGCCTTGTTACAAATTAGGCGTTAGGTTCTCCGACCAATCGATTCTCAAGAAATATATAACATATGGTTACCCCGGTACTTATGTACGTATTCTGCAAGAGGGGTCGGTCAGAATAGATGATGAAATGGTTCTTGTTGAACAATCGAAAAACACATTGACCGTAAAACAATGTTTTGAGATAATACTCGCCCGTAAAAAGGATCCTGAAATAGTAAAGTTGGCCGTTGAAAACTTGTCGCTTCCGGCATATAAAAGAGAACGCCTAAAAAAACACCTTTCCTAAAACGATACCAAAAAACAATAACCCTGTAAAAACGATAAGTTTTCAGTAACTTAGGAAAGTAGTTATCAGTTTCTCAAGGTACTGTGGGGCCAATAGTCTCATATCAAAACCAATAGAATAGTAAAACAAAAACTATGGATCTCCCCTGGCATTTTTACTTAATGGTAGCAACCTACATAACTGCAGGGCTTATGCATTTTATACGACCCAAAATGTATATGCGAATCTTGCCAGGCTATTTGCCTGGTCACAAGGCCTTGGTTACCCTAAGTGGTCTTTCAGAAATATTTCTCGGTATTGCTCTTTGTTTTTCGTTGACCAAAGATTTCGCATTAGTAAGTATCATTTGCATGCTCACCTTTTTTTTACCGGTTCATATTCACATGCTTTTAAATGAAAAAGCATCGATGGGCTTGCCCAAGTGGATGCTAGTGCTACGGATTCCACTACAATTCTTACTAATGTATTGGGCGTTTTGGTATTTATGAGCTTGGCTATAACAAAAATAAAAGTCCCCAAAAGGCGCTTTAGTGGCTGACCTTTCGAGGACAATTAACTCAACTTAACAACTCAACTTACTTAATCAACTCTTCTTCAATTAGTTTACAACAAAGTCTTTATAATAAACTCCGTTACTATCTTTTACCATTAAAGTATAACTATCTTTAAATGCGTCTTTAAAATTAAATGCTTTTTCTATTTTAAGTTCGTCACGTACAACCTCTTCGAAAAGCATACGGTTGCTACTGTCATAAATTTTGATTTCTACATTGGCTGCCTTAAGATTCAAAAGGTTTAGAAAAACCATTCCATCTACTGCTCTGAAAACAGGCTTGGCATTCTCTTTTTTATCAACTATTTTCACATCGGTCGCATCTACTTCCAAAGTGTAAACAATTTCCCGAAGGGCATTATCTACTTTCAGGTAATAGCTACCTTCTTTAAGGTCTTTCAAGTCAAACTTCTTAGTATAAGCGGACTTTCCTGAAATAGCTTCGGAATACATAATATTACCATCAAGATCAAAAAATTTGACTGATGTCTCTTTTGATGATGCATCCAATTCAAAAACCAAACTTTTAGCATTGGTATTCGACAATACGTTTAATTTAGGTTCGTTTGCCAAACCTTTTGAGGTAACCAACATAAAGGCTAGTACTGCGGTTAATTTTAGAACTTTTTTCATAACGTTTTGTTTTACAGGGTTAGTGAATAATTTATGATACAAACTTACGTTCATATTCTAGCGCTCACTACAGCTGTATGTTCTGATTTATGTTCTATTTTAACCAACAACAAGGTTAACATAGTGTTAAATGGTAAAATAGAACATATTTTTGGTAATTTTGCAAAGTTTAAGGCAAAAAGCGTTTTCTAATTTTATACTTTTTTTTAAAAAATTGACTTATGATTTCAACAAAACCTACTTTTGAGGCCATCAAGCCCAATTTTGGCCACTCATTTACTTATCAAAGGTTCGATGAAGATCATTTGAACCATAATAATATATGGCATTACCACCCAGAACTTGAATTGGTTTATGTAAACGGTGGTTCGGGTAAACGTCAAATAGGCAGTCATATTTCATATTACTCCGAAGGTGATTTAATTTTAATCGGCAGTAATCTGCCCCACTGCGGTCTTACCGATAGCCTTACGGGAAATACCAGCGAAACCGTTGTTCAAATGAAGATGGATTTCTTGGGAAATGAATTTTTCGACATTCCTGAAATGAAAAAAATTCAGGGGCTTTTCGAAATGTCAAAGAGCGGCATGGCATTTTCAGGAAACACCAAACGTAAAATAGGAGAAAAAATAGAAGTCTTAGAGTATCAGACCGATTTTCAACGTCTCCTCTCTATCTTAAACATTCTGAACGAATTGGCCAAATCGGATGAATTTAAGATATTGAATGCAGAAGGCTTTTCTATTGAAACCGAGGTAAAAGACAATGACCGTATCAATATTGTATTCAACTACGTCAAAAATAATTTTAAGGAAGAGATTACTTTAGATGAGATTTCAAATATGGTAAGCATGACCGTGCCGTCGTTCTGCAGGTACTTTAAAAAAATCACTCACAAGACATTTGTGCAATTCGTGAACGAATATCGTTTGGTACACGCTTCAAAATTGTTGGCAGAAAGACCGATGAGTATAACCGAAGTTTGTTTTGAAAGTGGTTTCAATAATTTTTCCCACTTCAACAAATCATTTAAGGCATTTACGGGTCAGAATCCTTCTGAGTATCGAAACCAACTTAAAACGATATTGCAATAGACGAGTATGGGTAGCGGGTCTTTGAAAAAAATTGAAATCGATCTACCGGACAGTACCATCAGCTATTATCCTTCCTTTATATATAAGGATGAAGCAACGCAATATTTCGAACGCTTAAGAAAAACGGTTACGTGGCAGCAAGATGACATAAAGGTTTTCGGAAAAACCTACGCACAGCCCCGATTAACTGCCCTGTATGGCGAATCGAACAAGCCCTACTCTTACTCCAATATTGTTATGCAACCCCAAGAGTTCACACCTGTTTTAATGAAACTAAAACAAAAAGTGGATGTGCTTTGTGCCATTAAATTCACCACATGTTTATTAAACCTTTATCGTACAGGAAAAGATAGCAATGGTTGGCACGCCGATAATGAAAAAGAACTAGGAGAAAACCCCACCATTGCTTCGGTATCTTTGGGACAAGAACGTTACTTTCACCTTAAACACAGGAACAACGGAAGCCTGAAACACAAACTGCTATTACAACATGGTAGTCTTTTGATAATGGCCGGACAAACACAGCAAAATTGGTTGCATCAGATTCCTAAAACGACAAAACCCGTTCAAGAACGCATCAACCTTACCTTTAGGGTTATAAAATAAAAAATCGGCTCTTCTGTCTGAGCCGATTTTTTATGCCCATGGATACCGAAACCGTGTACTGCCTTTAACACTCTGGGACAAAATGCTAATCTCCTCGCACCCAACTTCTCATACAATTAACTCAAAACACATGCCATTTCATTTATTTTTTAGACATACGCCTCTTATTATACGCTAACTTGCATAAAAAAGATTTCCGAAAGGAAAAAAAATGGTTTTACTTGTACTATGAAGACATAAGTTTTAAAACAATGAGAAATCATTTGAAAGCAAAAGATGTCAAAAATTCTTTCTGCTTGCTGCGTACTGAAGTAATACCGTTAGTTTATTTAATTCAACTTGCTTGGAAGGCTAGAATAAATCGTTCAATACTTTTGCTAAGCGTAAGCCTCCCTTTTCAAGCTGGGTCTCCAAAGTGTCCCACCAGTCATAGCTATAGCGGTAATATAACTTTTCTCCATTTTCAACCGATTTGTATACCTCATTCGCAATGTCTTGCGTTTCTTCGAGCCAATCATAAATAGAGCCTTTCTGTATGGCCCCAACCTGCTTTTTAGTAAGACTGGGTAAGCTTGCCGCCAGTTCGGTATAACTCATACCATAATCATCAATCATGTTGGCATCCCATATCTTATGCAGGTTACTAGGCCTATTGAACCATTGCACCTCAATATCGTTTCCGCCTCGATCTTCCAAACGACCGACGTGCATCGGTTGATGTAAATCCCCCATTAAATGAACTAGCATTTTTAGGTAGAAGGCCCGGTCTGATTTAGAACTATTCTCATTCTTCACAATTTCAATGCACTTTTGAATTCCTGTAACTACATCACCATAAGGACTGGGTTCAACATCTTTATAAGCCGCGTCAGCTGGAAAATTAACATAATGCCAAGCCGAAAATTTACGATAGATGGTATCGGCCTTTATCTCATCAGAGAAGTTCGCCACTGCTGCCAACCCCTGTCCGTCTAGCAATTTCAGTATCTCCTTTTTTGTTCTTGAATTTAAATGCTGCTGTGCAATCTCTCCAATCACCCTATGCCCTGTTTTAGACCAAACTGGCACATTTGATATTGCAAAATGAAAACTAAAAAACAATAAGAGTATCATTATTTTCAAAATATTCCGGTTACTCAAGCGGTTTTTCATATTTATTATCATTGCAATTTTTATAGACCGGATTTTATTAAATGTGAAAGTTCAAAAAAGGTTTTGCTTGTGGATTCCCATATATCACCTGAATTAGCAAAAAATAGGCAAAAGGAAGAACAGTTAAATCTTTGTTTTTTTGAAATTTTCCCTAAAAATAGAAAAAGGAACTTTAATCTATTGTTAAGACTGCTTCAATTTTAATTTTTAAATGTGATCTTGCAACCGAAAAATATGCTGATTTGATCTTAAAGAGAATAAAGCCCCATTTTGTAAAGTATGGAGCTATTGCCCTACTTTCGGCAATGGCCCTTGTATTTATATTTTTCTTGAGTATCTATTTTGGTGCTTGGGGCACTTTGCCGAAGAAAAATGAACTTTCTGATTTTAAGTACCAAAGGGCTTCCGAGGTATATACCGCTGATAGCGTTCTTATCGGAAAATTTTATTTATTCGACAGACAGCCTATCTCCTACGAGGATTTCCCCCAACACCTTTTAGATGCGCTTGTGGCCATCGAAGACGAACGCTTTTATAATCATTCGGGTATTGACTACACTAGTTTGATGCGTGTAGCGGTGAAAACGATACTGATGCAGGATCAATCTGCAGGTGGTGGCAGCACCCTTACGCAACAATTGGCCAAAAACCTTTATCCACGAAAAGATCGTAAAAAAGCTAACATAGCTGTAAACAAGGTAAAAGAAATGATTATTGCTTCACGGCTGGAAGATCTCTACTCTAAAGAAGAAATTCTGACCCACTACTTGAATACCGTATCTTTTGGCGACAATGTATTTGGCGTAGAAAGTGCTTCCTTAAAATTTTTCAATAAACGCACGAAACAATTAACCGTTGAAGAAGCAGCCGTATTGGTGGGCATGCTAAAGGCTACCTATGGTTACAATCCAAGAGTCTTCCCAGAAAACAGTTTCAACCGAAGAAATCTCGTTTTACAATCGATGTATTCCAACGAGTTTGTTTCTGAATCGCAAAAAGACAGTCTGATTCAAATACCCCTAAAATTAGATTATCAGGAATTCGACCACAATAGCGGACTTGCCCCATACTTTCGTGAAGAGGTGCGCAAACAAATGATAAAATGGGCCAAAGCACAAAAAGAGAAAGGCAACGATTACAACATCTACACTTCAGGTCTGAAGGTATACACGACCTTAAATTACAAAATGCAGGTAATTGCCGAGGATGTGATGAAAGCTCATATGAAATCATTGCAACAAAGTTTTGAAAAAAGTTATGGCAAAAATGCACCATGGAAAACCGACAAAACCTTGCTCACTAAACTAGCAAAAAAAACAGTGGCATTTCAAAGGCTTAAAAAAAGTGGGTTGGCTGATAATGTCATACTAGATTCCCTTGCCAAAAAAAGAAAAATGACCTTTGTCGATTGGGAAGGTGAAAAGTCGGTCGAGGCAAGTACTTTAGATAGCATACAGCATTATATGAAGTTTCTGAATACCGGTTCTTTGGCCATTGATTCTAAAACGGGAGCCGTTCAAACCTGGATTGGCGGTGTAGACTTCGAACACTTCAAATACGACCATGTGGCCCAAAGCAAACGACAGGTGGGATCTACCTTTAAACCTTTCGTATATACTGCCGCATTGGAGGTAGGTATCGAGCCCTGCACCTATTTTTCGGCCCAAGAAGTAGAATATAAAAACTTAAAAGGGTGGTCGCCTAGCAACTCCGGAGAAAAAGATGAAGAATACCTCAACTATTCTATGGAAGAAGCATTAAGCAACTCGGTAAATACAGTAGCCGTAAAAGTATTGGAACAAACCGGAATCGAAAATGTAATCGTTCAGGCAAAGAATATGGGTATTTTCTCCGAATTACCGCATCAGCCGTCGTTGGCCTTGGGCACGGGTGAAATTTACCTGAACGAACTTGCCGGAGCCTACGCCAGCTACGTTAACGGGGGTAAAGCAGTGTATCCGTACTTAATACAAGGAATCACGAACCAGAAAGATTCCATTTTAGAGCATTTTGAGCCAAAAAGAGCAAGAAAAAGTGCTTTTTCTGAAGAAAACAGGCAGATAATGATAGAAATCATGAAATCTACCATAAATTCTGGGACGGCCTCCAGGATTCGCTCCAGTTACAAATTGAATAATGATATTGCCGGAAAAACGGGTACGACCCAGAACAATAAAGATGCGTGGTTTGTAGCCCTGACTCCGAAATTGGTGCATGTCACCTGGGTCGGGCTAGACAATCACGAAATAGGTTTTCGAAGCACTCGTCTTGGGCAAGGTGCCAATGCCGCGTTGCCCCTCTTTGCCCTTTGGATGCAAAAACTGAACAAAAATCCCGAGTTCGATGATATTACAAAAGCCCGGTTTAAACGACCCAGTTCCCGCGTATTGGAGAAATTGGACTGTGAACCGGTCAAACGCGATGGCTTTTTCAAACGCCTTTTTAAAAATCCGAATAAGTCCAAAAAATTTCGTACCAAAAACTCCAACCCTTAGTCGAAAGGCGATTTCATAAAAAAATTTGCTGCATTATATTTTATTTTGATATATTTATGATATCATTTTAATATCATATAAATTATCTAATCATGACAAACGAAAAAAATATCAATGCCTTTAATGGGTACACCATGTTGCTGTCGGTTTTTTTAATGGCGGCCCTAGGTGGCTTTTTACTCATCGCCCGAATAAATCCCATATTACCTATTCTTATGTTATTTGCATCATTAGTAATGCTTAAGGGGTTTGTACATATTAACCCCAATAGCTCAAGAGTACTTCTGTTGTTCGGAAAATACATGGGAACCATTAAGAAAAATGGCCTCTTTTGGGTAAACCCCTTATATTCGAGAAAGGTCATTTCCCTTCGAGCAAGTAATTTCGATAGTGAACGTCTTAAAGTAAACGACAAATTGGGCAACCCCGTAATGATAAGTACCATTTTAGTATGACGTGTCACTGACACCTATAAAGCCGCCTTCGATGTAGATGACTATCAGAACTTCGTACGGGTACAAACCGATGCCGCCGTACGAAAACTTGCCAGCATGTATCCTTATGATAATTTTGCAGATGAAGGTCTTGATGAAGATATTACTCTAAGGTCTAGTTTAAATGAGGTAAGTGATGCCTTGGAAAAAGAAGTACAAGAAAGGTTGGCAATGGCCGGTATTGAGGTACTGGAGGCTCGAATCGGTTATTTGGCCTATGCCCAAGAAATTGCCAACGCTATGCTGAAAAGACAACAGGCCACTGCAATCGTCGCAGCGAGACATAAAATTGTCGAGGGTGCCGTAAGCATGGTCGAAATGGCACTGAACGAGTTAAGTAAAAAAGAGATTGTCGAACTCGATGAAGAACGTAAAGCAGCCATGGTCAGTAATTTGATGGTCGTGCTCTGTTCAGATAAAGATGCCGCACCCATTGTCAACACAGGTACGTTGAATCACTAGCGCATTGAAGCATCCTTAAAACCATGCGCAATGTTGAACATTATATATAACATTTGTAAATTTCAAAAAACATGCTATACTGATGTACTATTTAAAATATATACCTCCTTGGCATAGACTTAATTTTCTTATTTTTTAAGGAATGTAACCATAGATACCCTAAAAACTTCAAGACATGAAAGAATATAAAATCTTAAAACAGAAGGTTAATCTTTTAAAGAATACCGATGAAAAATTCGAAACCCAATTGAACCTTCTGGCCCGTGAAGGCTGGCGCGTTATAACGGCTGTAACCGACCAAGGAAATATGGGACTTAAAGTGATATTAGAAAGGGACAAGAATAGGTAATGGGGTCTCTCGAGGACTAAATTGTAGCATTTTATTACCAAAATACAAAATTCCCATCATGAGTAAAAAAAAGGCTTTTGCCTTACGACTGAACGAAGAAATGTTAAAAGCTATTGAAAAATGGGCTTCCGATGAATTCCGAAGCACCAATGGACAAATAGAATGGATGTTAATGAAAAGTCTTAGAGAAGCCAAAAGAGAACCTAAGAAAAAACCTGATTGATCAAGCAAACACCATTTTTCTTGATTTTCCCCTTAACTTTGAAACACATTTATTGCAGGCCAGTGGAAACTGGCTTTTCAATTATAGAAAAGCACCCTTATTTGCCAACGCTCGCTCTTATTTGAATAATACGCATCAAAACCAACTTGCAGTGCATTATAAAATTTTATGTTCCGATTTAGATGGCACACTACTTTCAACCAAAAGTGACGTGTCAGATTTTACTATTGCAGAAATTTCAAGAATACGAAATACGACGAAAATAATTTTAGTATCGGCCCGAATGCCACGGTCTATGACCTATTTGCAACGTCGGCTAGGTATTGAACACGAACCTATTATATGTTATAATGGCGCGTTGATCTTAAACGGAGCATCTATAGTTGTATCTACTGTTATTGATTTGAAACATGTAGCCCAAATACATGCAATGGCCGATAAATTAGGTATTAAACTCGGACTTTATTACAAAGACGAATGGTATGTCGAGGAAGATACCGAGCGGGTTCAAAAAGAAATACGATATACCAAGGCAGTGCCCTCATTCAGGGCCACGTCGCAGACCCTCACTGAATGGAAAGACCGAAAAGTAAGTGCGCACAAAATCATGCTTATGGGAACCAAGGAAACGGCCGACATGCTATACCCCGAATTGATGGAGAAATTTTCCGAAAGCTTACATCTTTATCGGTCAAATGATACGTTGATCGAAGTGGCCCCTAAATCCGTATCAAAACTTTCAGCAATCAAGTGCCTACTTAATGATGGTAATACTTTGAACGATGTTATTTCATTTGGTGACAATTATAACGACATAGAAATGTTACAGTATTCGGGTTATGGGGTGGCTGTTGACAATGCCCGGGAAGAAGTAAAAGCCATTGCCCAAAAAATTACCTTAAAAAATACCGCGCATGGTGTTGCACATTTTATCAAAGAACACCTGCATTGATTATATTTGACAAATAAGCGCCCCTATATGACCGAAAACCTGTTACCCGAACCGCTGCTCACCGATGACACCGTAATATTTGGAATACTCACACTTTGTTTAGGGTTTATTTTTTATACCTCATCGATAAAAACCGGTTTTTGGAGTAAATTTTATGGAATAGTTCCGGCCGTCTTGATGTGCTATCTATTACCGGGAATGCTTTCTTCTTTTGGTGTTATTGCAGAAAAATGGGAAACCATCAATAATGCTGGCGACGTAGTCGTTCACGAATCAAGATTGTATTATATGGCCAGTCGCTACCTATTGCCCGCTGCGTTGGTATTAATGACTTTGAGCATTGACCTAAAAGCAATTGCTAATTTAGGATCTAAAGCCCTCACTATGTTTTTGACCGGTACGGTAGGCATTGTTATTGGCGGACCGATTGCCATTTTAATCGTTTCCATCTTTTCCCCGGAATCTGTTGGGGGAAACGATTTTGATGCCATTTGGCGCGGACTTTCCACTATCGCGGGTAGTTGGATAGGCGGAGGGGCAAATCAAGCTGCTATGTACGAGATTTTTAAATATACTCCAGAAAAATATGGTGCGATGGTATTGATCGATATCGTTGTAGCCAATATTTGGATGGCCATTATATTACTAGGGGTCGGACGCACCAAACAGATAGACCGTTGGCTCAAAGCGGATACCTCCTCAATAGAAACATTAAAGATAAAAGTAACCGCCTTCGCAGAAAAAATAACACGTGTGCCTACTCTCAAAGATTATATGATGATGCTTTCTTTTGCTTTTACGGCAGTAGGAGTCGCCCATTTTTTTGGAGGACACATAAGCACATTTTTAATCGATACTTTTGAAAGTGTAAGTGATAAAAAAAGCTTTTTATCTTTTCTTGGATCCGGTTTTTTCTGGATGGTCGTAATAGCAACAGCAGTGGGCATTTCATTGTCCTTTACCAATGCCAAGAACTATGAAGGTGCGGGAGCCAGTAAAATTGGAGGCATGTTTATTTACATTTTGGTCGCAACCATAGGAATGAAGATGGATCTTGGCAAAGTTTTAGAAAACCCGGGACTTATCGCAATAGGTTTTATTTGGATTTCCATACATGCCGTACTATTGATCTTTGTCGCAAAACTAATCAAAGCGCCCTATTTCTTTTTGGCGGTAGGAAGCCAAGCAAATGTAGGAGGGGCCGCATCGGCGCCTGTAGTGGCAGCTGAGTTTCATCCTTCATTGACCTCTGTTGGTGTGCTCTTGGCCGTTTTTGGTTATGTTGTAGGAACCGGGGGCGCCCTACTCTGCGCTTATCTAATGGAAATTGCTTCAAAAATTTAGAAACTATCTAAAAGTTTATGGATATTTGCCCCACAAACAACAAACATGAAAAACCTATTCTTTTTTAGCTTACTTGCACTACTTATTTTTTCTTGCGGGGAAAATATGACCGATAGTACGATGAAAGTCGTCGGCAATGTAAAGGGCCTTAAAAAAGGAACATTGTATTTGCAACATATTCCTGATTCAACATTGGCAACCATTGATTCACTTCAAATAGATGGCGACGGAAACTTTTCGTTTACTACGGAATTGGAAAGTCCGGAAATTTTCTATCTCTATCTTGACAAAAAAGATAACAACATGGTCAACGACCGAATCACGTTCTTTGGCGAACCTGGTCAAATTACTATAAACACCACTTGGAACACTTTTGATACCAATGCTAAGATTAGCGGTTCTGATACCAATAAAAAATTGGAAGAATATCGAAAAGTAATGTCGGAAATCAACAAAAGGGACCTTGAAATGATGCAGCTGGCGACAAATACCGAAAAACCTTTAGACTCATTGCAACTCGACTCCTTACGAATTAAAAGCGACCGTAACGTAAAGAGAGGATATGCCTATGCACTTAATTTTGCATTGAACAACAAAAACTCTTATATAGCCCCCTATATAGCTCTTTTTGAAGTGGCCGATGCAAACCCAAAATACTTAGACTCAATTAGTAATTCATTAGCCCCTGAAGTGGCTGATTCAAAATACGGTCGGGCATTGAAAAAACATTTGGAAAAACTGAAGGCCGAAAATTAATTCTAGTCACAAAGGCAAATCAGAATTTAAGTGAGACTAGAAACATAGAGCAAAAAAAAATCCCGCACTAGTGCGGGATTTTTTTTAAAAGCCAGGTACTTTTAGCCTAACTTATTCAAGTCTTCCACCAAAGCAGTAGCTTCCTTCTGTAATGTTGCACGAACTTCGTTCAAGTGTTTCTTTCTGTTTTCAACATCTCTTTGATTGACCTTAACGATTAAATCATCAAATGTTTCAATGGCCTTATCAATAATCTTGGCCCCTTCTTTAGAATCTTGCTTACCATTGGCCGTTTCAACGATATAAACCGCCTCGATAATATCGCCCAACACATTATTGATATCCTTTTTTAACTCTCTAATATTTGCCATGAATTTATTTTTTTTGCAAAAATAGGCTTTTTGAAATCAATCACCACAGAAAAATTAAACCGTAATCAAAGCCTATAAAATATTGAATCTTCCCTTGTATTAGAGGATAATCAAATGGTTACCTCCAAGAGCTTCGCTCCCTTGGTCTTTAATTGTATTTTTTTTGAATTGGCAGTAACCAAGGCAGTTTCCCCCTTTTGTATCGTAGCCGACCCAAATTCGTTCTCTATGGTTGCCGAACCACCCACACACATATAAATAGTAAACGAATCACGATTTGAAACATCTTGTTCCAAATCTTTTGTCAAATCAATATAATTCGTGGTGAAATAGGGGCAAGCCACCATATCATTAACAACATCTTCATCTCGATCATAATGAACCTTGAAATCGTCTTTTTGCTTGTAGTCAATTGCGTCTAAAGCCTGCTCGGTATGTAATTCGCGAAGATTCCCGTTTTTATCGCGGCGATTAAAGTCAAACACCCGATAAGTAACATCGGAAGTCTGTTGAATTTCAGCAAGTAGCACCCCGGCACCAATCGCGTGAATTTTACCCGTATTTATAAAAAACGTATCACCTTCTTTAACTTTTTCATAATTTAAAAGCTCTAGAAGCGAATCATCTTCTAGGCTTTTGGCATATTCTTCTTTTGACACATCTTTATTAAAACCAACAATCAGACTTGCAGCTTTATCAGCATTCATTATATACCACATCTCCGTTTTACCAAAGGAATTATGTCGCTTTTTTGCCAATTCGTCGTTGGGATGCAATTGAATCGACAGATCTTGTTTGGCATCTATAAACTTTATAAGTATAGGAAACTCTTTTCCAAAGCGTTCTACTACACTTTTACCCAAGACCTCTTCACCGCTTTGATCGATTAACTCCTGCAGTGAAGTTCCCATGAGCTCCCCATTGGAAACAACCGATATATCACCAGGTACGGTCGATATCTCCCAACTTTCACCGGTTATATCGTTCGGAATTTCCTTTCCTAAAACGTCTTTCAATTTCGTGCCTCCCCAAAGGCGTTCTTTTAAAATAGGGTTGAATTTCAATGGATACATAAGCTTGATCGGGTTTAGTTTCTAAGCCATATTTTAAATGGCAATTATTCTGGCATCATGATATTAATTTTCACCCCGCATAGGTAACAAAATTCCTTGGGGTTTCATAAAGTACAACTTCCAACTCTTTGTTCGAAGCGATGTGCGGACGCAGCTTGTTCCATATAACAACCGCAATATTCTCGGCAGTAGGATTAAGCGCTTTAAACTCTCGTACCTCTAAATTAAGGTTTCTATGATCAAGTGCATCCTCAACTTTATCTTTGATCAGTTCCTTTAATATCTTCATATCCATCACAAAACCTGTTTGCTTGTCTATCGCTCCCGATACACTGACAATAAGCTCATAGTTGTGACCATGAAAATTCGGATTACTACATTTGCCAAAGACCTCGGCATTTTTTTCATCATCCCAGTCTTCACAATACAATCGATGTGCAGCATTAAAATGTGCCCTTCTACTAACCTTCACTTTCATGCCCATCAAATATTGGTTTTAGAGATATGGTCATAGAATTTCTCAAAAATAATTTTGAACCAAGCCGTATATCGCTGGGGGTCTGATGCAATACTTTTCTTTATTTCCTCCGGTTTCATCCATTTCCAATCGGCTACCTCTTTCGGGTTGATTTTCGGAATACCGTTGAAGCTTCCCATCATAACATGGTCCAACTCATGCTCGGTCAATCCATTATCAAAGGGAGCTTTGTAGATAAACGAAAAAAGCTCCTTCAATTCAACTGAAAAACCCATTTCTTCCTCTAATCTTCTTTTACCGGCTTCAAGGTTACATTCTCCCTCCCTTTGATGACTGCAACACGTATTCGTCCACAACAAAGGGGAATGATATTTCTCAGCAGCCCGTTGTTGTAACATTGTTTCTCCCTTTTCGTTCATAATGAAAACCGAGAATGCCCGATGTAGCAATGCCTTTTCATGTGCTTCCATTTTTGGCATGGTACCAACTTGTTGGTCTTGTTCATTGACCAAAATCACTTGTTCCTCTTCCATAGTGTAAAAATAAGACCTTTGCCCGTTTTTACGGGTTAAGTCTATCATAAAAATAACAAAAGAAGTAGGGTTTAAGGAATAATCTGTTAGTTAAAAGAACCTTGGCGATTTTAGATTTCCCTTGGTGCTAATAAAATCATATCTAAAGATAACTTCGAATGACCCATCGTTAAAAGCGGCATTGCCCAATTCGGTAACTTCTCGATCATAAGCAATTCCGATTAGGAATTTATTGGATATCTGAAAACCGGCCAATCCGCTAAAGGCAGCATCCCACCGATATGCACCTCCTAAAATAAATTTTTCGCTAAACATGAAATTTGCAGATATATCGACCTGCAAGGGCGCGCCACGCACTACTTTCGTCAACAGAGCTGGTTTGAACTTTAATGATGAATTGAGGTCCCAAACATAACCCGTGATAAAATAGAAATTCATTTGTTCTTTAGCCGTGGAAAGCGAAGCTTCATCAAAATGCGAAGTCTCAAGAAACCTTGGCACCGATAACCCAGCATAGAATTTTTGGGTATGATAATAGATTCCCGCCCCAATATTCGGTGAAAACCTATTGTCAATGTTTTGTTGTAATATTTGATCTTGGGTATATTGATTGAGTTCTGAAAACCTTACATCCAACAAATTTGCGCTGGCTTTTAATCCGAAACTTAATCTTCCTTCCGTGGAAGTATAAACGGTATATGAAAAATCAAGATCAAAATTTGTCTCCGAAGTCGGACCAATCTTATCGTTCACAATAGACAGTCCAAGGCCTACACCTCTATATCCTATTGGGGAATGCAAATTAAAAGTCTGCGTTTGCGGTGCACCATCAAGACCGATCCATTGTGACCGATGTAATGCAGCGACACTAATATGTCCTCGTGAACCGGCATACGCTGGGTTTACACTGACTGTATTATACATATACTGGGTAAACTGTGCGTCTTGCTGCCCGAACACTGCGCCTATCATGAAAAAGCAGAGCATACCAAGCAAAAATTTGACTTTCTCGATCCACTTATTTTTTTGTTCAAATTTTACCATGATGCTATCTGTTTATATATATGTAACCCGTTTTTGTTTTCATATTGCCAGTCGCATCTTCATAATCCAAAATATAGAAATAAGTACCTACGGGTAATTTGTTGTCAACATTAACAGTGACCCTTCCTTTTGAAGTACCATCAAAATAATTATTGCTATTGTCGTATGCACTGGTACCGAATACGAGTACACCCCACCTGTTATAAATTTTGAGCGTATTGTTCGGGAAATTCTCAATGCTATTTATTCTCAATGTATCATGGGCCCCATCTCCATTGGGTGTAATAATATTGAAAACCTCTAAATCTTCATCCGAGACATTGGGTTCCAGATAATCGGGAGTCCCATCACTATCCGTATCATCGTTCAAGAAGTTACCATCTTTGTCTGCGTCTTCGTTCGTGGTATCGGTACCATCGCCATCATCATCGGTATCACGATAATCAACTTCACCATCACCGTCGGTATCCGGTAAATCGTTTCTTGGGTCATTTATTTCATCATTCACATCATCATCTACGGTAGCAGTCCCTTCGTATCCGTCATCTAAGCCATCATTATCCTTATCGGAACCAATAAAACGTACTTCAGGAATACCATCATGATCATGATCGTGAGCTTCGATATTGTCAAGAACTTTATCCCCATCACTATCTTCATCCAAATAATCGGGTAAATTATCTCCATCTGTATCTATCGGGAAAATGCCAATGGAACTATTTCTTTCGTACGCATCGTCAAGTCCATCTCCATTGCTATCGATTCCACTGGGCGGAATATAGTTTAGAGTCGACTGAGCCTCTACGTTATCGGGAATGCCATCATTATCAGAATCAATATCTAAATAATCGGGGAACCCATCTCCGTCAGAATCTGTGGGATTTGTAGATGGGTCACCATCGTTGTCGAGATTTAAGTCTTCAAAACTATCAACGATTCCATCAAAGTCACTATCAATAATCCCGGTCGGATTGACCACGACATTCACCGTAGCCGTACTACAATTCCCGAGCCTATCGCAAAGGGTATACGTAAAAGAATCGTTTCCTAAATAGTCTGTAACCGGTGTATAGGTAATAGTATCGTCGGTTATATCATTTGGTGTCCCATTCTCATTAATTACAATCGTGCCATTGGAAGGATTGGTCGTTGATAGTGAATCATCGAAAGAAATATCATTGTCATTTGCCAAAATATCAATCTCTACAGGAATATTTTCGGTAGTTGAAATTAGATCTTCGACCCCATCTACAATCGGAAGATTTGTCACACTCACCGTTGCCGTACTACAATCACCAAACGTATTACAAATTGTATAATCGAACGAGTCGGAACCATTATAATCGGGGTTAGGA
This sequence comes from uncultured Kriegella sp., assembly GCF_963975415.1. NCBI lineage: Bacteria > Pseudomonadati > Bacteroidota > Flavobacteriia > Flavobacteriales > Flavobacteriaceae > Kriegella > uncultured Kriegella sp. Next base: position 33,446 of record NZ_CAXBGN010000021.1, read on the forward strand.
ATATATGTTACAATATCGTCATTAGGGTCGTTCGGGGTACCATTATTATCAATATCAACTCTACCATTGGTGGCAGCACCTGAAATAGTCAGTATTCCATTAGCCGGCATATCGGAATCATTGTTATAAATGTCTACAACCACAGGAACATCTTCATCGGTCGTAACAACATCATCAACCAATGTTGCCGATTCATACATACAAACTACCGTAAAATTGGGCAAACTAAAATCGCAACCCGCCTTTGTGACCGTTGCACTATATTTGACAACAGTTTCTGTGGCGCTTACAACAGGTCGGGCCTGATCTCCACTAACTACTGGATTCCAACTTACCGTAGCTCCCGAGCTTAGATCGACATTTGCAGTTATATCCAAAGTGACCTGATTGAAAGGGGAGTTACAATTGGTCAAAATAAAGTACCCCGTTGCATTTGACCCACACAATGTACCATCGTAGGTGGCAAAATACACACCCCTTTGAGTAGCCTCATAGAAAGAATTCGTTCCCAAAACCGTATTTGTATCAGATGCTTCAAACCATCTATAGTTTGACTCACCTTTACCCTCAGGGGCTTGTAACAAAAATTGTGCATTGCCTACAATAACGCCCATCATTAAAAAAGCAAGGCTGAGAATTAATCTCTTATATGTTTGGATAAGTTTCAAATCGATTTGGATCGTTTCAGTTATTTCACCACAAAAACTACATTAATCAAAGAGTTATAGTCCGGTGGAGTTCCTACCACGTCATATTGCATAATACCATCTGCGCTAATACTATCAATGTTCAAAACCGCAGGATCTGCATAAGTAACATAATAATAGAGCTCTGTTTTGGTATAGGTAGGTATGGCTGAAGGAGCTCCTGCGCTTGCCATGGTCGGACTACCAAATTGATCGATATATTCTTGATATAAATCGATGGTTACATTATTGACAACCGTCGAAGCATCAACTGCGATGGATGGCGGATAGAATATACGTGCCGCTTTTGAAGTAATTGGGGCAATAGCTTGAATTACCTCTTGAACGGTCGTTTCTTCAACATAACCTTGTGCCGCACTTTTTCCGGCATCATCAACATCGATATCTACCCTTAGTTCCACTTCGTCGTCGAATTGATCGTCAGTACCTAAGGATGACAATGGAACATTAAGAGGTCCTCCACCATCAGTGATTCTTAAATTCGAGCCAACAACTGCGAACGCAGTATTGTATTCATTACCTATTACATAATCAGCATCATTTACGTTTAAGGTGATATTATTACCATCGGCGATGGCAATGTAGCCAGGATTGCCGTTTGTTGATAATGTCTGATCGTCTGTGGTTGGATCACCAGGAGCCCCTTGTGGACCTACTGGACCTTGGTCTCCAGTAGCACCTTTGTCACCTGTTGCTCCCTTGTCCCCTGTTGCTCCTTTATCTCCGGTAAGACCTTTGTCACCTATCGGACCTTTATCGCCATCGGGACCTTGTGCACCCACATCGCCAGTAGCACCCTTGTCCCCTGTTGCTCCTTTATCTCCGGTAAGACCTT
>NZ_CAXBGN010000022.1:0-6203 GCF_963975415.1 uncultured Kriegella sp.
TAGTGAAACCAGGTTCTTTATGACGTTGATCATGGGTGGGTCCATGGTTATTATCATGCTCCTGTATATGCTACAGATGTACAAAGACCGCAATAAGAATATTGCCATCTTGGCTTTGGGTGTTTTGCTGATCGCGGGTGGAATATGGCTGGTCAGGAGCCAGGTTACGGTTTCCGGTGTTGACTATATGGAAGGTATGATTCCCCATCACTCCATCGCTATTTTGACCAGTGAGCGTTCTCAAATAAAGGACGTCAGGGTTCGGGAGCTTGCCGATGAAATCATCAAGGCGCAGCGTAGGGAAATCATGGAAATGCAATGGTTGATCGACGATATCAAGAAAAATGGGATAGTAGAAACAGAAGAAGAAAAGGAAAAGCGTCCGCTTCCCAAATTTGAAGGATCGCTTACCGAAGAAACAACAAACCTTGACTGATACGGAAAAGTGAATGTCAGGAGGTAATAACAGTTTTTACTTTCGAAAGGAAAAAACGAAAATACAGGAGAATAAACGAAGGCATTTCGGACGTTAAATTATAAACGCATAAAATTTTTATGAAAATACAGCAATTTGAATATAAACCACTTTCCCACTATTCATACGTACTGCTGAGCGAAGGGGAGATGGCGATAATCGATCCCGATCGCGACCCGATGCACTATTATAATCTTGCGCATAAAGTAAATGCTAAGATCAAAGTTGTGCTATTGACCCACTCCCATGCAGACTTTGTAAGCTCACATTGGCAAATTAGCAAAGAAACAGGTGCCACGATCTATAACAGCAGCAGATTGGAAGCTGAATACCCTTTCGAAAGTTTTGATGGGAACAGTGCCATATTCGTGGGCAATACCAAACTAGAAGCCATAAATACTCCTGGGCATTCATACGATAGTATTTCCATTCTTGCCACAGATGCAAATGAGGTTGCACTTTTTACGGGGGACACCTTATTGATCGGGGATGTCGGACGCCCGGACCTGCGCGGAAATGAAGATGACAAAGAGCAAAAAAAGCAAGCACTGGCCCGTGAAATGTTCAACACAATTCGAACTAAATTCAAAAAAATACCGAATGAGGCCATTATTTACCCCGCCCACGGGGCGGGATCCCTGTGCGGCAAAAGCATGTCGGCAGATAGCAGTAGCACATTAGGTAGGGAGCGAAAGGATAACTGGGCATTTGGCCATCAAAATGAAGATGAGTTTGTCAAAGAACTCCTTGAAGACCAACCGTTCATACCGGCCTATTTCAAACATGATGTAGCTATGAACAAAAAGAAAGTTGAATCGATTGATATGGCAACCGCTAAAATCCCTATTCATCTTAATGCCGAAAAACCAAAAGATAATATCCTAATTGTCGATAGTCGTGATGAAAACGAGTTTAATCAAGGTCATTGGCCACAGAGTATCAATATTATGCAGGGTGGCGAAGCATCCTCTTTTGAAACATGGTTAGGTACTATAATCCAACCAGATGAGGAATTTTATTTGGTCGCTGATTCTCCAAAAAATGTAAAGACCATCGCCCGGCGGGTGGCGAAGATCGGATATGAAAATCAGCTTAAGGCCATAATTAACCTTCCGAAAAAAAACTTGATCGAAAACGAACGATTAAAATTCAAGCATTTTTTACAAAATCTGGATAATTACACTATTGTCGATGTCAGAAATACGGATGAAGTAAGAAAAAAGAAAATTTTTGAAGATGCCCTGAACAAACCCCTTCACGAACTTAGGAATTCAATTCAGGAAATTCCCACTGACAAACCCATTGTTGTCCATTGCGGCAGTGGATATAGAAGCGCGATCGGAAGCAGCATACTTTCAAATGAATTGCAAGACGTAAAAGTATATGACCTAGGGGATGTTATTGAGAAATTCAAATAACCAAGATGCTAAGTTTTAATGGGCAGAAGATGTAAGACAAAATTTTAAATGGCCATGGGAACACGTTTTTTTACAGGTTTAATCATTTCACTCTTAGTATTGGCAACTACAAATGCGCAGACCGTCGATTCGCTACCGCCGATATCGGCCTCCAAATCCTATTCCAACTATAGCAATGTCATTGGCTGGAAAAATGGAAGGACACCAAAAGCCCCGCCAGGTTTTACCGTTACAAAATATGCTGACGGTTTCAAGAATCCAAGGTGGATGTACGTTACACCGAATGGCGATGTACTTGTGGCGCAAAGCAATTCTAATTATCCGCTTTGGAAAAAAATCGGGGCATGGTTCATCGGGGCATCAAAGTCGAAAAGCTTTAAGAACAGTTCCGACTTGATAACCTTGCTCCGCGATGTAGACAAGGATGGGTCTCCCGATGAACGCGCCGTATTTCTCGAAAAGGAACTCGATCAACCCTTCGGAATGCTTGTGTTGGATGATTGGTTCTATGTGGCCAATACCAACGGATTGCTACGTTTTCCTTACAAGCCCGGCCAATCTCAACTATCGGGAAAAGCAGAAAAAATTACGACCTTGCCCGCAGGAAAGGCCAATCGACATTGGACACGCAATATTACTGCCAACAAGGACGGCTCGAAAATATATATAGCGGTCGGTAGTGGCTCGAATGTTGGGGAGAAAGGGGCAGAGGCCGAATTCATGAAGGCGGCCATTCTTGAGATTGATCCTGATGGCTCAGGACTAAGAATTTTCGCGTCAGGACTAAGAAACCCTGTGGGTATGGATTGGAATCCCGTTACCGGAGACTTATGGACGGCGGTCAACGAACGCGACGGATTGGGCAACAACCTCGTACCTGATTATTTGACCAGTGTCCAGGAAAACGGATTTTATGGTTGGCCCTATGTGTACTATGGGCAAAATGAAGATCCAAGGGTAAAATGGGTTCCTTCGGCCCAAGTGGAGAATACACTGGTGCCCGATGTGAACGTTGGCCCCCATACCGCATCTTTGGGATTGACGTTCTACACGGGCGATTCATTTCCTGACAAATATCGGAACGGAGCCTTTGTCGTGCAGCATGGTTCTTGGAACAGACAGGTTTTATCAGGCTATAAAGTGGTTTTCGTGCCTTTCGAGAACGGAGAACAAACTGGAAAACCTGAAGACTTTTTAACGGGTTTTATTGTTGACGGCAAAAAAGATGAGGTCTATGGCCGACCCGTGGGTGCCGCCGTACTACTCGATGGGTCGATGTTGATAACCGATGATGTGACCAATACGATCTGGAGAATCAGCTGGGAAGGTAAAAATGGTATGTGAGCGATTCTCAATGGGGGTTTGCCGTTAAATAAGTATTTTTATTTATGGAAGATGCACAACCTCCAGTAAAGGATTTGAGAAATCTTTTTGAAGAAGCCAAGGCTAGAAGCGAATTCGATTTTGTACTTAACCTGATTAATTATAGGGGAATCAGTTCATCCAATTTAAACTCGAACCTTCATGAATGGTTCGATGCAATCGAGTTTTACAAAAGGTTGTACAATGAATTGGAAGGAAAAGAGAAAACCCGTATGGGTTTACAGATTTACTCCACTTTTTTTGAGAACAGCGACTTCTACAACATAATAGGTAATCTGTGCCGTATTAAATTGGGATACAAAGGTTCATCATATCTTTTTTGGAAAACAAAAAAATATGAGCGCCTTTTGGGAATCGGCGAAAAACAAGATTTCTTGATGGAGCTCTTGGCCGATTCGGAAAAGCAGCACCTAATCGATTTTTATGAGCAGAACCATTTTAAAGAAATACGCAACAGTTTCTTCCATTCCGCCTATTCTATTGACGAAGATCGGTATGTAATGCACGATTCGGACCCTATCGATTTAAACGGTGTCTTAAACCATTCCTTTGATTTAGATGAATTCTTCTACCCCAAGTTGAATAATGTTATTGACTTATTCGACATTTTCAAGAAATTGTATTTTCAGTATTTTAATTCTTACAAAAAGGATGTAGTTGTAATGGGAATGTTTCCCAATCCCTGTGAAGTTACCATTCTGGGTTCTGAGGAAGGACTCAAAGGTTTCCGCATCAAAAATGCCGTCAATTTTTTTGGTAAATGGCACGATTCGGGCATTTGGTTCGATGAAGAGAATGGTTTTTGGGCGGGCCATAATATCAATATGAACTTAGCCAGAATTGAAGATATAGAGATAGACGAGCAATTAAGACGATACGAATCAAAAGCTAACATTACCAAGAATGATATAGAGTTTTTCAACTTGGTGGATAAAGTCAAAGAACGCAATAACCCACAGGAAATACGACGAGCAACACTATTGCTGTTGAAATTTGGCGATGTCCGTAAAGATAAAATGGATGCAGAGGAAAATGAGTACAAGAAAAGGAGCTTTCCTAAAATCATTCTTCCCTATTATCGCAAAGCCATAGAGATAGGGGCACATATCTTCAAGGATTTAGAACAGTTTAAGAAAACAGTCGCTGAGCTAGAAAAGCAACTTTGACTAGTTGTTTTCCACATTTTGCGAGAATATTACAACTCTTTCAGCAAATTTCGTAACACGGTTGGTGGTAACAATTCTGAACTTTGCATAAAGCAATTCAGATAAAGCTATGGAAACCACAACTGTTTTGGAGCAAAAGGATAAAACTAAAACCAAGAAATCAGATATCAAAAAATCCTTTCCGGTCACGGGAATGACTTGTGCGGCCTGCGCATCAAGTGTTGAATCCATCCTGTCGCATACCGAAGGTGTCAACGGTGCCAGTGTTAATTTTGCCAGTAGTTCAGTACTCGTTGATTATGATGAGACCGTTACGGAGGAAAAATTGCAAAACGCTTTGCGAGAAGTAGGTTATGACATTATCATCGATGCGGAAGACCCTTCAGAAGTACAACAAGAACTCCAGCAAAAGCATTATCAAGATATAAAAAACCGTACTATCTGGTCAGCGATTCTGACCCTTCCCATATTTATTTTGGGAATGTTTTTTATGCATTGGGAACCCGGAAAATGGATTTCGTTAGTATTGACTTTTCCTGTTTTATTTTGGTTCGGTCGTAGCTTTTTCATCAATGCTTTCAAGCAAGCTAAACACGGGAAGGCGAATATGGATACCTTGGTCGCCTTGAGTACCGGAATCGCTTTTCTCTTTAGTGTATTCAATACTTTTTTTCCTGAATTTTGGTTGAGTCGCGGTATCGAGCCTCACGTTTATTATGAAGCGGCTACCGTAATTATAAGCTTTATTTCCTTGGGGAAATTATTGGAAGAGAAGGCAAAATCCAACACTTCTTCGGCCATCAAAAAATTGATGGGATTACAACCCAAAACCCTGAAGATTATTGAGAATGGGGAAGAAAAAGAAATTCCTATTTCGGCTGTGCAAGTGGGTCAAACCATTTTGGTGCGCCCAGGAGAAAAGATACCTGTAGATGGCGAAGTTTCCAAGGGAAGCTCGTATGTAGATGAAAGTATGATTACGGGAGAGCCTGTTCCCGTAGAAAAAACAAAGGATGAAAAAGTATTTGCCGGAACGGTAAATCAAAAAGGGAGCTTTCAATTTACCGCAGAAAAAGTTGGTGGTGAAACTTTGCTATCCCAAATCATAAAAATGGTTCAGGAAGCCCAGGGAAGCAAGGCACCCGTTCAAAAACTGGTCGATAAAATTGCTGGAATATTTGTTCCTATCGTTTTGGGTATATCTATCATTACGTTCATTGTTTGGATGTCGGCAGGAGGCGATAATGCATTTTCGCAGGCCTTACTAACTTCTGTAGCAGTATTGGTTATCGCTTGTCCCTGTGCATTGGGATTGGCTACACCTACGGCTATAATGGTGGGGATTGGCAAAGGTGCCGAGAACAATATCCTAATAAAAGATGCCGAAAGTTTAGAACTAGGACATAAAGTGAATGCGGTCATTCTTGATAAAACGGGTACCATTACCGAAGGAAAACCATTAGTGACGGATATTCATTGGTCTGAGAATAATAAAGACACGAAGAAATACAAGCAAATTCTTTTAGCAATTGAAGCACAATCAGAACACCCTTTAGCGGAAGCGGTGGTCAACCACTTAAAAGATGAAAATATTGAAAAAGCTGAAATTGCTTCTTTTGAAAGTATTACAGGAAAAGGCGTTCAAGCTGAAATAAAGGACGGTTCACAATACTATGTTGGAAACCATAAATTAATGCTTGAGAATAATATTCAAATCGATGCTTCCTTAATGCAAACAGCAGAAAGTCTCGAAGAGCAAGC
>NZ_CAXBGN010000023.1:0-1908 GCF_963975415.1 uncultured Kriegella sp.
CTATTTTGGGGTAGTTCAATCGACCAATGGAACAACCCATAGGTATCCCATTCCCGTGGCCAGACCTCAAGGTATGGTCATGCGGGTTATTTCCGAAAAGCATATGAAGCTAATTGCGTTGGATGCGAAACCGGTAATGACCGATAGCCTCTTCCTAAAACTTTATCACCGGGGAAAGGATATTTATATGCTAAGGGCATTGATGAAAAATGGAAAGTTTAGCTATGCCTTCAAAAGCAGGGATTTGCCGAACGGAATTATAGGGGCAACGTTATACGATTCGGGGCATATGCCCATAGCCGAACGTCATTTCTACAATCATAGGCCCGAAGACAATCTGGATATAAAAGTTGAAATGGACAAAAACGAATATGAAGCACGTGATAGTGTAATCGTTCACATTCGTTCCACGAAAGGAAAACGACCTTTGCCAAGTTCTATATCATTAATGGCGGTAAACAAAGATTATTTTGAGCGGACAAACCTTACCCATGGAAATATTGTTTCCTATTTTATGTTGGAATCAGATATCAGGGGCGAAATCGAGGATCCCGCTTGTTATTTCAAGCATGAGGATCATTTAAAAGATCTGGATTATTTGATGCTTACCCAAGGTTGGTCGAATTATAAGTACGACAAGCCCAAAGAACCCAAGTTGATACAACCTGAAAAGGGACTCGGTCTAACGGGGTATGTTGAGGGAGTACAGAAGGTAAAAAGGAAAAAGCGTTTTCAAAATGACAGGTACGATTTGACATTGATGACTTTTGGAGAAAAAATAACAGTTTATAATCAAGAAGTCGATAGTACGGGATATTTTAATTTCAGTCTTGAAAATAGTTACGGAGATGGAAAAAAATTTGTGATACAACCCACTTCCTCCGGTAGAAAAAGTTCAAACTTTAAGGTCCATATCCATAAAAGAATAGTTCCCAAGATAGAGTATGAAACCGAATTGGTCATCGCTCCCGTTGATAGTATAATAGAAAAAACCGTAAGTGAGCGAATATCAAAAGATATAGCCCTCGACCCTTTTTTGTTGCCAAATACCATAGCCTTGAACGAGGTTGTCGTCAGTGACTACATTCTGACCGCAGAAAGGGAAGAAATGAACAAATTACATGGTATGCCAGATGTTGTCATAGACAACAAAGAGTTGATGGCCAAAGCGAAAAATTGGACAGGAAGCCTTTATTCATGGCTATTGTTCAACTACCCTGAAGAGCTTTCGGTGAGTAGGTTGGGGAATGGGACAGGGTACTTGTATGCCCGAGTCCACGGTGCCGGTTTTACATATATCTTAATTGATGGCATTCCCGTTGTGATCGACCATTTTAGCATTGTTCCCGATATACCGATTGCTGCTGTTAAAAGTGTCGAGATTATCAGAAACACAACAAGTGCCAACCGCTATTTTCGGGATACATTCCCCTCTGCCTCCGGTTTATTCCAGCCTCCACCGTTTCCAGCAATTTTGGCAATTTATACCTATTCGGGAAAAGGTCTTTTCGGAGCTTTTCCCAAAAGGTCCAATTTATTGCTCGACTCTGCCCCTGAGTTCTCCCCCATAAGGGAGTTTTATAGCCCTTCTTATGATGGGACCACTGATGATCCTGGTACGCCCGACTTAAGAAAATTGATACATTGGGAGCCAAATGTTGTTACGGATGCACAAGGCAATGCTACCATTAAGTTTTTTAATGGAGATATTTCGGGAAAGGTTTTGGTGATTTGTGAGGGTATCTCAATTATTGGAGATGGAATAATAGGTCAGAGTGAAACAACTTACGACATAGTTGAATAGGATTTAGCATTGAATTCCTAGTCGGATTTCAAAAAACCTCATTAAATGGTAATAGGGCCAAAACTAGTTGGTAAATTCATTCTTTATTTGAACTTTCAAATTTG
>NZ_CAXBGN010000024.1:0-1689 GCF_963975415.1 uncultured Kriegella sp.
CGCCTGAATGTTCTTGAGTATTTATGTCCCGTAGGTTTACTTTTTTCTTTTTCATTATGCCGCGTTATACTTCGTTAAAATTTTTTCCAAATCGATAGGAAGTTTCATTCTTTTTAAAGGAGGAACATAAGAACCGCCAGTATTTCCGGTCGGTACGTGGTCGATGAATGATTTCCAACCCCCTACAACTAGCCTTAGAATTTGCCCTAAAACCTTTTTAAGGTTTTTTTGTCTTAAACCAAATTTGAGCATCAGCCAATGAGAATAAGTATGCTCATAGGGATATGATTGCCCCAATATGCGAGAGCGTTCAAGATGATGCCAGGCCTTGGACAAATCACTTTTTAGAAGCGAAATTCGATAAAGTTCGAGCTCTTTGATATAGTGCTTTTTTAGACCGTCTGGAATAACCGTTTTTATCTTCATTCCTTTTTTTTCAAAGGTAAATTTATGTCAAGTACCAATGCAACGGAAGTGCATTTATTGTCCACTACACTTTTCGCAAATTCCTTTCACTACCAAATTTGCGTCCTCTGCTATATAACCTTCTGGTAAATTTATATGTGGAATTTTTTGTTGGGTCAAACAAACCGTTTCGTCACAGTTAGTACAATGAAAATGCAAGTGCAAATCTTGGTCAAGTTCACAATTGCAACCTGGTTCGCATAAAGCATATTTTGAAATATTCGTTCCATCGTCTATCTGGTGTACTATTCCTTTTTCCTCAAAAGTCTTTAATGTGCGATATAATGTGGTGCGTTCCGCTTTCGCGAAAGCTGACTCTATATCAGTAAGGGCGACCGCAATTTCCTTTTCGGCCATATATTTATAAATTAAGATGCGCATTGCCGTAGGCCGCACACTTTTATCTTCTAATGTTTTTTCTATTTCTGTCATTTTATAATAGTTTTAATAAGTCTTAATGACTATGTTCTGCTTCGCCCTTTTTCATTTCTGCCATAAGGTAGTAGGTATTATTAAAGGCATATTGTGTATCAGGCTCTTGTTCCTTTAAAAAATCTATGGCAATCCACTCGCCATCGTGAGTGCCTTTTGTGACTTCTACGGGCGTAAACTTCCAATCCTCGCCTTCCTTTATTGCTGTAAACACAAATGACTTTTCGCCATCGGCTGCAATGGCGCTTTCAGGTATTGCCGTGGTCATTGTATTGTCAGTTTGAATCCGCCCTTGGATGTACATTCCTGGTATTAGATTGCCTTGCTTGTTCTCGATTTCTGCGTGTACGTGCAATGCTTTGGGATTTTCCTCAAAAGTTTTTCCCACAGAATAAATTTCTGCGGTCAGTTCTTGGCCCTGATTGGATTGTACATTGAACGTAACCATCTGCCCTTTTTTGACTTTATACACATCCTTTTCAAAGACCATCAAATCTGCGTGAACGTGGTGGGTGTCCACGACTTCCATAAGGTCGGTTTGCGGTTCTACGTACTGACCTGTTTTTACCTCTACTTTTTGAACGTATCCTTCTATGGGGCTACGCAAGGCCACACGCTGATAAATAGTTCCCTTTCTAACGCCAGAAGCGCTAACATTTAGTTGTTGCAGCTGCGCTTCCAGACCGTTGGCCATACTTCGGGATGCCTCATATTGAGCTTCTGCTTTTTGAAAATTAGCACCGCTGCCTACACCAGCGTCATATAAAGTCTTTTGTCTTTCAAATTCCTTCT